>CAMWXI010000074.1 GCA_947178175.1 uncultured Porphyromonadaceae bacterium | reverse complement strand
CTTTAATTCAACGTCCATTTGTAGCAATTTGCCACAAAGTGTTTGTAAATTTATATTTATCCTTATTCCTTTATATCATATATAACTATTCTTTATCATTTCAATATGTTTGTTACAGCACATGCTCCACGGAATTCTCCCTTGTACATTCCTGCCACATCAAAGTCTATTGAAATATCGGCTAAAGTATCCTGTCCGCTCTTTATTGATATCCTGTTGAAGACGAAATATTGCTGGCTCTCCAATGTACCGCCTTCCGGGTACTGCGGAATTATATTTGAAGCCTCAATGCTATAACCTCCGTCCTTAAAGACCACAGGGAGATTTTTCAACACAAGATATTTATATACTCCGGACGAAGGTTGCTCTGCTGCAAACTTACCTTCGTATATTACCAAATCTGCTTTGTTGAAGAATTTGTTGAAGACAAGACGATAGAGGATATTTTTATTTTCATAGGTCTTATCCTCTCCTTTATATTTATACTGAGTATTTGTGGTCCCTTTAAAATAGAGGTCGGGGAAGAATGTCTTCACCAGATAGCTGTCTCCAATCTTATACGACAGGAATGTATGCGGACCATATTCAGAAGGGGAGATAGTCGGAATCCCGATCACTTCTTCCATTGAATAATATACAATACCGGTAACCGCTCCCGATATGTCTGTAACAGTCTGGTCATTGCCGGCTTTGCCTGTGCCCCCTTCTATAGTGAACATACCTCCGTTTGGAGTGGAAGCCGACTGACTGCGAAAACCTGAAACATCCACTTTCAATTCTTCATAGCCTACCTGGATGGAGGTAGAGAAGCTGTCGGAAAGATTGTCGGTAAAATGAAACAGATAGTGTGCTTCAGAAAATGTTGGTTCTGCTTGACTCTTCAATGGGAACACCACATTATAGGTCCGATAATTAACAGACTGCTCAAAAGTCGACTCCTTATTGCAACCACCTAAGGAGAGAGCCACAGGAAGCATAGCCAAAAGAATTTTTTTTACTCTCATATTTTTAATATTTGTTTAGTTTTACGAAGTTTATATGAATTCTGCAAATACTCAAATTATCCACGCACTTCTCCTATAAAATATACTCATAATTGATTATAATATTAAGGAGTATGCTATACCGAATTTTATCCCCTCCCCTCTTTGGACGAACTCATTGCCCATTGATTTAAAATAGAAAGTATAATATTTAGTATCTGTAAGGTTTTTTCCATAGAGCTGAAGCTCCCATTTATCACTTTTAAGTGTGACAGAGGCACCCAACTGTGCAAAGAAATTCTGATAAAGGGTATTATCCTCGTTCCAATAGATGCGTCCGTTGCCTTTTGTGTTCAAATCAAAAATTAACGCCCGGTTTCCCCATGACTCAAGGCGAAGAGTATAAAGGGCCTGAAGCCATAAAGTATTTGACGGGGCATACGGCAAAACCTTTCCCTTCAAATCAACTATACCATTATAGAATTTTCGGAATCTCACATTTGTATAACCGTATGCGATATTAAAGTCAAGAGCCTCAGTTGCTTTATAAGTCACTGACAATTCCGCACCGAAACTACGTGTTTTCCCGGCATTCGTCATAATCCGGCCGGTTGTGGTGCCATCCGGAAACATCGTCAGCTGCTGATTATGTATATCAATATAGAAAAGGGCAAGTTCTGAACTTATACGATTTTCAAATACATTAAAATGAGATCCCATTTCAAAGCTCCAACACTCTTCAGGTTTGTAACTAACTATTTTGTCAACGTCATACGCAGAACTCATGCCCATATAGTTAAGGATACGCTGCTGGAGAACATCACTGAACATCTGGGTATTAAATCCCCCGGCCTTATATCCTCTTCCTACAGACAAGTATATATTGTCATCTCCTTCACATGTCAAATCGTAAAGCGCCGTGATTTTAGGAAGGATTGTGATATAGTTTCTTGAAAGTGTCCCATAATCATCAATACTAATTTTGACATTTCTGTCCGGCTCTTCCGAATTGCAAGGTAGGACACCCGAGGGATTATCATAAATATTATAGCCTGTTGAGCAGAAACTATGATATTTCATCGATATATGCTCGAAGTCAAGTCGTAATCCGGCAGAGAAATGCCAACGATTGAACTCATACTTGGATTCATGATAAAGGGCAATCCCGGCAGACGGGAGTGTAAAATCACTGTTCAGAGAAAACTCTCTCCTTTCCCAACGTATGGGTCGGTAGGGATTTCCGGTATTCCGATGGTTTTCTATCAGCTCACTAATTCCTTTATCCTTAAACACTACCGGTGCTTGCATATTAAGATGCCTATAAAAGGCAAACATTCCTGCAATCCATCTATATCTTCCGTCTGATTTACCACGGAATGTTAAATCTTCAGTCAGTGACACCTCCTGTTTCTTCTGTGTCAGAGTAAAATAATCTTCCGGAAGGAAATCCTGATCAAGTGTCATATTATCATCAATCCATTGAAGAGAAGTAACACTCAACATATCAAAATGTGGGGCAACCCATTTTAAAGAGAGACCGTCACTCAAAAGGAATCTACGATAAAAACATTCATCATTAAATTCAATTTTTCCTGAGACTACGGATTCATAAGGATACCCGCTTTGGCGCAAGGCGCTTATCGCCAGCACATTTGACAAGGAAAGATTTGGCAAAGGTTGCCATTCAAGTCTTGTTCGAAAACTACCGGACCTTTCTTTCCCTGTCATACTTCCGTCATAATTGTTCTTATATTCCCCGGAATTATAAAAAACTCCTATGTTGGCTGAGAGTGCCAATGTAGAGGAATATTTTTTAAACCAACCGCCAGACAATTTGAAAGAGCCCGGAAGTCCTCCGTTGAGATTTATTCTCCATCCCTGAAACTTCATTGGAGACAGCGTCCGGATGTTTACAAGTCCTGCCATTGTATTTCTTCCAAAAAGTGATGACTGAGGACCCCTGAGAATCTCAATCATTGCGATATCGGGCAGGTCAAGGTCATAAGCATCCTTATTCATCACGGGGACATTATCAATAGTCAGACCGACTGACGGCTGATCCATACGTGCGCCGATGCCCCTCACATAAATTGATGATGTAATTCTTGACCCATATTGGGGGATATAAAAATTCGGTGCAATATCCGACACTTTTTTTATGTCAGAAATATCAAGCAGCTGAATGGCATCTGTAGAAATAGTATTAGAGCTGACCGGGAGATTGACAAGATTTGATTGTTGCTTAACAGCCACGATATCAACCTCATTTAGCATAACGATAGAGTCCGTCACCCACTCTGATTGAGAAGTGGCGGGAAATGCTGTTCCCATAAATGAAACCATG
Organism: uncultured Porphyromonadaceae bacterium; assembly: GCA_947178175.1. GTDB lineage: Bacteria > Bacteroidota > Bacteroidia > Bacteroidales > Muribaculaceae > Lepagella. Next base: position 4,741 of record CAMWXI010000074.1, on the reverse strand, counting down.
ATTCCAATAAAGACTCTACGCATATTTTTCATACCGCAAATTTAAGTGAATTATAATCTCTCACAATACCAACAAATGATGATAAAACACGAATAAAAAAAATAAGAGTTAAAAACTCACGTTATTAATAAATACGTTATTGATAAATATAAGAGTATATCTCACGACATCCGACAAGAGATAGTCTCTGACAACAAGTATTAGATTGTTAAACGGGAAATGAAGTCTATTCGCGAATTATATAGAATTGGAGTTGGTCCCTCTTCGTCCCACACTATGGGACCCCGACAGGCAGCTGAGATTTTCCTCAACCGAAATAAAGGAGCAAAAGGATTTGAAGTCACTCTTTACGGCTCTCTTGCCGCCACGGGCAAAGGACACATGACCGATGTTGCCATAATGGAGGCGTTGGAAAAAACCGAGATGCCGGTAAAAATATTATGGGAACCGGACACTTTCCTTGATTATCATCCAAATGCTGTAAAATTCAGATCCATTGATGAAGCCGGATTCCCTATGGATGAAACGATATTCTATAGTGTCGGAGGAGGTGCCATAGTGGAAGATGGCCACCCTACGGCAGGGAGCCCGGAAATCTACACGCTCAACACAATATCGGAAATCATGGAATATTGCGAGCGAACAGGAAGAACCTATTGGGAATATGTTGAACAATGTGAAGGTAAAGAGATATGGGAATATCTTTCCGCTGTCTGGGAAACGATGAAGAATGCCGTTGAGGCAGGTCTCTCAAAAGAGGGACGTCTACCCGGACCCTTGAATCTCCAGCGCAAAGCCGCATCTTATTTTGTCAAAGCCAACGGATACAAGGACAACCTGAAATCACGCGGTTTAGTGTTTGCCTATGCTCTTGCAGTAAGTGAACAAAACGCTTCGGGAGGAATAATCGCCACGGCTCCGACATGCGGTTCATGCGGTGTGCTTCCAGGGGTGTTGTATCATTTATGGAAGAGTCGAAATTTTCCGGAGACGCGCATACTGCATGCATTAGCAACTGCGGGACTTTTTGGCAACATTGTGAAGCAAAACGCATCTATCTCCGGTGCGGAAGTCGGATGTCAGGGGGAAGTTGGCGTAGCCTGTGCTATGGCCGCTGCAGCCGCAAGTCAACTTTTCGGTGGCAGTCCGGCACAGATAGAATATGCAGCGGAAATGGGGTTGGAACATCATCTTGGGATGACATGCGACCCGGTTTGTGGCCTTGTTCAGATTCCTTGCATCGAAAGAAATGCCTACGCAGCTGCCCGCGCCCTTGATGCTAATATTTATTCAAGTTTCACTGATGGTGGCCACCGGGTATCATTCGACCGTCTTGTAGAAGTAATGAAACAAACCGGCCACGACCTTCCTTCTCTCTATAAAGAAACAGGTACAGGTGGGCTGGCTAAAAACTATACACAGATGAAACGCAAATGAGCAATTCTTCCCTCTTTAAAGTCCATACTCTCGGATGTGGAAGTGCAAAACCTTCCCCTCATCACAACACTTCATGTACAGTAGTTGAACACAACTCTTCCCTTTACATGATTGATTGCGGAGAGGGAGCTCAGAAAGCCTTTGCTCAAAAGAAATTAAAGCTGAACCGTCTTTCTCATATATTCCTCACTCACCTCCATGGAGACCATGTCTTCGGACTTCCCGGTTTGATAGGGACACTTGGCCTTCAGGATAAAGGTGGTTCAATCACAATCCATACATTTGCCGAAGGGGAGAAGATTTTAACTCAGATTTTTGAGTTTTTCGACAGGGACACTCCGTTTGAGATAAAATTCAATATCCTGAATCCACACAAGGAAGAGATTGCCTTGGAAACGCGTAAACTCCGAGTCCGCACTGTTCCATTAAAGCATAGAATCAATTGTGTGGGATATGTTTTTGAAGAGAAGGAAAAACCACGTCACATCATCAGAGAGATGTGTGATTTCCATAAGGTGCCTGTATGGATGATGAATTCAATAAAAATGGGGAGTGATTTCCAACGTGATGACGGTGTGATTGTGCCTAATCATATTCTTACAAGAGACCCCACCCCTGCTATGAGCTATGCCCATATCGGTGACACGTCTTACTCATCAGCTATCGCCGGAAAAGTAGGTCCGGTTGAGCTTCTTATGCACGAAACCACATATCTTGAAGACCTACAGCAAATGGCATCCGAACGTGGACATTCAACAGCCCGTCAGGCTGCCTTGTTTGCAAGGGAATCCGGTGCTAAACATCTTCTGACGGGACATTATTCCTCCAGATATAATGATGACTCGCTCTTTCTGAAAGAAGCCAAAGAGGTATTCCCGAATACTATTCTCAACAAAGAAGGTCTGACATTATCCCTACCGATAAAATAAGCAAATAAATATTAAGCCAAAACAATCAAAAATATAAAGGAGCATATTCAGGCCTGAATATGCTCCTTTATATTTTTGATTGTTCTCTTTATCAGAACATCATCTTCTTTGTAACGTTTGCAACCTTCACTATAACGAGGCCGTTGAAAGCAGATCCGTCAATTGAGAGAGGTGCTCCTGCTGTCTCATAAGAGCAGAGAAGTGTTCCATCTATACCATAAACTTCAACTGGAACATCTGCGTCTGCCGTTACAACGATGTTGCGTCCTTCTTTGCAAATTAATGTATTGTCATCGGCAACACTGTTTACAGCAGAATCTCCAATCTTGAAATCCTTTGCATCAAGAATGTCTGAAGCGACTATCTTACCATCTTTACTATCGTCGGTAATGAGAATGATAACTTCAGTATTCTTCCACTCCATTACATTATCGGGGAGCTCGAATGAAATTTCAAGTTCGCGGGGTTCGTCAGCAGTCCATGCTCCTTTGATGGGTTCTCCTGCATAAGAGGGGAATATTCCGCGTGCCACATGGTTGTAGACCATCTTGTCAAACGGTATCATTGAATAACCGAGAGAACCTCCGGCGAGATAATCCGTCATATAAGGAACGAGGAATTGGCCATAATTACTTGTGATATAATCAGAAGTGCGGTTATAGAAACCGTTAGTCTGTGTATATCCTGACTCATAACCTTTTACATCGTTCTCAATCATCACCACTGAAGCGCTGAGATTACGGCTTTCAGCATCGTAGGCAGAATAAACATTGTATTTAACAACTACCTTACGGCCATACATGTCTTCAGTAGATTCAACGTCAGGAACAGTCACACTGACAACCTCAGCCTTATTATAAGATCTTGAAAGGATTTCACGATTCATAGAACTTGAAGACCATGGATACATTCCGATTGTTGAGCGGTTGAAGTTTGCTCCCGGATATGTTGTGGAAGCAGTCTTGTCAAGAGCCTGTGACAGATATGCACTAACTCCTTCAGACATTGGGTCAAAATAGTTGATAAGGCCATGAATAGCTATACCGATGAATCGGCCGCGTGTAGGATGACCGGCAGGATAATTTTCTGCATAATAGTTCATTGAAGCAGTACCTGCGGGACAAGCCTGACAGCCGGTTGCTGTCACTTCTTCCACTACGCAGTTGTTGGGATAGTTAGTTACAGGATAACCGATTGTACCCTCAAATGTAGATGTGATTGCACCTTCAAACTGCGGAGTGATAAGAAGCTTATAATTAAGGGACTCATCCTTCATCTCATAAACATTGTCAAATGATACGTTGACATACTGCTGGCTTACTGAAGTCGTACCAAGATTCTTAGCTATATCCTTCTCAGCAACTTTCTCCCCGTTGATTTCGAGAACGGCGTTAACTGAAGCACAAGCTACCGGAGTCTTCATACCGATATTATTAGAGATTGTGATTTTTTCACCCTTAAGTCCGACAGAAGGAGTGTTTGAATCGTCAAATTCACAGAAATACTGGCCAAGACCGATATTGGTGAAACCTACAGGGCCACAAGACTTACCTCTCTGAACGAACGCAAGATGAACTTTCTTACCCTTGTAACCATTCATAGGAATGATAAAGTTCTTGAGTGCAATCGTATTAGCAGTAGAGGGTGAAAGGTTGTAAGTGTAGATTGGTGTTTCACCAAAATCCTCTTTAGCGTTTCCTGTCTCTGACACATAGACAGCAATTGGAGCTTTCCCACTACCGAAACTGCCTTTATTATTATAGAAGCCGGTTGTGAAATAGAGACTCATGTTTTCCTCCGGAATTTCAATTTCAGGAGATATTAACCACTGGTCGGCAGTTGTGGCAGGGATAAAGTTGGTGTTACTGATAGCGATAGTAGTCGCACCATACTGAAGGAGCAGATAACTCTCATCCTTATCCTCGAAATAAGCCTTCATGTACTGGTCTATTTCAGCGTTGTTATCTCCGGGTGTAGCATCAATACCCCATGTTGTCCAACCACCGGTCGGATACAAACCATCTTCGCCCATTTTGACGAAGTCTTCATAAAAAATCTGAGGTGTCACACTACCTGCTAAAGCTGAAACGCTAAGTAGTGCAGACGCACAGAAAAGATAAAATTTTTTCATTGATATATATGTTTGATTGTTTTAATCAGCTGGTCTTTGATAGGATACAAAGACTTATAAAAGCAAAATTAAAAAATTTTTCGTCTACTTCCAAAATATAATAGCTAAAACAGATCAAGAAACAAACTTTGAATAAAAATCAAAAGACGAGAGCACATTTCAACGGTTATTATATCTGCAATAAAAAATGTCGCACTTCCATCAGCGCGACATTTTTAGAATGAGTTAAATATTTTTGTTATCT
>CAMWXI010000073.1 GCA_947178175.1 uncultured Porphyromonadaceae bacterium | reverse complement strand
CTTCTACTTTTAAAAATCATAAGAAAATCTCCCCTTATGATAAAATCATTTAAAAGTAAACACGCTCATAAACGAAAAAGTCGAAAGTTTTTATTTATTTTGCATTGACTTTCCTCTATCTCCTCCCCCTGGAAATCCACGGGAAGGATTGGGAAGCGCTTTCAAAGTTACAAATATTATGCCAAATTGCAATCATAGCGATGACCCGACTGAGTGTAAACATAAATAAGGTGGCGACCCTGCGCAATGCGCGGGGAGAGAATGTGCCTGATGTGGTGAAGTTTGCCAAGGATTGTGAGGCGCTTGGTGCCCAGGGCATTACGGTGCATCCGCGTCCTGACGAGCGCCATATCCGCCGCAGTGACGTGGCGGCACTTCGCCCGGAGATCACTACTGAATTCAACATCGAGGGGTATCCCTCGCCCGATTTCATTGAGCTTGTATGCAAGACGCGTCCGCACCAGGTGACGTTAGTGCCGGACCTTCCGGGGCAGCTCACCTCCTCTTCGGGATGGGATGTGGAGACCCACGGCGAATTCCTGAGGGAAGTGATTCGCCGGCTCCGACCGTCGGGAGCGCGCATCTCCATATTCGTGGCAGCCGACCCGGAGCAGGTGAGACGCGCCGCGGAGACAGGAGCCGACAGGGTCGAGCTTTACACCAAGCCCTACGCCGACAACTATGCCGTGGACCGCGAGAAGGCGGTGGCTCCTTTCGTGGCGGCTGCGCAGGCAGCCGTAGATGCCGGCATCGGGATTAACGCCGGCCACGACCTGAACCGTAAGAATCTCGCTTATTTCAAGCAGGCGCTGCCACGCCTGGATGAGGTCAGCATCGGCCATGCCCTGATTTCCGACGCTCTTTATCTCGGTATAGCCGAAACAATCAGGCAATACCTCGCCGCCCTAAGATAAACCGGAAACGGTATTACCGGAATTCGCACGCAAAAACGCCTATTAATACATCTAAAATATGAATCTCTGGAATTTAGTCATTGAAGGAGGATACATAATGATTCCTCTCTTCCTGTTGTTGCTCACCGTGATATATATCTTCGTGGAGCGTCTGCTCAGCATCAACCGTGCCATCACGCGCGATCCGTCGTTTATGAAGCGTATACGCGACTATGTATATGAAGGTGACCTTGAGAGCGCCGCATCGCTCTGCAAGCGCACCGACTCACCGACATCACGCATGATTCTGAAGGGTATCAGCCGCATCGGACGCCCTGTGGGCGACGTGCTGACATCCATGGAGAATGCCGGCAACCTCGAGATTGCCAACCTTGGCAAAGGGATGACATGGCTTTCCACTACCGCCGCCGGCGCCCCGATGCTGGGATTCCTCGGCACCGTGGTGGGTATGATTGAGGCTTTCTACGCACTCTCCCAGGCAGGAAACGCCGCCAACGTCACTCTCCTCTCCGGGGGCATCTATCAGGCGCTGGTGACCACAGTGGCAGGTCTGATTGTGGGTATCATCGCTCTCTTCGCCTATAACTATCTGTCGGCACAAATCAACCATGCCGCCAACACCATGGAAGCCGCCACTATGGAATTCATGGACCTTCTTAACGAACCAACCGCCTGATTCACCGCACTATGGCACTGAAAAGAAATCATCCCCCGATGGCTATGTTTTCGATGTCGTCGCTGACCGACATCATCTTTCTGCTGCTCATCTTCTTTATGGTGACGTCAACGCTCATCCAGCCCACAGCCCTTGACGTGTCGTTGCCGGGAAGCGAGGTGCAGACCACCCTCAAGCCGCGCACGGAGGTCTATATAGACTCCGTGGGGGTCATATCCATTATCGAAAACCGTGCTGACACTCTTGACCCGCTGCAGTCGCTGCGCCGCAATATTCCGGAGGGTGAGCTCGCCGCTCGCCTGGAGGCTATCCATGCCGCCGACTCGCTGAGGAGTGTGGCTATATACGCCGACGAGAAGGTGGACTATGGGAAAGTGGTGGCTGTGCTCAACGCCGCCAACCGATACAATATGCGTGCGGTGCTTGCCACTCGCCCCGACCGCTCGGCAAAAACCTTAACCGACGAACCCCAATGAGACCGGATTCCAACGGAAAGGATAAATCCGTTAACGACAGATATATCGCCGGGGGGGTGACCCTGGTGTGCGGAGCCTTGATTATTCTGCTGCTCCTCTTCTGCAATATGGGCAATATCGAGCGGCGGCTGATGGCTGAGGCTTCGACACCTGAGCCGGAAGAGGAGGAGTTGCTGATGCTTGAGCCGGAGCTTGACCTCTCGGCACCCGGGGAGGAGAATCAGCTTCCGGAGGCGGGGGAGGCCCCACTGCCGCAGGGAGAACCGGACCCTGCCGACGAGCCGCAGCCGGAGAAGCCGGAGATTGTGCGTCCCGGAAAGAACGAAAAGGCTGCACCTGTCACCGAACCGGTGCAGACCCAGAGCAAGCCGGCGCCGGCGAATGTCACCGAAAACCGCGCCACTACGGCCGAGGAGAAGCGTCTGAAGAGTATGGAATCGCGCTTCAAGTCGCCCAACAACGGGTCGGCGCAGGGGAAGAACGCTGCCGTCAACGGCAACGGAAAGGTCAGCACCGCCGGTTCCCTCTATGGCCGCGGATTCAATGGGTGCACCACTTCCCGGGTGGAAGTGAGCGGACGGGTGGTGGTGAAAGTTAATGTGAAGGTGAATGACGAGGGGAAGGTCACTTCGGCAAAGGCCGTGAGCGGCCCGGCGGCATATCATGCCGTATGCGAGAAGTGGGCGCGCAGCGCCACCTGGACTCCTCAGAAGGGTGCCCCCGTGGCGTCAGGCTCCATAACCTTCACTATCAATCCGGGATAAAATTCCCCTCCCGGAGCAGAGTGACCTAAAGCTGATTGAGAGGGAGCGCCGTGGTGCGCTTGATTTCGCTCATGACAAAGGTGGACTCTACGGAGCTGACGGATTCTATCTTTCCCAACACATCAAGCACCAGCTGGCGATAATACATCATGTGGGGAGCATGAATCTTCAGCAGATAATCAAACTGTCCGGCCACGCTATAACATTCCGTGACTTCCGGAAGGTCTTTGATGGCATCTATGAGGTCCTGAGCCCCCTGCTGTGTCTGGCGCGAGAGCTTGACATTCACATACACCTGAAAGCCGAGGTTGAGCTTGTCGGGGTCGAGGATGGCGACATACCGCCGGATATACCCTTCGTTTTCAAGTCGCTTCACGCGCTCATAGACGGGAGTAGTGGATAGATGCACTTCCTTGGCAAGTTCTTTGGTAGTGAGCCTTGAATTGTTTTGCAAACATTGCAGAAGTCGGATGTCGGTTCTGTCTAAAACGTCCATAGAAAATCAGATAAAATTTCGCAACAAATTTAGCAAAATTTTCCAAATATATAACAATTTGTTTGAATTATTTCAAAGCGCTTCAGAATATCCTTATCAATAAGATATTAATTTTATGAAATCAAAGGGCTTTAGCAAAGGGTCGCGCAGCATGGGAAAGACGGGAGCCATAGTGGCTTTCGCGGCTTCTCTCGCCATCTATCTCCTTACTCTTGACCCTTCCATATCGTGGTGGGACTGTCCGGAATATGCCCTCAACGCCTATCGCCTTGAAATCGGCCACTCCCCCGGCAATCCTTCCTGGACGCTGGCGGCGAATGTGGCGGCACATGCCGGAGCCCTCTTCGGCACGGAAAAGATTGCTTATTTCCTGAATCTCTCGTCAGCTCTTTTCTCGGCTATCGCCATCTCCCTCTTCTTCTCCATCGCCTTTTTCCTGGTGAGAGTGGCTTTCCGCCGCTCCCCTGCCGGCAGGCCTCTGCCTGCGATGCTCACGGCGCTCTCCGCAGCGCTGATGTTTGCATGGACAGACTCGGTATGGTTTTCAGCTGTGGAGACGGAGGTGTATGCCCTGTCGCTGCTCTTCACCGCCTGGCAGATTCGAGTGATGCTGAAATATTCCCTCCATCCACGCTCTGCCGAGGGTACGCGCCAACTTGTTCTCTTCGGCTATCTTACAGGACTTTCCATAGGTGTGCATGAGCTGAATCTGCTCGTGATTCCTGCATGTGCCCTTATCTATCTCTTCGCGCGCAGGCGCTCCCCTTCAGTCGGCAGGGCATGGCTCGCGCTACTGATATCCGTCATAATTCTCGCCTTTATTTTATTAGTTATATATCCCGGACTTCCGACACTGGCGGCGATGACGGAGCTTTTCGCCGTTAACTCACTGCATCTCCCCTTCAATGCCGGCGCGCTGATTTTCCTCGCTCTGCTTCTCCTCGCCTTCATTATAATTCTCTATATCCCGCGCAGGCGCTTTCTGAAGTCGGCGGCTTTCCTGATTCTGGGTTTCTCCTCTTATCTTCTCATCCCTATCCGCGGAGCGGCGCAGCCCCCCGTAAACGAGAATGACCCGTCAGACCTCTTCTCTCTCGTGGGATATATGAAGCGCGACCAATATGGAAGCCGCCCGCTCTTCTATGGTCCTACCCCCTACGCCCGGCCGATGATGAGGGAGGAATATGACTCGGCGGGAAATCCGGTGTATCATCACATCGTGCGTATTCCGAAGCGTGCGGTGTATGCCCCGGCTCTTCCGGGCGCTGCCCTCTCGCGCCGGAGCGGTCTCCTCTCGGAGGAGGAACACGCGGCAAACCGGGAGATGCTGAGGCTCGCCGCAAAGGGGGAAGAGCGCTATGTGCTTGCCGACTATCGCTACAAACCGGTCTATACGCCGGAACTGAATATGCTTTTCCCGCGCCTGACCTCCCATAATGAGGGGGACATACGGAATTATGAGTCGTGGGCAGGGATGACGAAGGAGAATATGACGGAGGTGGAGTGCAGCTATGCGCTGGATTCGCTTGACCGCCCCGTGGCCAAGGCCGGCGCTGACGGAAAGAGGATGCCGGAAAAGATGTTTCGCCCTACTCTCCTGCAGAATCTGCAGGAGCTTCTGGGGTATCAGATCGGATATATGTATTTCAGGTATCTGCTATGGAATTTCTGCGGGCGTCAGAATGATTATCCTTCGGCGGGGGAAATAGAGCATGGGAATGTGATTACGGGAATCAATGTTCTCGACGCTCTGATCGAGGGGAAAAACCTCCCTCCGGAACTGGGGCGCGACAACCGGGGAAGAAACAGATATTTCGCCATTCCGCTGATTCTGGGGATTGTGGGGATTGTGGCGCTTCAATGCCGCCGCGGCTTCGGACGCCGGTCCAATGCCATGATTCTTACCCTCTTCCTGATGACGGGAGTAGCCATTGTGGTCTATCTCAACCAAGACCCCGGGGAGCCGCGCGAGCGTGATTATTCTTTCCTGGGCTCTTTCATGGCGTTCTCGCTCTGGATTGCGGCGGGAATTGCCGCGCTTCTCAACCGCTTCCTGCGTCTCCGCCGCCACAGCACGGGAATGGCTCTATCGGCTATCCTCCTTCTCCTGCCGCCGGGGTTGATGCTCGCAGTGAATTATGACGACCATGACCGCTCGCTACGCTCAGGACCGTCGGACTATGCCGCGAACCTTCTGAACTCTCTGGATAAGGATGCCATCCTGTTTCTTGAGGGTGACAACTATACTTTCCCGGTGTGGTATGCGCAGGAGGTGGAGGGAATCCGCCGCGATGTGAGGGTGATTAATCTCTCGTATCTCTCCACTCCCCGGTATATCGTCCAGCAGATGATTCCCGGGGAGATGAGCCGCCCGGTGGAGATGACGGCTCCGAGGGAAAAGATAGCCTACGGAGCTTTCACCTTTACGGGAGTTCCGCGCGACAATTCCCCGGCTCCCGCACAGGATGCCGTGGAAGCTCTGAGGGAGCTTTACCGCGACACTACCCCCAATCCGGCGTTTAAGTCGCCGAGATTGCGTCTGGCACTCCCCTCGCCGGAGGGTGACGACTCGCTGACCGTGGTGCTCCGCGACCTTGTCAACGGTTCGAAACAGATGGGGATGCGCGACCTGGCGATTTTAGACATCATCGCCACTAATGCCGCCTCGACACGTCCCAGACCTATTTATTGGCAACAACTCGTCAACACCTCCCGCTATGGCGGATTTAAGAAATATACGGCTCCTGCCCTCTTTGCCAACAAGCTTTCTCCTTCCGACACTCTTTATCTCACGGAGGAGAGCCTGCGTATGCTCCCGCGTCTGCGCTTCGGGGGCGCCGACAGGCGGGGGATGTATGCCGACCCATACGTCGGCGACCAGATTTCGCGTCAGCGGCTGGCTCTCCTGCGCCTGGCATCGAATCTGCTGGAGAGGAACAGACCGAAGGAGGCGCTGAGGGTGGCGACTCTGATTGCCGACAAGTATCCCGACTCTGTCTGGCCCTACCAGGGAATGGTGGAACGAAGCGGAGTCGTCTGGCAAGAGGGGGTGAAACTCGGTGAGATTCTAAGCACGGCGGGCCGACGGGTTGACGACAGGAGGGCGACAAGGCGCGGCGACTCGCTGATAAAAGCTCAGAAACAACGCCTTGCCGAATTCCGCAATTGGAAACAAAACCTTGCCCCCTGGCAGACATCAACTCTCTCTCCCGAAACCAAAAGATTATTTATAAACCGGAAATGAGGAAAACTTCTCCAATCTTTATCATAGGCTATATGGCGAGTGGCAAGACCACTTTCGGGCGGGCCCTCGCGCGAAAGTGCGGCCGCGAATTTATCGACCTCGATTTCTACATCTCGCAGCGTTTCCGCTCTTCCATCCCGGAAATTTTCAATAGCCGGGGAGAGGAGGGCTTCCGCAAACTCGAGGGGGAGATGCTGCGTGAGGTCGGGGAGTTTGAAAATGTGGTCATCGCCTGCGGCGGCGGCACCCCCTGCCACAATAATAATATGAAATATATGAAGGAGCGCGGAATGACGGTCTGGCTGCAGGCGTCGGTGGGAAGGATTGTGGAACGGCTGCTTATCGTGCCTGACAAGCGACCGCTCACGGCCGCCCTGAGCCGGGAGGAGCTGCCGGAATTTGTGGAACGACACCTCGCACAACGCACTCCTTTCTATTCGGCCGCCGACATCCTCTTTACGGGGGAGAATCTGGAGAACAAGCATGAAATCTCCGACACTGTTGACAATTTCTTAAATTCCTATATCTATGAAGATTAGAATACTTACCGCTCTGCTGTTGCTGGCAGGATGTCTCGGCTCGCCGAGAGCTGAATACAGATATGTGGGTGGCGACATCTCCCTACTCCCGGAATATGAGAACGCGGGAGCGAAATATCGCGATGAGTCGGGAAAGGTCATCGCCGACCTTATCCCTTTCCTACATTCGGAGGGGATGAACGCTATGCGTATACGCCTTTTCAACAACCCTGAGAGCTACAAGGGAAGCGACGCCGACCCTAACGCCTGCCAGGACCTCGACTATATAATCCCTCTCTGCAAACGCATCAAGAATGAGGGACTGGCGCTGATTCTCGACTTCCACTATTCCGACACCTGGGCCGACCCTGGGAAGCAGTGGACTCCCGCCGCATGGAAGGGGATGACCGACGGGGAGCTGAATCGGGCTATATATGACTTTACCGCCGAGACTCTGCGCACTCTCGGGGAGGCCGGCGTGACTCCGGATTTTATCCAGCCGGGGAATGAGATCTCTTTCGGAATGATGTGGGGGAGTCCTGACGATCCTGAGAGTGAACTCAAGAAGACTTTCCTGGGGAGCGATGCCAACTGGGAGCGTCTCGGCAACCTTCTGAAAAACGCTATCCGCGGCTGCCGGGAGGTGTGTCCCGACGCGGGCATCATCCTCCACACGGAACGCACCGGCGACATCCCGGTGCAGGATAATTTCTATTCACGGATGAAGAGCATGGGAGTTGACTATGACATTATCGGACTAAGCTATTACCCTTATTATCACGGAAATATGGCGCAGCTGGAGAAAGCTGTCGTCTCTCTGGAGAAGAATTTCGCCGACAAGAAGATTATGATTGTCGAGACCGGATATACCTATAAGTGGGATATGCCCGGAATGACCGAGAAGCTTGATTATCCCTCCTCGCTTGCGGGCCAGAATCAGTTTACCCGCGACCTGGTGGATATGCTGCTGAAGCATGAGAGCGATGACGGACTTTTCTGGAGGTGGCAGGAATATAACCCCTACGGCACTAATCTCTCCAACTGGT
>CAMWXI010000072.1 GCA_947178175.1 uncultured Porphyromonadaceae bacterium | reverse complement strand
CGGTTTGGCCGTTTTCCTCAACAATTACTCCGCATTGGAAGTAAACGTCGGGGTTCTCGGTTTCAGCCTTACAAACACCAAGACCCTTACGGACCAAATATATGTGTCCCGCCGCAAATCAAATTCGGCAAACTTCAAGATTAATTTATTTTCAATCAGCTTCGGTGCGGCATTCTATCTATGAAACATCTGATTCCTATACTCCTGTTCATACTCCCGGGGCTGACAATATTCGCCAACGATGCGGTGAAATCCATCCCCACGGATTCCCTGCCGGTAGAAAATACCGGCATGAAGACCATCACCATTCCCGACTCCCTGTATAAAGACGTGGAGCTCCTCCTGACGGGATACTACAAAGTAAAAAGAGATAACTCGAAAATAGACCTTACAGAGAAGACCATATTCAACGGCGACACCATCCCGATGGTGCTCAAGGACCGTAATCTCGGTCGTTTCGACCGCGGCCTCTTCAATTATCTTTTCATCCCCAAGGGGATGTGGCAATTCGGTCTCACCGCCTCCTACGGAGAATTCTCTACTTCAGACATGGAGCTGATGGACCTCCTCTCCGACATTGACATATCAGCCCATTCCTTTGCCCTCCGTCCTTATCTCGCCTACTTCATACGCAACAACATCTCCGTAGGTTTAAGATTCGGTTATAACGAAACAAAAGCCCGCATCGACTCTTTCAAAGTCGACATCGACGAGGATATGAACTTCAACCTCCATGACATCGGCTACACCAGCGCGCAATACACCGGTGCTATCTTTGTAAGCCAATATTTCGGAATCACCCGCCGCGGTCGCTTCGGTGTAAGCAACGAGGTGGAACTCGCCTTCTCCTCGGGAAGCTCCGACTTCAACCGCCCGTTCAACTCCGAAATAAAGCGAACCCACACCAGCTTCGCTGATGCAAGAATCACATTCTCTCCCGGTCTTTGCGTATTCATCATGAAAAACGCCAGTCTGAACGTCAGCTTCGGTGCCTTCGGATTCTATCTCCGGAATTCAAAACAGACAGTCGACGGAGTCTCCTCCGGCAACCGTCTGACTTCCGGAGCCAATTTCCGTATCAACATTTTCAATATCTCTCTCGGACTCGGCATCCATATATGATGGCCGCTCATCTGCAGAATAACCCCTATGAAGACTCTGAAATTCCTGCTCTCTCTCATCATACTATTATTAATGTACGGATGTATTAAAAATGACATCCCATACCCCACCATTCCCCAATATTTCACCTCGCTGGCTGCCGAAGGGGAGATAGCTCCCGCGCTGCTTGACTCCGCAAACTATCGCGCCACTCTCTATCTGGGCGAAGACGTAGACATTCAGAAAGTGAAAATCACTGAGATGCAGACGACCCCGGACTGCACCGTCTCTCCCGCGATTCTGGGTGAGACCCTCGATCTGAGCACTCCCAAAGTTGTGGAACTTCGCAGATTTCAGACTTATCAATGGATTATTCAGGCTGAGCAGAACATTGAGAGATATTTCCGCATTGCCGGACAGATTGGAGAAAGTGTCATTGACGTTTCCGCCAGGCGCATTGTGGTCTATGTGCCGATGACAGCCAACCTCGCCCGCCTTAACCTCACTGCAATCAAACTCGGACCTGCCGGAATCACATCCCTCTCACCGGCGATAACTCCGGGACTTATCGACCTCTCACGTCCGATGAGAATAGCTGTCACCGCCCATGGACGCACCGAAGACTGGACAATTTTCACGGAAAAGAGCCAGCTCCTGGTCGAGACCCAGCAGGTTGACGCATGGTCTGAAGTTATCTGGGCCTACGGAGCCGGACCTGCCGACGTGAAAAACGGATTCCAATATCGTGAGGCCGACTCAGCGGATTGGATTGATGTCCCGATGAAGAATGTGACTCAGGCTGAAGGTTCCGGACAATTCTCATGCTATATACCGCATCTGACTCCTCTCACAAAATATGTAGTGCGCACAGTCTCCGGCAACAATATAGGTAATGAAATGGAGGCCACAACCCAACCGACTGAGATTCTTCCCAACGGCTCCTTCGACCAATGGTGGCTTAACGGTAAAATATGGTGTCCATGGAATGAGGATGGTGTCAGATTCTGGGACACCGGCAATACCGGGGCCGCGACTCTCGGACAGAGCAATGTCATGCCCTCTGACGACACCCCCCTCGGCTCCGGACAGTCTGCCAAACTCGAAACTCGGTTTGTAGGTATAGCCGGAATTGGCAAACTTGCGGCAGGCTCCATCTATACCGGTTCTTTTGCCAAGGTTGACGGAACTAACGGCATCCTGGAATTTGGTCGCCCGTGGGTTGTGAGACCAACAAGACTGAGAGGTTACTATAAATTCACCACTGCTCCCATTAACTATGCCTCCGCAGAATTCAAATCCCTCATGGGTGAGAATGACGCCTGCCATATATATATCGCTCTCACTGACTGGACAACAACCTACCAGATTCGTACAAATCCGAAAAACCGTCAGCTTTTCAACCCCGACTCCCCGGAAATAATTGCCTACGGCGAACTTATCCGCAACACCGACACCAACGGATGGGAAGAATTCACGGTTGAGCTCACATATCGTTCCACATCAAGAGTTCCCCGCTATCTTCAGATAACATGTGCCGCATCTCGCTATGGCGACTATTTCACCGGCGGCACCGGCACAACTCTTTTCGTTGACCAGCTCTCACTTGAATACGACCTGCCATGAACGAATCGCCATCCCCCTTCAGCTGGAGAGCCCGCGGCCGCTCCTTCATATATGCATGGAAAGGGATAAAGACTCTGATAATCAGTGAACACAACGCCCGTATCCATAGCGTTGCAGCTCTGCTGGCTATAATCTGCGGATTCATCTTCTCCATCGCTCCCGGAGAATGGATAGCAGTGATTCTCTGCATAGGCATCGTCTTCATGGCGGAGGCCATGAACAGTGCGATAGAAGCTTTGGCCGACCATGCCTCCTCAGATTATCACCCTTTGTTAGGGAAGGCAAAAGATATTGCCGCGGCCGGAGTGCTCTTCACAGCCATCGCCGCAGCCATCGTCGGCTGCATTATCTTTTTACCGAGAATTATCTCGCTCTTCATCAACTGAAAATCTCCGAGGATATGAAATCGCTTTCACTCCTTATTATTATTATACTTTTAAGCCTTGATCCCACCTCGCTTAAAGCTCAGGAAATTTATATTCCCCCCTCCACCCCTGAAGCTCCCCTGCAGCTTTCAAAATCACAGAAAGGAGTTGCACTATCCACCGATATCCTTCTCTGGAGTATGCCCATTGCCACCGTGGCTGGAGCAATCATCGACAACGATTGGGAAGGAATAAAGCAGGGAACCTGTACGGCAGCCGTCACAGCGGCGGCCACTCTCATCCTCAAATACTCAGTCTATGAGATGCGCCCCAATCATAAGAACAGTCATTCCTTCCCTTCGGGTCATTGTGCCGTCACCTTTGCCACAGCAGGCTTCCTTCAGCGCCGATACGGCTGGAAACTCGGCGCGCCGGCCTATGCGCTGGCATCTTATGTGGCATGGGGCCGAATCTACAGCAAGAACCATCATTGGTGGGACACTTTAGCCGGAGCGGCTATCGGCGCCGGAAGCGCCTATCTCTTCACACGCCCTAAAAACAACAAAACGGAGATTTCCCTGATACCCGTCTCCGACGGAATCACACATGGCTTCTCAGCTTCAATCACCTTCTGATCCCTTTTCCCCAAGGAAAGAGGGGTGACTATAGAAAACTGTCTATAAATCATCGGGAAATGAAATTTCCAAAGGTAAAAAAAATCTTTTTTGCTGTTTTCCCAAGAATTTTTTAATTTTGGAGTATAATCCCTTACCTTACGAATCAGAAAATAACCGGAGTAAGAGTAAGTCCACATATAATCATATAATCATTATACTCTTAACTTAATGAATCTCACCTTAGACAAAGTTCGAGCCTGTATATACGGCTATGCCATTGGTGACGCCTTAGGTGTCGGCACAGAATTCATGACACGCGACGAAGCCACCAGACGCTATCCCGGAGGTCTCAGACGCTACGAAGATATCATCCGCGATGCCCATCGCTCTCAATTCAAACGCGGTGACTTCACTCTTGACACGGAAGTGGTGGTTCTTCTGATTGAGGCAGTATGTCAGGAGGGAGGAGTGACACAGTCGCTCTTCGCACGCCTGATGAAAGATCGCTACGAGAAATCTCCCTACGACTTCGGAGGACATCTGCGATGGGTCATGGCTCAGCCGGACTTCCTTCAGAATCCTGAAGGGGCTGCCAAAAGAGTCTGGGACACGATGATTAACCGCGAAGCATATAATGAGGCTTTAGGCCGGGCCATGATTCTCGGTATGGCTTATAAAGACCACAGAAGAAAAATCGTCGAGAACTGCCGCACCACCCATTATGATCCGCGATGTGTGGCAAGTGCTGTCGTTATCGGCGACCTCGTCCATGAATATATCCGCAACGGCCGTATTGCCGATGCTGATGAACTTATTGAAATTGCAGAAGATATAGACTCCTCCACAATTGAATACATCCGTATTGCGGAAAACGGCGACCTTTCCCGTCTGCAACTTGACGATGAGGACTCATATTGGTATACACGCAAAACCATGGCGGCTGCCCTCTGGGCATTCTGGCATGCCAAATCAACCAATGATGCTCTTTATACCCTGGTAGACGCCGGCGGCGACGCTGACACAAACGCTGCCTTGGGGTGTGCTCTCGTTGCCATGCGTGAAGGGTTTGATTCCCTGCCCACCCATCTCGTGGAAAATCTGTTGCAACGCCAACGTATCGAACGCGCAGCCAAGGCTGCCTTTAATCTCCTTCATTCCCAGAAATGAGCAAGAAAGCCAAGGCATGGCTCGAAGCCATGCGACTACATACTCTTCCGGTCAGTGTAGCCGGAGTTCTTGCAGGGTGCTGTTGCGCCCTGCTGCTTCATAGCTTCAAAATCCTCCCGGCCCTGATATGCCTGCTCTTCGCCGTAACTGCCCAGATAGCGGCAAACTTCGCCAACGAATACTACGACTTCAGGAAGGGTCTGGACAAAAAGGGACGCCAGGGTTTCCGACGCGGTGTCACGGAAGGAGATCTCTCTCCAAAAGCTATGAAATGGGCCACTTTCACTCTCCTGATTCTTGATTCCATCCTCGGCTGCTCCCTGATTTACTGGGGTGGATGGGGACTGATAGCTGTAGGAGTCGCAGTTGTCCTATTTGCCCTGGCTTACAGCGCCGGTCCTTATCCCCTTTCCCACAACGGTCTGGGAGATATCGCCGTCATCATCTTTTTCGGTCTCGTCCCCGTAGGGTTCACAACCTGGATACAGGCGGGATTCACGGTTGAATCTCTCAATCTCTGCCTCCTCACGGGCTTAGGGATAGGATTGCTTGCCGACAACGTGCTTATCGTCAATAATTACAGAGACATGGAAGACGACCTTGCTGTAGGGAAACGCACCACCGTCGGCATCTTC
The DNA here is from genome assembly GCA_947178175.1 of uncultured Porphyromonadaceae bacterium. Lineage (GTDB taxonomy): Bacteria > Bacteroidota > Bacteroidia > Bacteroidales > Muribaculaceae > Lepagella. The sequence continues at coordinate 2,641 of CAMWXI010000072.1, read as the reverse complement.
GGGCGTGGAGCCATGAGTATGGTATATCTCATTTTCGGACTCGGCGGAATTCTTCTCATAGCACTTGCCACCCTCCCCTTCTTCGGCCCTCTTCTCTCCTGCTTCTGGAGTGTATGGATGATTCTCTATATTCTGTTGTGGCGGAGAATGAGCCCTTCACGCGGCGCCGCCCTCAACCAATGTCTCAGACTCACCGCTCTCCTGATGCTCGGAATCATCATCTGTCTACTGTTTATCACCGTCGCCACCGTCTAATACTATTTCAAAAATCATGGCAGATCAGAAATATACTCCCCGTAAGGATTACCGAAAGAAAGAAATCACCGATGCCACCGGCAAACTTCCTCCCCGCGACATTGAGCTGGAGAAAGTGGTGCTCGGAGCTCTTATGCTCGAAAAAGATGCCTACATGAATGTCTGCGACATTCTGACACCGGATAGTTTCTACGACCCTGCAAACCGGAAAATATATGAAGCCATCTCTTCGTTAGGTCTTAATCAGCAACCTATTGACCTTATGACTGTCACCGACAAGCTGCGCCAGATTGGCACCCTGTCGGAAGTAGGAGGACCCGCTCATATCGCCGAACTTACAATGCAGGTATATTCCGCAGCCAATGTGGAATTTCACGCCAAGATCATAGCCCAGAAATATATAGCGCGCAGGCTCATCACTTTTGCTTCCCACATAAGCACAGAAGCTTTCGACGAAGGGAACGATGTTGATGATGTGCTTCAGGAAGCTGAAGGGAAACTTTTTGAAATCTCCCAGACACAGCTTAAAAGAGATGTCACACAGATTGACCCTGTGCTTAATCTGGCAATGGAGCAGATTCAGATAGCCGCCAACTCCGCCACAGGGCTCTCCGGACTCCAGACCGGATTCTCCGACCTTGACAAAATCACTTCCGGCTGGCAAAATTCCGACCTTATCATCATTGCCGCACGCCCGGCAATGGGAAAGACGGCCTTTGTGCTCTCCATGGCTAAAAACATGGCGATAGATTTCTCCATTCCCACCGCCATCTTTACCCTTGAGATGCCGAATGTGCAGCTTGTGAAACGTCTCATAAGCAACATCGTTGATCTGGAGAGTGAAAAGATAAAAAGCGGTAAGCTCTCCGACGAAGAATGGGACCGTCTTAACGCGCGCATACGCAGCGTATACAGCGCTCCTCTCTATCTTGATGAGACTCCCGGACTGAGCATCACCGAACTACGCACAAAAGCACGCAGGCTGGTGAGAGAAAAAGGTGTGAAACTTATTATCATTGACTATCTGCAGCTCATGAACGCCACCGGCCTGAAACTCGGAAGCCGTGAGCAGGAGGTCAGCACAATCTCTCGCTCCCTCAAAGCTCTTGCCAAAGAGCTCAACATCCCCATAATCGCCCTCTCCCAGCTCAACCGAAGCACTGAGACACGCGAGGACAAACGCCCCGTGCTCTCTGATCTGCGTGAATCAGGAGCCATCGAGCAGGATGCCGACATCGTATGCTTCATCCATCGTCCGGAATATTACACCAAGTCAAGCGAAGACGCCCAAGGCAACGATATCCGCGGATTGGCTGAACTCATCATCGCCAAGCATCGTTCAGGCGCTGTGGGCGATGTCAAGCTCCGTTTCGTTCACCGATATGCGAGATTCGAAAACTGGGAAGAGGGTTATAATCTCGTGCAGGAAACTCTTGCCAAGAAGCCTATCGAATCCAAGATGAACGAGCGGATTCGCAGGGAGCAACAAGGCGGCCCTTCCCCTTTCCAAGATGCCGACGCCACAAACTTCACCTTTGACCCGGGCAACAATCCATTCTCATCTCCACTCACCGACCTATCCCCCGGTCCTGACGAGACCCCGCTCCCATTTTAGAGCCCCATCAACCTTAAGTTGTGCCGGCAAAACTTAATTAAATAAGAAACCGGAGTGTGAACACTTTGCAACTGAAATCCGTTAATAAAACATAAGATTGATAAATTTATTAAAACCTCGATATTATGAATGAGAAAGAACGACATGTAAAGGAGAATCGAAAATATGAGACTCCCGATCAGATAGCCAACAGCATGCCTGCTGACGCAAAGAAAAATAAAAATAAATCCACAAGCAAGATCAATCGTCTGTGGTTGTGGCTCGGTGTCATAGTCCTTATCTTTATTCTTATCTACTGGCTCTTCGTAATCGGCACATTTGAAGACATTATCGGTTACTTTAACGGTTAAGACCAATGAATAGAAAAATCTGGATATGGATTGGCACAATCGTGCTCATTCTGGTGCTGCTTTACTGGCTCTTCGCGATAGGCACTTTTGAAGACACTTTAGGTTTCTTCAACGGAAATTGATTCACACTCCACCAATATAAAAATATCAGTCTAACTTTATCTTAGACCTCTTCTAAAAAATATTCCCCGCAATTCTTTATTGAATTGCGGGGAATATTTTTACTCTCTGTCGGAGCAGACTGGCTTACTTGCTTGCGATCGAGTCAGACACTGTCAGCGAGGCGCGACCTTTTGCACGGCGACGTGCCAATACCTTGCGGCCGTCTTTAGTAGCCATTCTTTCGCGGAAGCCATGCTTATTGACTCTGCGACGATTGGAGGGTTGAAACGTTCTTTTCATTTTGTATAAAGCTTTATAT
>CAMWXI010000071.1 GCA_947178175.1 uncultured Porphyromonadaceae bacterium | reverse complement strand
TCTCGTGGGCTCGTTGATGTGGATAAGAGACAGCATTAATAATCCTCAAAGGTTTAATCTAACTTCAATATATAATCCACTATCGAAAAATACCGTAAGAAATCCGGCCTAAAAAAATGGCTTAAAGCTGATTTTAATACTACCATATGAAAATATCGTGATTTTTCAGTACATTTGCAGGTGAAATGGCTCCTTATACTCCACCTCTAAACGAAAAGAGTCTGATTGAAGACCTTCAGAACGAATCAAAGGCAAGAGATGCATTTGACGCTCTTATTCGTACTTATGGTGAATCTATCTATTGGCAGATTCGTAAAATGGTATCGAACCACGATGATGCTAACGACCTACTGCAAAATGTGTTTCTAAAAGCATGGAAAAATATTCACAACTTTCGTGGTGACGCAAAACTCTCAACCTGGCTTTTTAAAATAGCGGTTAATGAATCCATCAATTTTCTAAATCATGAGCGTCAGCGAATGAATATAACTGATGACGAACATGATTCCTTTCTGCTTGAAAGTATTGAGGCAGATCCTTATTTTGACGGCGATTCTCTTCAACTGGAGCTCCAGAAGGTCATTTCAACGCTTCCCGAAAAACAGAGACTCGTATTCAATATGCGTTATTTTGACGATATGAAATATGAAGAGATTTCAGAAATTCTCGGCACATCTATCGGCGCCCTTAAAGCTTCATACCATCATGCAGCAAAAAAGATAGAAGCCGCAATCTCTAAATTAGAATAACCTCTTCTCGCTTTATCACATACTAATCTGTGGGATAATCTTTTGTGCAAATCCAATCTTTTTTCTCAAAAAATTTTTCCTGACTTACTGAACCGAAACTTTTCCCGACGTGTTATAAAGACAAAGGAAAGATATTCGTTTCATGATGTTAGGTTAGTTTGAAAAGTAAATTATGAAAAACACGCGGACGCGGTCGGTTGTGAAGCCGACCGCGTTCCACATTTACATACCACCTCCTTCAGAAATTTCTGCATTTTTTCATTATTGACAAACCGAATTTTTTCTTTCCAGTTAAAGTGAGAAAGAATTAAAACTAAAATATATTTATGTTTGTTTTTAAATATGAAGACAAGTCTCAAAGAAATTTATTGATTCCACGACTTTTTTGAGAGGATAAGTCATCATTAATTCAATTTCATAAACATTTTTTATTTTTTATTATGAATAAGAAACTGCTTTCTTTTTTTACACTGCTTATAGCAACATTTGGACTGTCAAATGCTGATGCCCAGTTTTATCAGATAGCCAACCAACTTCCAAGCTTGCTCTCACCTATGCTCTCAGGCTCCATGAATTATAAAGGATTCGTTGATGCACACTATCTCAAGGGTTTAGGTGAATGTAACGCTGATTTCTTAGGTGTTTCAACCTCTCAGGGTTTCCAGTATCGTGAGTGGTTCTTCATGGGAGTCGGTATGGGTGTGGATGTACTCTTTTCCCATACATCCGATGAATTTGGAAATTGGGATGTTAATCACCCCGACTATGATTCAACCATAGTAAAATCGCAAAGAACTTCAGGTGTTATGATACCAATATTCACAGATTTCCGTTTTAATGTTGGGAAGTCTTCATCTGTAGCATTTTTTGCTGATGTAAAAGTTGGATGTTCGTTCCTGGTTGGCAAGGATAATTTGCGAATCAATAACGGATATATCACTAATCAGGAATACTTCTATCTCCGCCCGGCCCTGGGTGTCAGAATTCCTGTCAACAGCAATAATAGCAAACAAGCAGTTGCTTTGGGCATAAATTACCAACTTCTTACGGCCAACTATTGGAGTAGCTGGAATAGAAACGTTACACTTAATTCTTTAGGTGCGTCTGCATCTTTTGAATGGTAACCGGGTAATATTAAGCATAAAGAAATGATAAGAAGATTTCCCTTAAAAACGGAAATCTTTTTTTATGAAACTAACCCAATTTTTAAGAGATCGCAAATCCGGCACTTTCTATTTTATGAAAGGGAAGTATCTTCAAGCGTTTACGCTTCTATTATCATTCTTTTCCGGATTATCCATGTATGCAATACCGGCAAACCCGTCACCTGTTGAATTTACACAGCCGGACGGGAGTACAATCTCTATTCTTATTTCCGGAGATGAACGTGGCCGAGAAGCATTCACACTTGACGGAAACCCTCTTATTTTCGACCCCGAGGGCTTCTTAGTATACGCCGGAATTGGAGAAAATGGTCTCCCTGTGCCGACCTCTATCAAAGCGAATAATATATCTCTGCGCCGTCCTATTGAAAGAAACTTCATTCAGAATATAGACAAGAACGCTCTTCTACAAGCACTTGAAAAGAAATCTGAGAGTAGAAACCTTAAAAGAGCACTTGGGGATGCTCCCAAATATATATATTACGGTACTCCCTTCCCTTCAGTTGGAGAGCCCCATGCATTAGTGGTTCTGATTGAATATCCCGACCGGAAATTCTCTATGGACAATCCGGGAGAATTTTATAAAGAGCAGCTTAACGGCGAAAACTTTAACCTCTATGGAGCTAAGGGGTCAGCGAGGGATTATTTTATCAAAAACTCCAATGGAATTTTCCGTCCTTATTTTGATGTACTTGGTCCCGTAATGATGAAGAACCCTATGGAATATTATGGTTCTAATGATTCTAACGGAGATGATATGCACCCTGATGAAATGCTTCTGGAAGCATGCGGAGAACTGTGCAAAACACATAATCTATCTATCTACGACCATGATGGCGACGGATATATAGATAACGTTTTTATGATATATGCCGGTTATGGAGAGAACGATTCCTATATTTCCCAGACAATCTGGCCTCATTCTGCCGAGCTGGAAACTGACTACAATGTCACTTCTCCGGATTTCAACGGTGTCAAAGCTAACCGATACGGTTGTACCTGTGAGTTAAAGAAAGCTCTTGACCGTCCTGATGGTATAGGCACATTCGTTCACGAATTCGGACATGTATTGGGATTGCCTGATCTTTATAACACTTTTTTTTCTGGCTCATATACACCCGGATATTGGTCAGTGATGGACAGAGGATCGTATTGCAATTCCGGAGTCACACCATGCAATTATTCTTCATTTGAAAAATACTCTCTCAATTGGATTGAGCCCTTATATTTTGAAGAAGAGGGGATGGTTACCCTCAATAATCTCGCTGATTCAAATCAGGCATATATAATTCCCACTGAAAATGAAGACGAATTCTTCCTCTTGGAAAACAGACAGAAAAAAGGATATGATGAATTTCTGCCTCATCATGGGATGCTCGTATGGCATATTGACTTCGACCAATCTGCCTGGGACCGAAATGTTGTGAATAATATAAAGAGCCATCAGCGGGTAGACCTTGTAGAAGCGGATGCAACCACAGGTTCTAATTCTACTTCCGGCGACCCCTTCCCGGGACTATTCAGGAAGACATCTTTGAGCGCAACTACGACTCCTTCCCTTCTATCCTGGAATTCAAATCCTACAAAATATGAGATTTCAGAAATCTTCGAGAATGGAGACCAGATTTATTTCAATGTGAAAGGAGACTTCTCTGCAGTAAATGAGATTGCAGATTCATCAAATGATATTTTCTCAGAATCGGGATATATTCACACCCGCCATGGTGACGCTGCAGTATATACCCTGCAAGGTAATCTTATCGGGAAACTGACCCCTGACTCCCCTATTGAATGTATTCCCGGAACTATATATATAGTACGGACAGAAGAAAGAACTGTTAAACTCCTTGCAAAATAGTTCTCATACTTACGAAACTTCACCATATAAAAAGACCCCTAAAAGTTTTTTCAACCTTTAGGGGTCAATTCTATTTTTGACTCACATCCTCATGGCTATGATTATTATCAGTTCACGCCATTGTTTTCACGTTGGAAAATGTGGCGAAGTCTTGAAAATATTCTCTTTGATGTTGAAGTGTCCGGCACAATATTAGGCTGGTCTTTCAAACTTTCAATCGCACTCTTTTCAGCATCTGAAAGATTTTCGGGAACATATACCATTACATTGACAAGAAGATCGCCACGGATAGCATTATTATTCAACTCAGGCAATCCCTTCCCACGAAGACGTAGAATCTTACCCGGCTGTGTTCCCGCAACTATTTTCAGGCGGGCCTTTCCTTCAACAGTGGGAACTTCCGCAGTACCTCCTAACGCAGCTGTCGGGAAGTCAAGCATGAGATTATAAATTAAATCTCTTCCTTCTCGAATGAGCTCTGTATCCTTCTCTTCCTGAATGACGATAAGAAGGTCTCCGTTAACTCCACCATTCCGAGGAGCATTACCCATACCTCTCATAGTAAGTACCTGTCCGTCTTCAACACCGGCAGGAATGTGGAAGCTTACAATTTCATCCTTCTTCTCAAGGACACCTGTGCCATGACATTGATCACAGGCTTCGGATATGATTTTTCCTTCTCCATTACAATCGGGACAAACCACATGTGAAGTCTGAGGTCCGAAGAAGCTGTTCTGCGTAACAGAGATATAACCGTTGCCATGACAGCGTTCGCATGTCTTGAAGGCGGTACCATTCTTTGCTCCCGTGCCATTACAAGCGGCACATGCCACCAGACGCGGAATCTTCAGCTTCTTGTCAACTCCATTCATGATATCTTTAAGAGTCACCTTAACTGTTATTCTAAGGTCTGTTCCTTTCTTCTGACGCTTGCGCGGACGCGCACCTCCGGCTGAACGATATTCTCCTCTACCTCCATTGCCGAAAAGGTCGCCAAAGACATCTCCGAAGTTAGCAAAAATATCCTCCATAGACATTCCGCCTCCAAAGCCGTAGCTGCCACCGAAGCCACCACCCATACCCTGGGGGCCCATATTATGACCGAACTGATCGTATTGGGCACGCTTCTTTTCGTCGCTCAAAACATCATAGGCCTCAGCTGCTTCCTTGAATTTCTCTTCAGCCTCCTTATCACCCGGATTTTTATCAGGGTGATATTTAACAGCCATCTTCCGGTAAGCTTTCTTTATTTCATCAGGAGTTGCATTTTTTGAAACTCCCAACACCTCATAATAATCTCTCTTCTCTGCCATAACTGGAAAGCTTTATTGTCCGACTACCACCTTGGCATGACGGAGAACCTTATCATTAATTACATAACCTTTTTCTACCGTATCCAGAATTTTTCCCTTCAAGGATTCATCCTGAACAGGGACAACGGAAATAGCTTCGTGCAAATTAGTGTCGAAATCTGTATCCTCCGGATTGATTTCCTTAACTCCATTCTGCTCAAGATATTTCATCAATTTTTTATAAATCAACTCCATTCCCTCTCTAAGAGAATCTACACTTTCTGCATCTTGTGAGGCCTTCAGTCCACGCTCGAAATCATCTACTATAGGCAATAATCCTTTGAGGACCTGCTCGCCGGCATTCCTTATAATTTCTGATTTCTCCTTGAGAGTACGCTTGCGGAAATTATCAAATTCTGCCATTAAGAAAAGATATTCCTTCTTCTCCTTGGCCAACTGCTCTTCTAATGACGCTATTTTAACCGCATCATTCTCCTCTTCCACTGTATCCTCCGCTGTTGGATCAGTATCTTCTATATCTTCTATAACTTCGTTATCAACTACCTCAGGCTGAACTTCTTCTATCTCCTCAGGATTAACTCCGTCATTAAATTTATTCTTTGACATATAATAAGCTATTAAATTATTCCTATTTTATCCAAGCAAATATTATTCCAAATTATGTTAAAACGACACATCTCAAATCATATGAGCTCTTTAAAAGGAGGTGTTTTCATAATTCTTTATAATCCTAACAACTGAAATATATAGAAGGTTGATTAAACTACTGCCTATAATTTACATATTGAAGTGTAACATCCGGAAAACTCCGACTGTGCCTTTTGTGCTTCACTTCGCTCTCTATAAAGGCCAAACAACGAACTCCCACTTCCTGACATTGATGAATATACAGCTCCCGAACTATATAGTTTATCCTTGATTTCCGATAAAACAGGATGCTCGGGAAAAATAGTGTCTTCAAATCTATTTTCAATCCTGCCACGCCATTCTTCCGGCGAACGAAGTATTTCCGTCTCAAGCGAGGTTTCAGGTTTTTCAATCCGTACACCCCGGAAAGCCTCGGCCGTTGATACGTATACATCAGGTTTTACTATCAGACACCACCATCCATGAAGATTGACATTCAGGGGTGATAATATTTCACCGATTCCCTCGGCATACTCCGGAACATTATCAATAAAAAAGGCACAATCAGCCCCTAACCCTGACGCAATCAGCTTAAGCTCTTCACTGTTGATTTTAACCTTGAGTTTATCCTCCGCAATTTCGTTCAACATCTTCAGAAGAAATGAACAGTCCGCACTTCCCCCTCCCAGTCCGGCTCCATCCGGGAGATGCTTTTCAAGTATAATGTCATGTTTCCCGATTGTGCCTGTTTTTTCACTGAAAATTCTTGCAGCCTTGACTATGAGATTATTTTCCGAAGGACAATCAATATGATTCCCGAGGAAAAAGAACCGGAAATCACCCTCTTCATAATCAGCAGTTACATCACGCATCCCTAAAGTCTGAAATAATACTGATGGTGCATTTTGTTCCACAACCTCTAAAATATCGCAGAAGGGTTCAGGATTCTCAGGTGTACCATTATATTTACCGACCGGATAGAACACGGTTGATAGATCATGATAACCATCCTCGCGCCTGTTTATGATATAAAGACCGAGATTTATTTTCGCGTTGATAAACTGTATCATAATTATTCGATTTTATATATTTAAAAATTTCTTTGATGTCCGCTTCAACAGAGAAGCAAGAGCAACACCACGGGTAAGAAGATAGGCGGAAAATCCAATCCATAACATTATATCCGTATCTAAAGAGCTTATAGTCTGATTACCATAACATTTAATGAGTTGCGGAAGAGCAATTGATATAATAACGAATACCATAAGAGACAAGAAAGTAGCAATAAGCATCTGGCGTGTTGCTGTTAACCCGATATATATACCGTCAAAAAGGAAACCGGCAACCGATATGGCCGGAAGAATCATCAGAATTATTTTAAGATGACTGACTATATTAATAATCTCCTCTTCATCGGTGATAAATCCCGCAATCAGATCCCATCCGAATACATAAATAAAGGTCATTGCGATTGTCATTGATAATCCCCAAAAGAAAATACCTCTTAAGGTCTGTTTGAACATTTCCAGATCTCCGGCCCCGGCTGCTTTTCCACATAATGCCTCTCCACTAAAAGCAAATCCATCCATAAAATAGGAAAAAAATATAAAGAACTGCATAATTACAGCGTTGGCGGCAAGAATATCCGATCCCAAACGCGCTCCAATGGACGTCACTAACATTGAAACTATCATGATGCAGGCTGAACGGAAAAACAAATCAGTACTGACTTTAAAAAATCGTCCCACGCCTCCCCCTTTCCAGACGGATATCGGTGACCTGAAAAGTCGCGAATCACTCAATGGTAAAGCCAGGATAATTGCAACTATAAGCCCAAGCCAATTAGCAATAAGCGTCCCGGTTGGAATTCCAATAAAGCCGACCTTAAAATAGAAGACCCCCAAAAGACTGGCAACGATGTTGATTAAATTTGTTGATATAGCCACAATCATAGGACGAGTAGTATTCTGCATACCTATGAACCATCCTGTCACCGCCATAGTGGCAAGTTGTGCCGGTGCCCCGAAAATAACAATCCGGAAATAGTCAATTGCCAATAATCTTACTTCTTCTTTTGGAGACATCAGAAACAAAAGAAGATTGCAAAGCAACGGAGACACCATCAATATTATAATCCCAGCTCCTATTCCAAGATAGAAAGCCCTTGAAAAAATACGGCAAGTCTCTGTTACGTTTTTAGAACCATATGCTTTTGCGGTAAGACCGGTTGTGCCCATCCTTAGAAAGCCGAAAAGCCAGAATATCACATTAGCCATCATTGTTCCCACTGCAATCGCAGCAAGATACAGTGGAGAACCGAGATGTCCGGCAATTGTAGTGTCACACAAACCCATTAAAGGAACTGTGATATTACTCAAAATTGCGGGGAGGGCCAGAAATAAAATCTCTCTTTTTATACCCTTATTCTTATTATTGAAAACTGATTGATTCTTCAACATCCTTAATAACTAATCCGATAAAATAAAAATGTATTTTATAATTCAGATTTCACCCTTGTTTTTGATAAAAATTGATATCAATATTTCTATTACCCCGTCAAATACAACATTTTCGGGAATAAGAGTCTAATCCGGCATGCTCTTGAAGTGCAAAGT
>CAMWXI010000070.1 GCA_947178175.1 uncultured Porphyromonadaceae bacterium | reverse complement strand
ACACACGTTAACGAAACGCGCAATGCCCTTTAAGTTTTATTAAAATTGCGGATTCTCCGCTTCTCAAGGCCGATAATTTCATCTACGTTATTCCTGAAGTGTCAGTGTGACTTCTCCCGTTATATTTATTAAGTATGAGATAGGATGCGTTTAAGCTTGTACAAAGTTAATGAAAAAGAAGATTCCTTAGAGATATTTTCTCTAAGGAATCTTCCTGAACTTAAAAAATACCTATTTTCAGGTATTATAAATCTATTTATTGCTTAGCGACCGTCACTGATGCCGGTTTTGCAGGCTTGTCATTCTTCTCTCCTTTAAGATATTTTGCAAGGAACCGGAAGAATACTCTCTGCCAAAGCACAGTATTCTGTGGTTTTCTCACCCAATGGTTTTCATCAGGGAACACAAGCATTTCTGCTTCCAGACCATGCATACGTGCAGCATTAAACGCCATCATACCTTGAGAAGCAAGAATACGATAATCAAGCTCGCCAACAGTGATAAGGATAGGTGCTGTCCAATTATTAACAAACTTATGAGGTGAGTTTGCATAAGTACGTTGTGCCGTAGCATTATTTACATCCCAATAAGGTCCACCTATATCGTAATCAGCAAACCACATCTCCTCGGTTTCGAGATACTGGGCCTCGAAGTTAAATATTCCTGCATGAGCAATAAGGGCTGCAAATCGGCCTTCATGATGACCGGCAAGCCAATATACTGAATACCCACCATAACTTGCACCTACAGCACCCACATGATCCTTGTCCACATAAGGCTCTTTAGTCATATAATCAACTGCCGAGAGATAATCTTTCATATTTTGACCGCCATAATCTCCTGAAATCTGATGATTCCATTCAAATCCGAATCCCGGAGTGCCTCGTCGTGCCGGAGCTATTACGATATAACCGTTAGCTGCCATAATCCGGAAGTTCCATCGACTGCTCCAAAACTGACTGACTGCCTGTTGTGGACCGCCTTGACAATACAGAAGTGCGGGATATTTCTTATTCTTGTCAAAATTGGGAGGGAGGATAACCCATGTACACATCTCTTTACCATCTGTAGTGGGCACCATTCTCTTTTCAATTTTTACCTCTGCAAGTTTATCCAGAATATCTTTATTAATATCTGTCAGTGCCTTTGCTTCACCATTCGCAATCTCAACTATCTCATTGGGATAAAGCATTGATTGGCGAAGAGCAAAGAGTTTACCATCTTTTGTCGGTTGGAGTGTATTATAGTCACAGACACCTGTTGCAAGAGTATCAATATTTTCTGTCTTGACATTCATCTTAAATACAGGTTCTGTACCTTGATAATATCCTGTGAAATATATTTCCTGACCATTAGGATTCCAAACTATTGACTCGGGCCAATAGTCCCAATTCTCAGTAAGATCACGCATCTTGCGTGTTGAAAAATCCATAACCATAAGGCGCTTTTTGTCGCTCTCATATTTGGGAGTTGCCATTGAGAGCCAAGCCAATGTCTTTCCGTCGGGAGAGAACATCGGATCCGTGTCATAACCATCCATACCCTCTGTCAACAATTCTGTCTTGCCGGATGCAAGATCATACAGGAATAAATCACTGTCTGTAGAGAACGCATAATCCTGACCGGAATATTTACGGGATACGTAAACCAACTGTTTGCTATCCGGAGTCCAGGCAAAAGAATCAGCACCGTTAAAGGGACGCATTGGACATTCAAAAGGCTCGTCTTTCATAATATCCTTGATTCCAGAAATCTCATTCCCATCAAAATCACCTACAAAAGGGTGCGGAAGATCTGTAACCCACTGATCCCAATGTTTATACATCAGGTCATTCACAAGTCGTCCTGTAGTCTTATCCAAACCCTCAAATACGGAAGAATCCCGGTTATATGGTTCAATTGTTGAACCCAAAACCACTTTTTTCCCGTCAGGAGAAAACTTAAAACATTCAACCCCACGCTCCAAGTTTGAATGGCGACGTTTGTCAGAGCCATCAGCCTTTATAGAGAAAACCTGATAGTTTTCCGAATCATCATCCATTGCAATAAATGCGATTCTTGCTCCATCTTCTATCCATTGAAGAGAGGACTCTGAACCTGCAGTCTTTGTGAGACGCTTCATATCGGAACCATCTATGTTCATAACATAGATTTCAGAATTACTCTTGTTCTCCTCAATATCGGAATATGAAAGAGTAAAGGCAATTGTCTTGCCATCCGGAGAAACCAATAATTCTCCAACATTTCCCAAAGAATTCAAAACTTCCGGGGTGAGCATACCATCTTTTACCTCCACCACTGGCTTCTCAATGATTTTATCATCACCTGATTTATTTGAAGAACAGCTGACAATCAAAGCCGGCAAAAGAAGTGTACTCATGGATAAGGTTAGTTTATTCATGATATTTACAATTAGATTCGTGCAACAAAAGTACTTAAAAAACTTGAGATGTTTATACCAAAATTTAAAATTTAATAGATTGAGTTAAAAATTTCATTATCCATTTCAATTATTCAACGCCATGATTTTCTCATTTAATCTTATACCTTTTGTTCTATGGAATAACGATCCCATATTGTAAAATCGAATAATGTTGATTAAATTTGAAGTTTAAATAATTGAATTTTAATCGTGGCAGACTATAAGTTATCATCTGAATATTATCCAACAGGCGATCAGCCGGAAGCTATAGCTGAATTATCACAAGGCGTGATTAACGGCGAACCATATCAGACCTTGCTCGGAGTAACGGGGAGCGGAAAGACATTTACCATGGCCAACGTTATCCAGAAAGTGCAAAGGCCTACATTAATACTTTCTCATAACAAGACACTTGCAGCGCAGCTTTATTCGGAATTCAAAAACTTCTTTCCCGAAAATTCTGTGCAATACTTTGTGAGCTATTATGATTATTATCAACCCGAAGTCTATCTCCCGAGTTCTGATAAATATATTGAGAAAGATTTGATGATTAACGATCAGATTGAGAAAATGAGACTGTCAACTACGGCTGCACTCCTCTCCGGCCGACGTGATGTTGTAGTGATTTCTTCTGTCAGCTGTATATACGGTATGGGGAATCCGGAGGATTTCTCACAGGGAGTGGTCAGGATTAACGTCGGTGACAGAATATCACGCAATTCATTTCTCCGTAAACTTGTTGACTCTCTGTATTCACGCACTGAAACAGAACTACTTAATGGTCAATTCCGGGTAAAGGGAGACACTGTTGATATCAAACTTTCTTTTGAAGACATTCAGTTGAGAGTGATATTCTGGGGAGAAGAAATTGAGAGTATTCAGACTATAGACCCTCAATCCGGCCTTAGACTTACATCCCTCGAAGGGTTCAACATTTATCCGGCCAATCTCTTTGTCACCTCCAAAGAGAGAATGGGAAACGCCATCGATCAGATTTCTCTTGATTTAGGAGCCCAATGCGAGATGTTTCGCAATGAAGGTCGACTCCTTGAAGCGGAGCGGCTTAGAGAACGTGTAACCTACGACCTGGAGATGATGAAGGAGTTGGGACACTGCAGGGGAATAGAAAACTATTCCCGGTATTTTGACGGAAGGGCTCCCGGAGCAAGGCCGTTCTGCCTTCTTGATTATTTCCCGAAGGATTTTCTTACTATCATTGATGAAAGTCATGTCACCATTCCTCAGATAAGAGGTATGAACGGGGGAGATCTCTCCAGAAAGATGAACCTGGTGGAATATGGCTTCCGTCTGCCGGCAGCCATTGATAACCGTCCGTTGAAACTGGAGGAATTTGAAGCGCTAACTCCTCAGGTTATCTATATAAGTGCCACCCCCGGTGAATATGAACTCCAAAAGACAGAAGGCGTCTTCACGGAACAAGTGATACGACCCACCGGTCTGCTTGATCCTGAAATTGAAGTCAGGCCTTCTATGAACCAGATTGATGATCTTATGGAGGAAATACGACAACGTATTGACAAAGAAGAGAGGACACTTGTGACCACTCTTACTAAGAGGATGGCGGAAGAACTTAACGACCACCTTCAAAAATGGGGATTAAGCTGTGCATATATTCATTCAGATGTTGACACTCTGGAGCGTATCCGCATCCTTGAAGATTTAAGGAACGGAGTTTATGATGTGCTGATTGGGGTTAACCTTCTGCGTGAAGGTCTTGACTTACCGGAAGTAAGCCTGGTTGCTATCCTTGATGCTGATAAAGAAGGTTTTCTTCGCAATCACAGATCTCTTACACAGACTGCCGGACGTGCGGCCCGAAATGTCAATGGCAAAGTCATCATGTATGCTGACAAGATTACAGACTCCATGCGTAAAACTATTGACGAGACTGACCGACGAAGAGCTAAACAGCAGAGATATAACGAAGAACATAATATTACACCAAAACCGATTATCAAGGATATTAAGAATGACCTCATAGAAATCTATGCTGATAAAGATGATGACAAATCATCCGATAGAAACAGAAATAGCGTAGGCGCAAAGTCTTTTTCTCGCAAGAAAAAAGATATATCCATTACACCTCGTCCCTATATTGAAGAAGAGCACGTGGCTTCACTTGCTGCTGAACCGATTTACAGCATGATGTCTGAAGAAGAAATAGAACGCGAAATCAAGAGTCTTAACGACCGTATGCTCGCTGCAGCACGTGCCACAGACTTTATCGAGGCAGCTCAGTTAAGAGATCAGATGCTGTCAATGCAAGCCTTAAAAGAGAAAATCTGATGGAAAAACTGATTTATCCTCCAAAAGAAAAATTCCTTCCAACCACTGCTGATGAAATTAAGGCGTTAGGTTGGACTCAACCTGATATAATATTATTCTCCGGAGATGCTTATATAGATCATCCCTCATTTGGAGCGGCAGTTATCGGAAGAGTTCTTCAGAATGAAGGATTTAAAGTAGCTATTGTGCCCCAACCGAACTGGAGAGATGATCTTCGGGACTTCAAGAAATTAGGAAAACCGAGATTATTTTTCGGAATTTCGCCCGGTGCAATGGATTCTATGGTCAACCACTACACAGCCAATAGAAGAAAACGGCATGATGATGCATATACCCCGGGAGGGAGAGCGGGTATGCGACCTGACTATCCTACAATCGTTTATTCCGAGATACTGAAAGATTTATATCCGGATGTGCCCATAATTGCCGGAGGAATAGAAGCGTCATTACGCAGAGTTGCTCATTATGATTATTGGTCTGACTCTTTAAAGCCCGGGATTCTGGCATCAGCCAAAGCGGATATGATTATTTACGGCATGGGAGAACGTTCAATAATCGAAGTTGCAAACAGACTTAATTCAGGCATTCCAATCAATCAAATAGAGGATGTTCCCCAAACTGTTTTTTTCACTGACAAAGAAATGCCTGAGACGTGTATTATTCTTCATTCATTCGAGGAGTGTCTGAAATCCAAAAAGAAGCAGGCTGATAATTTCAAAAAGGTCGAGATCGAATCAAACAGAATGTTTGGAAATATCATAGGACAGTCCACACATAACCGTATGATTCGCATAAACCCTATGTATCCTCCCTTTACAACAGAGGAATTGGATAAAATTTATTCCTTACCCTTCACACGCTTGCCTCATCCTCGCTATAAAGGGAAAACAATACCTGCCTACGAAATGATACGTCACTCTATTTGTATGCATAGAGGGTGTTTCGGAGGGTGTGCTTTCTGCACTATTTCAGCTCATCAAGGTAAGTTTATCTCCTCACGATCTGAATCATCAATATTGAAAGAAGCTGAACAGGTCACCCGGATGCAGGATTTCAAGGGGTATATTTCTGACCTGGGAGGACCGTCAGCTAATATGTATAAAATGCAAGGGAAAGACCTTTCTATATGTGCTAAATGTGTAAAGCCCTCATGTCTTCATCCATTCCCGTGTCCTAATCTTAATAATGACCATCGCCCCCTTCTCAGTGTCTACAAAAAGGTTGATAAAATCCCCGGAGTGAAAAAATCATTCATTGGAAGTGGCGTTAGATATGACTTGTCCATGGCGCCAAACCAAGACAAAAACATTGAATCTGCCAATAAATCATACATTAAAGAACTGATAGCCAATCATGTTAGCGGAAGACTTAAAGTAGCTCCTGAACATACTTCGGAAGAGGTGTTGAACTATATGAGGAAACCTTCGTTTTCTCTATTCAGGAAATTTAAGAATATTTTTGAAGGGGTCAACAAAGAGTACGGTTTAAATCAACAGATTATACCTTATTTTATATCTTCTCATCCAGGATGTCGAGAGGTTGATATGGCTGAACTCGCAGCAACTACCAAAGACCTGAATTTTCATCTTGAGCAGGTGCAGGATTTCACGCCGACACCAATGACTTTAGCTACCGAAATCTATTACACCGGTATTCATCCTTATACCGGAGAAGAAGTATTCACGGCAAAGTCAGAGCGTGAAAAACTTAATCAGCGGAAATTCTTCTTCTGGTATAAACCGGAAAACCGAACCGAAATAATCAGGGCGCTTAAAATGCTGCATCGTCCGGATTTAATATCCAGACTATATGGACATTGTCCAAATCGCCCGACACAAATTTCAAATTGTAGCAGTCAGAATTTCCATAAAAGTAAAGAACGTAGAAGAATTAATAATCGCTCAAAAAAGAAAGAATAAAACATACTGAATTATTGACAGAAAAGCGAAAACTTCAGTTGATTTCTCAAAATATTGTCCAATTTAAATAGATTTAGTAATTTTGTATGATTAATAAACTGTAAATACGGATATAATAAAAACAATTAAAATACATGTTTTATCATACGGACAGAAATGAGTAAACAGGTTAAACTAATTCTCAATCAATTCTGAGGAAACATTTTATTTTCAGGATTTCAGAATTGTTTAAGATTATGTATAGCTTTTAATTGTAAGTATAAATAATTAATGATATATGAGCTTTAAAACCTATAATAGTTTTAAGCTAATTAAATCTTAAGTATATGAGGAAGAATATTGTTGCAGGTAACTGGAAAATGAACACTACTCTTGATGAAGGAGTAGAACTCGCAAACGACATCAACACCCTTCTTAAAGGGAAAAAGGTGAATTGTGACGTAATAATTTGTGTGCCTTTCACCCATTTGACATCAGTCAACGCTGTTATTGAGCCGGAACTTATAGGACTGGGAGCTGAGAACTGCTCTGAACATGATAAAGGTGCATACACAGGAGAAGTCAGTGCATCCATGGTAAAATCAACCGGCGCCACTCATGTGATTCTCGGCCACAGCGAACGTCGACAATACTTTGGTGAAAACAACGAACAATTACTTGCTAAAACACATCAGGCATTAACCAACGGTCTCAAACCGATCTTCTGTGTTGGTGAAGTTCTTGAAGAGAGAGAAAACGGCACATACAATGATGTCGTAAAATCTCAGGTTGAAGCGCTTTTCTCCCTTACGCCTGAAGAATTTTCCAAAATAGTAATAGCATACGAACCTGTCTGGGCTATCGGCACCGGAAAAACAGCCACTGCAGAACAGGCAGAAGATATGCACGCCCATATACGCAAAGTAGTAGAAGAGAAATATGGCAACGAGATCGCTGAAAACACGTCTATCCTTTATGGAGGAAGCTGCAAGCCGTCAAATGCCAAAGAGATATTCTCAAAGCCCAATGTAGATGGTGGACTGATTGGTGGAGCTGCCCTTCAGGCAGATTCATTCATGGGAATTATTGAAGCTTTTGATTAAATTCAGAATGTCATCACACCGAATCAAACTCATAATGATTGCAAGCATGCTTGGAAGCATGCTTGCAACACCATTGTTTTCTCAAACTGTAGAGAGCGAGGTAAACACCAACGTAATTGAACGAATAGTTGAAGAATCGGAAGGGAATATTGAAATTGATATTCCGGAGTCAATTATGGAACGCTTACTGACAAAACCGACAGCTCCCAAAAAGGGGGGCAATTCTAACGTTGGCCCTCGCAAACCCGGAATAAAGAAGCAGCAGGGATATAGAGTACAGGTGTTCAGTGATGGCAGAAATCAAGGTTCTCTTCAGGCACGCGCTAAAGCACGTGGAAATGCCATAGCTTCTAAATTCCCCAAATATAGAGGTCAGGTCTATACTTTCTCATCGGCCCCTAATTGGTACACCAGAGTTGGAAATTTTGAATCTCAGTCTGAAGCCAATAATGCTATGGCTGAACTTAAACGTGCTTTCCCCTCATTTGCAGGAGAAATGCGAGTTGTAAAAAGTCAAATCACCTTAATTAAGTAACTGTTAAAAACAACTTGCAAGTCCCTTCATACTTGTTAGTCTTTGTTTTGGAATTGTTTTACAACGGCGGG
>CAMWXI010000069.1 GCA_947178175.1 uncultured Porphyromonadaceae bacterium | reverse complement strand
ATGTCTCGTGGGCTCGGAGATGGGGATAAGAGACAGATATTTAAGGGGCATTTAAAATGTTAAATCTTCCATTAACTTTGAAAAAGAGAGGGAAAGAAGGTAAACAGCTGGAAAAATAACGGATTTATCTCTATCTCCCGAATTCCAAGATGATATAAAAACAGGAGGGTGTTTTAAAATCTGTTTTCTAAAACATCCTCCTGATTAATGAGGTTTTATATTAATGATAATTTTAGAGATTTGAGTTCAGGAATGAAAGAACCTTTCTGAAGAGCATTACTCTGGCATTACACATTTTCAGGCTGTGCTCAAACCCGGTGTAAGCCATCATGTCAAAAAGCGTGCCTTCGGAATTCAATTTTGATGTATACTTGAGAGTGTTGTAGAAATGAACGTTATCGTCAGATGTGCCTGACATTATAAGAAGCTTTTTGTTCATATTCTCTGTTCTTCCGAGAGCGGAAGAATTGTCATAACCAATCTTGTTCTGAGCCGGGGTGAGCATATATCTCTCAGTATATATTGAATCGTAGAATCTCCAATCCACTACCGGGGCCATAGATACTCCGGCCTTAAAGGGTGAATTTTCTGCAGAGAGTTCCATAAGAGTCATATAACCTCCGTAGCTCCATCCGAAGCAAGCCATTCGTTTTTCATCAACGAACGGGAGCGAACCGAAATATTTTGCTCCAGCAATCTGGTCGAGTGTTTCATAATGACCCAAATTCTTATAAACTGCGGTTGCCCAGCTGAATTCTCTGTTACCGGTGCCACGTCCGTCAACAGCCGCTACGATATAACCCTGAGACGCTATATAGAACGGGCCTTCCATTTTCCATTTGTTAAGCACCTCCTGCGATTCGGGACCGTTATATTGATACATCATCAAAGGATACTTCTTTGAAGGGTCAAAATCCGCCGGTTTGATAATGTAGGCATTCATCTCTTCTCCGGCATCATTCTTCACTTTCAGAAATTCTTTTTTGGGAGCGTTGACATAACGCACTGCATATTCTTTATTATCTTCTACGGTTATCAGTTTCTTTCCCTCAGCATTCCAAAGTGTGTATTCCGGAGGTGTCTGTGAGTTAGAATATGAGCGTAGGTAGTAGCTGAAGTCTGAACTGAACCATACATTCTCAGTGCCCGCAGTGTTGTGAAGAAGAGTCAGACGTCCGGATTTATCAACGCTTCCGACATTACGGTTGATCGCTCCTAAAGAAGTGGTCTGCATATAATGCTTCCCGCGCTTGGCATCATATCCGTAATAATACGTAACATTGAAGGCCCCATTCGTCAGTTGCTTCATCAGAGAGCCGTTATATGCATATTGATACAGATGTCGATAACCGGACTTATCACTTGAAATTACAAAGAAGTCCTTGTAATATCTAACTTGCTGATATGTATAGGAACTCAGCCATGCCTCCCCTTTTTCTGAATAAATCTGTTTTGCTACAGTAGAACCCGGATTAACGGAAAAGAGTTTTAAATCATTCTGGTCACGGTTAAGGGTCATAATCATGAGATTATAACCATTCCCGTCAAATTCCATAGAAGGGATATAATCTGTTTCCGACATTGGAATATCCATCTTTTTCGTAGTCCTGTTATTCAAGTCGTAGGCAAATACTGAAACTATGGAATTTGGATAGCCGGCAAGTGAATATTTGTATGTATAAGCATTCGGATATTCATCACTCAGAGGGTCCGTATCACAAAAACTCTTGTAGTTGTCGAACGAATATGAAGGCACATCAGACTCATCAAAGCGTAGAAACGCCAGTGTGTTGTCGTCTGCGCTCCAACGCATGGTGTTGTTAATGCTGAACTCCTCTTCGTAACCCCAATCCGGAACTCCAAAAATTATTTTGTTAATTTCTCCTTCGGTAGTAATCGGATTATCAGTCTTATAGTCAAGATTTGAGATAAATATATTATTATCTCTGACGTAAGCCACAAGGCGACCGTCATGAGAGAGAAGGGCTCCTCTCTGCGCTCCCTTCTCAGAAACTTTCGCCAATGTTGCACGCATCACATCGTATACATAATAATCAGCACTGAAAGAATTGCGGTAGATTTTGCTTACATTATTCCACAGCAGTACTTTCTTCCCGTTGTCGCTGACCGTGAAGCCGTCGAAAGAAGAAATTCTGACATTACCTTTTACAGCATTAATATCAAATAGGACACCGGTCTTTTTCCCGGTCTTATAGCTGAAAATTTCAATCGATTTCTCATCATCGCTTATAGCGGCGTAAGTTTCACCGTCATTCAGCGGAGTCATATCCTTCACTGAAGAGGGAGCTGAGACTTTAAGGTCACAGAAGTCTTCTACGGTAAGTGTAGAAGCAGCTGACCATAGAACTGTAGCTCCGGCAGCCAAAATTAAGGAAATTCGTTTCATGATATGATTATTATGAGAAGCTTAGTAAGCGCGAGCGAAAACAACGCGTTGAGCAGACGGTTTGCCGGTAACCATGCATACTCCCGGAGTCTTATCTCCGTCGAATGGGATGCAGCGGATAGTAGCCTTTGTTTCCTCTTTAATTTTTTCTTCTGTTTCCGGAGTGCCGTCCCAATGAGCCATAATGAAGCCACCATCCTCAATCTTCTCCTTAAATTCTTCGTAGGTGTCAACAGAGATAGTGTGGTCTTTACGATACTGGAGAGCGCGGTTGAAAAGTGAATTCTGAATATCTTCCAGTTCCTTTTCTATATGTTCTGCAATACCATCAATAGGAAGAGTCTCTTTGGTAAGTGTGTCGCGACGCATAAGTTCAACGGTACCGTTCTCAAGGTCTCGTTTCCCTAAGGCTAATCTGACAGGTACCCCCTTCACTTCATAATCAGCGAACTTAAAGCCGGGACGTTTATTGTCAGCGGAATCAAATTTTACGCTTATACCCTTATTACGCAGTTCTTTAATGACAGGTTCTATTTTTTCAGAGATGGCCGCCAGATCGTCTTCATTTTTGAAGATAGGCACAATCACAACCTGAATGGGAGCAAGTCTTGGAGGAAGAACCAGTCCATTATCATCACTGTGTGTCATGATAAGAGCACCCATGAGACGGGTGGAAACACCCCAAGATGTAGCCCAAACATATTCAGGCTTATTGTTTTTATTCATAAAAGTTACGTCAAAGGCTTTCGCAAAGTTCTGTCCGAGGAAATGAGAAGTACCTGATTGTAAAGCCTTACCATCCTGCATCATCGCTTCGATAGTATATGTGTCCAATGCGCCCGCAAATCGTTCATTGGGTGATTTGACTCCCTTCACCACGGGCACTGCCATGAAATTCTCTGCGAAGTCCGCGTATACATTCAGCATACGGATTGCTTCTTCTTCAGCTTCCTCACGGGTGGCATGTGCTGTGTGTCCTTCCTGCCAGAGAAATTCCGCTGTACGGAGGAACATTCTTGTTCTCATTTCCCAGCGCATCACATTTGCCCACTGGTTAACGAGAATCGGAAGGTCGCGATATGAATTAATCCAGTTCTTATATGTGTTCCAGATGATTGTCTCGGAAGTGGGTCGAATGATTAATTCCTCTTCAAGACGAGCCTCGGGGTCTACTATAACACCTCCTCCGTTAGGATCGTTTTTAAGACGATGATGAGTCACCACCGCACATTCTTTAGCGAATCCTTCCACATGATCTGCTTCTCGACTCAGGAATGACTTCGGTATCAGCAGTGGGAAGTAAGCATTTTGATGACCGGTTTCTTTAAACATACGATCAAGTTCATGCTGCATTTTCTCCCAGATTGCATATCCATAGGGTTTTATGACCATACAGCCGCGCACTGCTGATTGCTCTGCGAGGTCTGCTTTGATTACCAATTCATTATACCACTGAGAATAATTATCGCTTCTCTTTGTGAAATTCTTTAATTCTGCCATATTTTTGAGGTTCAGATTTCAGTGAAGAAACCGGAATGATTTATCGTTAATATTTGTTGTAACAATTATCTTAAGCGGTCGGCTGAGCGCAGAAGGTTCAGATCCTTTTTAATAAATTTCCAGGCCCTAATTGTGAAGGCTATAGCCAGGAAAGGGGCGCAAACAGCTGATGACCAGCTGAGGGTAGCTCCGTCAATAGCATAGAAGCTCTCGAACACTCCTGTCGCAATTACTCCGATAAGGAGTAAGAGTTCAAGTTTACAGAGATTAATCTGCAACTTCGGATTTCTAAAGAGGAAAATTGTTATCAAGGGGAGCACGGCGGTAAGAAGTGAAAGAGCAAAGAAATAGTAGGTTGAAGCGTACACGCCGGATGCGCCGGTTCCTGTAGCTTCTCCCTCATAAAAGATGCCTAAACTTGTTACATTTAAACTATAATCCTCGGTTTGAAATTGTCCGAGAGAAACAAAACTGAAAGTAGCCATCAGAATGCATGCAATAAGCAGCATAACACTTTGCCATCTTTGTATTATCATACCCTTTTATTCTTATTATTTAAATTCTTTTATAAATTTGTATTTATCATAAGGTTAGATCCGGCTATTTGGAACTCTTTTTGAATTATTGAAAAATAGTCCGAAAACCATGCAAATTTAGCAAAATTTATTGTTCCCTACAACCTGTTGTTATATAGTACAGGGATATTTATTGGCATGATTTTTGTTATATATTATATAACTTCTCATATTATTATACTAAGCGGACATTTGTTTGCACTAACTTTTTTGTTTTATGGAAAATATCAGTGTTTCAGAATCACTAAAAAATATATCTTCATTAATTGAATCCAATCGTCTGTCTGACGCTTTTGCAGGTTTAATTCCCATATTGCAAAATCTTAAAAGATTTAAATATCTCGAGATTATTAATCAGTTGCAATCATCTTATAAATATATGCTTGAATATGCTCTCACCGGGGGTGAAGATAAAGGGAGAGAATTGCACTACTCAGATATTAAAGAGACTTTACGTGGGTTTGTCAACGAAATTTCAGTTGATGTGGAGAATGAAGCGAACACTGATTATTTTTATGCCAACCGTAGACTTTACAGAATGAGAAAGGAGACTCTTTCCGAACTTTTTGAAAAATTGCAAAGTCTTAGTTCGGAAATCTCGCTTGTTTCGGAAACGGGTATGTATAGGGAAGAACTTTATCGCGAATATGAGGATATACTGGATAGGATTTTTGAGAAAGTGATGTCACTCCCCTATCATAGCGATAAGGAATTAAAGATTATTAAAAAATTCTGTCTGAATGATAACAGCCCCACTGACGCCAGGCTACTTGTAATTACCGCTTTATTTTTTACTGCCATCAGCGTATTCGATAGATTTAAGATATTAGCTCTGATAGACCTATATAGTGATTCGCAAGATGATAAATTAGCAGCTCGTCTACTGGTTGCCATAATTATTATACTCAATAAGTATAAGGTTCAGATTCATAATGACAAGGTTATATGTGAACGGCTTGAACTATGGCAGGATTCTCTTTTGACTTATACGAGACTTCGTGACACAATTATGAACTTTCTCCGAACGGTAGACACCACAAGAATCAACGACAAGATGAAGCAGGACCTCCTGCCCGGTCTTAACAATATTGACCCCGAAATTCTAAAGAAATTGTCAAGAAATTTCAATCCGGAGGATTTAGAGGAAAATGAGTTTAATCCTGAGTGGGAAGAAATGTTGAAGTCAAGCGGACTTGAAGAGAAGATGAAGGAATTCGCTGAATTACAAAGTGAGGGAGCCGACATTATGATGATGCCTTTCTCCCAACTCAAGCAATTTCCCTTTTTTAATAAGATGTCTCACTGGTTTATGCCCTTCAGCAAAGATTTCAGTCAGTTGAGTGTTATGCGTGAAATGAGCAATGATTTCTTTGATTCTATGCTTGAAGTAGCACCTTTCTGCGATTCCGATAAATATTCTTTTGCCCTTTCATTGAATCAGATGCCATCAAGTCAGAGAGATTTGATGAAAATGCAGATGGCAGGCGGGATGGAACAGATGAAGATAGAAAATGAAGAGCGACTCCTTAAGCAGAAAAATCCGAAATTTGATGGTGAGGTAAGAAATTTCCTGCGCAATCTCTATCGTTTCTATAACCTTTTTAGAAAGAAAGAGGAATTTGAGAATACCCTCTCTTCTCCTATAAATTTTGTAACACTTCCGGTTATCGGGAAGATGCTTAATGAAATGGAGATTGTGAAACTTGCGGCAGAATTTTTCTTCAAGCGAGGATATTTTAAGGATGCCTTGAGATTATTCCGATTGATTTCTGAGGCAGACCCTTCAGAAGTAATTTGGGATAAGATCGGTTTCTGTTATCAATCGTTAGCTTATTGGAATGATGCGCTGGAATCCTACCAGAAGGCAGAAATGTTCGGTAACAGAAATCTTTGGCGTGTACGGATGATGGCTCTTTGTTACACTAAATTGGGAAACGAGCAGGAAGCAGTGGCCTGCTATGCCGCGTTACATGAAGCAGAACCGGAAAACAAAAAATTCCTCCATAATTTGGCATTGGGTGAGATGCGGTTGGGAAATTATAGGAAAGCAGCGGAATTATGCTATAAATATGAATACCTGTCTCCCGGCAACATAAAGATTCTTCAACTCTTATCATTAGCTGAAATATATTCAGGAGATACGGAGAAAGGAAGAAGTATAGCCGAGCGAATAATTTTTGAGTTCGGGATAGAGTCTGATAAGATCAATTTCTTTGTGCTTGGCACTCTCCATCTCGTAAATGGTGAAATGAAAGAATCCTTAAAATTTTACAGGATGTTGTCGCCAGACACCAACTCATGGTTCGAACAAGTCTCCAAGGAGTTCAAATCATTGGGGATGTGGAAACAAAATGAAGAGAAATTGCGTCTTATGAAAGAATATGACCTCCTTAAAATCTGATAAAGTGTATTAGAGTAATGCACTTTCTATCTGTGTGATTATGGATTGGATGTCATCAGACTCCACTTCCATCCTCTGCTTGATATTTGCGATGCCATGAAGTACTGTGGCATGACGGCGGTTAAGTTTCATTCCTATGGATACCGAGGAAAGACCGGTGTGCTTGTTTGATAGATACATCACTACCTGGCGAGCATCTGCAATATCGCGAACACGAC
This sequence comes from uncultured Porphyromonadaceae bacterium, assembly GCA_947178175.1. GTDB lineage: Bacteria > Bacteroidota > Bacteroidia > Bacteroidales > Muribaculaceae > Lepagella. The sequence goes on along the minus strand of CAMWXI010000069.1, from coordinate 1,259 downwards.
TCTTGGTGAAGAGTACATCAGGATTCAGATTAAAATATTCCGCAGTTGTCTCCACAATCATGTCGAAGTTAAGCCTCTTCTTGGTTGCAATCTTAACCGAATTTCTCATCACATCCTTTGCTAACTCCAACGTTATAGGAGCGTTGAGAGTGATGGAACGTGTAAGGATTCCCAATACGATTCCTTCCAATTCTCTAACTGAAGAAGTAGCGTGAGTTGCAATAAGCTCAATGACATCTTCCGGGATGTCAAGGCCATTGTTTTTAGCTTTGAAAGATAATATCTTTTTGCGAAGTTCAAAATCAGGACGCTCCAGCTTCTCGGTGATACCCCATTTGAATCTGTCAATAAGACGGTCAGTGACACCGTCAAGTTCCATCGGCGGACGATCGCAGGTAAACACTAACTGTTTACCATGTTGATGAAGATGATTAAAAACTGGGAAAAGAGCATCGTTTCCTGTCTTTATCTTATTGGCCACTTCCTGAAGATCATCAAGAAGAAGAACATCAAGATCGGAAAACCATTTGATAAATTTAGGGATCTGCTTTGTAATTACTGCATTGGCGTAAAGTGTCTGAAATTGCTTCATAGTTGTGAACAGAACTTTAGCATTCGGATTCTGTTCTTTCACTCTTATGCCGATTGCCTGAATCAGGTGGGTTTTTCCAACTCCGACATCTCCGTAAAGAAAGAATGGATTGAAATTGTTATTCTTTGGATTGTTGGCTATATATTCTGCAATGGTCACCGGGAGTTTGTTGCTGTCTCCGAGACAATAATTTTCAAAATTATTTGCCGAATTAAGCTGAGGGTCAAAATTCACTCCCCCTTTCAACGTATTACCTTCAATTGCCGGCTGTTGGAAATTAACCCTTTCATATTTGTTAGATAGTATTTTACTTCTTTTGGGGCTTGGGATCTCTACGTTAGACTTGTCATCATCCTTAATGATGGGCGCAAGGTAGGTGATTTTTACTTTTTCACCAAAATATTTTTTCTTGGCGGCATGAATAAGAGCATAATATTCATCCTCGTAGATTTCAAAGCAGAATTGAGAAGGGATATTAAGATAAAGGATATTGTTGCGGAAGGAGTGAAATGTAGTATTGGCGAACCAGGCTTTATACTGCCCGTCGCCAATATTGTCTTTTATAAAGACAAGACATTTATTCCACAACTCCTTAGCTTTTTCCATTATTTCTTATTCCAAGTTTCTCTACTTCAGGAAAGGGACTACAAAGTAATATATAAAATAA
>CAMWXI010000068.1 GCA_947178175.1 uncultured Porphyromonadaceae bacterium | reverse complement strand
TAAAAAAAGAATACTAACGGATATTACTTTCAGAATTTAATTTTTATCAACTAATTAAAAATATGTTGATAATGCATAATTGATATTCTCTAAAATATAGTCAATATCAGGATCGTTAGGATGCAAAGCATTTGCTCTATTAGCGTAATCAAGGGCAGTCTCGAAGTAATCGGATTTAATTGACTGCTTCATATTTTTATCCTGCTGATCCATATTATTCCACTTCTCCGTTCCTACACGGAATACCTTTCTACTTGCATTCTTGAGAATCTCGAAATCCACACCTTCAATTGATGCGGCTTTTCTATAATCCTCAACAGAACTATCATCATTTCCGGCTCTGTCATTAACAAAGGCGCGCAAGCCGTAAAGATTAGCATTATCAGGATTTTCAGCAATCAGGAGATCAACTTTTTCAAGTGCCTCATTCATCTTATTGTCAGATACCAAAGCATTTACAAGATTGTTGATAAAGAGTGGTTCGGCAACACCAAACATCTTATAACCATCCTCTGCGATTTCACGGATATTGTCTTTGGCAGTCTGGATCATTGTTGAGTCATTTTGTGAAATATTCTGCCAGCAAGCAATCTCATAAACATATGAATCTTTCTGGTTATATCCTGCCTTACGTGCTTTTGCAAATGATTTTGCTGCTTCAGGAACTTTATTTGCCTGCCAGCCGCTGAGTCCGGCGTTATAGAAAGCAGTCGCTCTTACGCTATCAGGAACGACCTTAACCTTAGATGAATATGGTTCTGTAAGAGGGAGGTCGCCATAAATCATGAATGCTCTATATGCACCAGGATAGAAATCCTTTTCATTAAAAAGGATTGCACCGGCCCTAAAGAAGTCTTCATGCTTTTCAGCAATCTTGTTAATTATGTCTTTAGTGAATCGTGGTTTGACCTGACCCTTTTCATTTGGCAGCTCATCCAGAGGGAGTGCCTGAGTGTAAAGATCGTAGGCGTTAATCAATTCTCTCATCATTTCAGGCTGATTAACCTTATCATCATTAGGGTTGATGGCAAGACGCGCCTCCTGGCCGGTGTAGGCTTTATACTCAACATCACCCGCTGTCTTAAATGTCAAGGCATCTTTAGCTGTCTCAGGATTTTCTATTGCCGCACGATACAGAGATCGTGCTTCCTCAATCTTGTCAAATTTTCCTGCAAGCTTTTTGGCTTGCTCTACATTTGCTTTTTGTGCAAAAGCGGACCCTACAATTGTCACGCACAGCGCAATTGACATAAATCTTTTCATATCTCTCTGTTGTTATTTATTTCTATTATAGTTGAACCTGTTGTTCCGGTTACCTTTTGATGAATATATTTAAACATTTTCATCTGACGATACAGTACCCTCCTCAATCTGACCATCGCTTACATCGATATCATCTGAGTTAAGAGTCTCTTCCTGAGCATCCTCTTGAAGAGCTTCCTCAATCTCCTCTTCAGGGTCAGAATCAACTTTACATACTGAAGCTATTGTATCACCCCGCTTGGAAAGATCAATCAGTTTCACACCCTGAGTTGCTCTTCCCATAACTCGGATTGAATCAACTGCTATTCGCAAAGTGATTCCACTCTGATTGATAATTACAAGGTCGTTATCGTCGTTGACATTCTTGATAGCTACCAATTTACCAGTCTTTTCCGTGATGTTGAGAGTTTTTACACCTTTACCTCCACGGTTAGTTATACGATAATCATCAACTGCTGAACGTTTTCCATAACCGTTTTGACTAACAACCATAACCGTGTCATCATTATTACCATCAATAGTAATCATTCCTACAATTTCATCATCCGGTCCATCAAGAGTCATACCTCTTACCCCGGTTGACACGCGTCCCATTTCGCGCACTTTAGTTTCGTGGAAACGGATTGCACGACCATTTCTATTTGCGAGGATAATTTCTGAATTCCCTGCAGTCATCAGCACTTCAATCACCTGATCGTCCTCTCTGATAACAATTGCATTTACACCATTAGCACGAGGTCTGGAGTATGCATAAAGGCTTGTTTTCTTTATCACTCCTTTCTTAGTGACAAATATAAGATTATGACTCTTGGTGAATTCCTCATCATTAAGATGTTTAACCCTTATGAACGCATTTACTCTATCATCCGGATCAATCTGGAGAAGATTCTGGATTGCTCTTCCCTTGGAGTTCTTTGCACATTCAGGAATCTGATATACTTTCAACCAGTAGCATCGACCCTTTTGTGTAAAAAACAACATATAATTATGGTTTGATGCCGGATAAATGTATTCTATAAAGTCCTCCTCTCGTGTCTGAGACCCTTTATAGCCGATAGTTCCTCTATTTTGTGCTTTAAACTCAGACAGGGGAGTACGCTTTATATATCCTAAATGAGAAATTGTAATAATCATTTCATCATCGGGATAGAAGTCTTCTGCGTTAAGATCGCTGGAGAATTGGTTAATCTTTGTAAGACGTTCATCTCCAAACTTATCTCTTATCTGAATCAGTTCATCTTTAATAACCTGACGACATACATTCTCATCGCTTAATATTGAATTTAGGAACTGGATTTGAGCCATTAGCTCTTCATACTCGGCACGCAATTTCTGCATTTCTAGGCCGGTAAGCTGGCGAAGGCGCATTTCCACAATTGCCCGGGTCTGAACGTCGTCAAGCTCAAATTCCTCAGAAAGCTTTTTTCGTGCCTCCTCTGTTGTGGAAGAACCTCTTATAATCGCTATCACACGATCAATATTGTCACAGGCTATCATCAATCCCTTAAGGATATGTGCCCGTTCCTCCGCCTTTCTCAGTTCATAGCGTGTACGACGTATGACTACATCATGCCTGTGTTCAACAAACGCTTCAAGAATTTCCTTCAGAGTAAGAGTTTTAGGTCTACCCTTAACCAAGGCTACATTATTGATGCTGTAAGAAATCTGAAGCTGAGTCAGTTTATAGAGTTTGTTAAGAATAACATTAGCATTGGCATCTCGTTTAATATCAATAGCTATATGCATTACTCCTCTGGCAGAAGTGTCTGTAATGTCGGATATACCATCAATTTTCTTATCCCTTACAAGATTTCCGATACTTTCTACAAGTTCATTTTTTACAACTCCGTAAGGAATCTCAGAAATAATAATTTGATCGTGGGTACCGGTATTTTCTATTTCTGCTTTTGCTCGGATAATCAGCTTACCTTTTCCGGTAGCGTATGCTTCTCTCACACCATTAAGTCCGAAAATCTCACCACCTGTGGGGAAATCAGGAGCCTTGATATGCTCCATCAGTCCGTCTACATCAATCTCCGGATTGTCTATTAATGCAAGAGTAGCATTGATTGATTCCGTAAGATTATGGGGGGGCATATTGGTAGCCATGCCGACTGCAATACCGGAAGCTCCGTTAACAAGAAGATTGGGAATCTTTGTTGGCAGTACAGAAGGCTCCGTAAGAGTATTATCGAAGTTTGGAACAAAATCCACAGTTTCTTTATCAAGATCCTGAAGCATCTCCTGACCAATCTTCTCAAGTTTTACTTCCGTATAACGCATCGCTGCCGGAGAGTCACCATCAATTGAGCCGAAGTTTCCCTGTCCAAAAACAAGAGGGTATCTGAGTGACCATCCCTGGGCCATTCGGACCATAGTATTGTAGATGGATGAATCTCCATGAGGGTGATACTTACCCATAACTTCTCCTACAATACGTGCGGATTTTTTTGTATCGCCATTAAAGAAATTGCCTAACTCATTCATACCGAACAAGACACGGCGGTGAACCGGTTTGAAACCATCACGCACATCGGGTAGTGCTCGTGAAACAATTACCGACATTGAATAGTCAATGTAGGCACTCTTCATTTCCGTTTCAATATTTACCGGAATGATTTTATCTTCTTCCTGCATTTTTAATTCTCATTTGTAATAGTGATTTCATACTTGATTTCCAAGCTTCAATCACTGCTTTTCCAAGCAACAAAATTAACATTTTTTTCGGACTAATACAAATTATGCTATTCCAATTTTGTTCATTAAAAATTTGTACTGTTCCCGATATCCAAGTATTTAGATTATGGTTTTTGGCACGATATTTGCATCTTTTCTTTACCGTAAGTGTTATAATTATGTTGATACACTTCCTGAAAATAATATCGATTATCTAGAATTTGTAAATATTATATTGCCGATTGATATTATGTGCCTTCAACACACTTACTAAGAGTTAATAAAGCAGATATATGAAGAATGACTATTTAAAGCAGTTTCGGCCTATTTTACAGAAAGCATATGCTATTGCAAAGGGATTGGACACAGACGTTATCCGTGGTGAACATTTTTTGCTCGCTGCCCTAAACGACAATTCAGGATACGCATATAAAATTTTGCGTCAACTTAATATTCCAATTGAAAAAATTGTTGAGGAAATAAAAGATTATCTGGAGTCTACTCCCAATAGTTCGGAAACAACAACCCTCTTTGAAGAACAATATAAGATTGCCATGCCGGCTATCCGTCTTCTGCAACTTGCAACCGTAGAAGCCAGAAAAATGGGTGCTTCAACAATAGGTGGAGAACATATCCTGTTGGCGCTTATTCATGATTCTCGTTCTATGGACAGTGATTTTCTTGCAGACCTTAAGAATAAGTATTTTAATTTTGACATTTCAATTCAAAATATCGGTGGTCCGGGTGCTAACCCCCAGGATATTCAGAGCGGTTTTCAGTCTTCACAATCTTTTGGAGATGAAGAATTGGAAGAAGAAGAAGATTCACAACAATTTGCCTCCAAGGGAAAAGGGAAATCAGACTCTGCTACTCCGGCTCTTGATAAGTTCGGTTATGACATGACCAAAGCTGCTCAAGAGGGGAGATTAGATCCGGTTGTGGGGCGTGACAGGGAGATTGAGCGATTAGCTCAGATTCTTTCACGCAGAAAGAAAAACAATCCGGTTTTAATTGGTGAACCGGGTGTCGGTAAATCTGCAATAGTCGAAGGTCTCGCACTAAGAATCACAGAGAAGAAGGTGCCCAGAATCCTCTTTAACAAACGTGTTGTCGGACTTGATATGGCAGGTCTTGTTGCAGGCACAAAATATCGTGGCCAATTTGAAGAACGAATTAAAGCAGTCTTGAAAGAGCTTTCCGAGAATAAAGATATTATCCTCTTTATCGATGAAATGCACACTATCGTCGGGGCTGGTTCTTCTCCAGGCTCCATGGATGCTGCAAATATGCTTAAACCGGCCCTTGCAAGAGGAGAAATTCAATGCATCGGCGCGACTACTCTTGATGAATACAGGAAAAATATTGAGAAAGACGGAGCCCTCGAGCGTCGTTTCCAGAAGGTTATGGTAGAACCTACCTCTGCAGAAGAAACCCTCGAAATTCTCAAAAGAGTTAAAGATAAGTATGAGAAGCATCATAACGTGAGATACACAGATGATGCCGTTAAGGCTTGTGTCACTCTTACAGAGCGCTATATATCAGACCGAAATTTCCCTGATAAAGCACTTGACGCTATGGATGAGGCAGGTAGTCGTGCTCATATCACAAATTATGAGGTGCCGGAAGAGATTGACAATCTTGAAAAAGAGATTGAAGACCTTAACCTCCAAAAGACTACCGCAGCCAAAGACCAGAAATTTGAAGAAGCAGCAAAACTTCGCGACCTTGTTTTTCAGCGTAAGAACGAATTAGACGCAAAAATCAAACAATGGGAACAAAATATTGAGAATAGTCCTGAAATAGTTGATGAAGAAAAAGTAAGCGAAGTCGTAGCCATGATGACCGGAGTTCCTACTCAACGTGTGGCACAGGGTGAAGGAACACGACTTCTCGAAATGGGAAAAACTCTTGAAGGTTCGGTTATCGGTCAGGATGAGGCTATCAAGAAGATTGTTAAAGCTATACAACGAAACAGGATCGGGCTAAAAGACCCAAACAAACCTATAGGCACATTCATGTTCCTTGGTCCCACAGGTGTGGGTAAAACTTTGTTAGCGAAAAAAATTGCAGAGTACCTCTTTGATTCCTCAGACTCTCTGATTCGACTTGATATGAGTGAATTTATGGAAAAATTCACAGTTTCCCGTCTTGTCGGAGCTCCTCCGGGATATGTAGGATATGAAGAGGGAGGGCAGCTCACGGAAAAAGTGCGTCGGCATCCCTATTCTGTAGTCCTTTTTGATGAGATTGAAAAAGCACATCCCGATGTGTTCAACATGCTTCTGCAGGTTATGGACGAAGGAAGACTTACAGACTCGTTAGGAAGGAAAATTGATTTTAAAAACACAATTATTATCATGACGAGTAATGTTGGCTCACGTCAGCTTAAGGATTTCGGTGGAGGTGTCGGATTCAACACTGAAACGGTTTCAAAGCAACAGGCTCAGGGAGTGATCTCAAAAGCCCTTAACCGTGCCTTCTCTCCCGAATTTCTGAATCGTGTTGATGACATTGTAATGTTTGAACAATTATCCAAGGATGACATCCACAGGATAATTGACATTGAACTTGAAGGATTCTTCAGTCGCATTTCAAATATGGGCTTCAGACTAAGCCTAAGCGATGAGGCTAAGGATTTCATAGCCGAAAAAGGATATGATAAGAATTATGGTGCCCGTCCGCTAAAACGCGCTATACAGAAGTATCTTGAAGATGAGCTAGCAGAGATGATGCTTAAACTGAATTCCGAAGGCAAGATTGGTGGAATGATTTCCGCCGGATATGTTGAAGGAAGTGATAAACTAACCTTAGCCTATCGTCAGGAGTCTGACGAGCCAATCTCTGCTGATAATAATTCTTCAGAAACAACTGTTAATAAGGAGCCTGACGAATTAACATCCTCATCATCTGATGATGATATGAATGATTCTGAAAAGGATAATTCTCAGAAATAATTAATTAAAGGGCGATGCAATTACTATTTATATAAGTATGCATCGCTCTTTTATATTTTATCAGATGATAAATGAAAAGAATTGGAATTCTCAGTGACACCCATGGGAAATGGGAAGATAAATACGCCCTTTATTTCCAGGACTGCGACGAGATATGGCATGCCGGAGACATAGGTGATTATTCAATTATTGACAGATTAACGGAATTAGGAGCTAATGTGCGTGCTGTAAGCGGCAACTGTGACCATGGTATGGTGAGAAGGAAATGCAAAGAACTTGAAATTTTCAAAGTTGAAGATGTTAAGGTTCTCCTGACTCATATAGGGGGATATCCCGGAAAATGGGCGCCAGGCATGAAACGCCTGTTGAGAGATGAGAAAATTAATCTCATGGTTGATGGGCACTCACATATTCTAAAAATTAAATATGACCCGGAATTAAATCTTCTCCACATTAATCCAGGCGCTGCCGGCGAACAAGGATGGCACAAAGTGAGAACTCTTGTCCGATTGGAAATTGAGGGGAAAGAAATGAAGAATTGTGAAATAATAGAAATGGGGAAATAAATTGCCAACCTTTCATCTAAATAAGCCCGCTGGGAGTGCATCAAAGAAATTGCAGACTTTTATACTTTTAGCGGCATAAACTTAATAGGTTCAGAATGAATCCCCACAAGTGACTGTTTCTTGAATGCTTGGGAATATATCGGGTTCAATCTTATTGAGTTTTTTCCACAGTTCAATCACCCTGAATTTCTCTACCGTCTCTTCAGGCTTTTTGAGAGTCAGTCCGAAACAGTTGGTTTTGGCAGAAATCGGTTCGTCACCATTGCAATCAACAGAAGACATTAGGTAACAAACTTCTAAAACACATTAGCTGATGTAAGTAACGGAATTGGGAGTCATAATTACTGATTGTTTTCCAGCCACTTTGTACGGGTTATGTCTGGAAGATGCTTCACCGTGAAGTCGGAGAATTCCACGTTGAAACCGTCTCCGTCGGGACAAGCCGCCATCATACCTACCTTTACCGGACGGTTCGCCTCCATCCAGGCATTGCGCATCATTGTGTATTCCTTATCGTCGAAAGAATAGAAAATCTCAATAGCGTCAAGGCGACGCACTGCCTTAATCCAGATGTATTCAACCGGACGGTCAAGAGTTATCACGCTCCAGTCAGATGTATTGTGAGTCACCACGGTACTCAGATTATACTTGCCATCTACATATTCAATGCCTGTCTTGATGTAGTTCTCGTGATCAATGCGTATCATCAATCCGGCCTGGTCAAAGCGCACCTTGTAGTTACCAGAAACCTTAACCTTAGCCTCAAACTCACCTCCATATTCAGCATAATAGAACGGAGCGTCGTCAACAGTGAATCCGTAGTGCGATATGCGCCAGTAGTCGCTCTTCGGTGTGACAGCCATTGATAATCTTCCGTTCTCAATCGACCATTTCGCCGGTTCGTTGAACCAGTTCATTTTTTCCAGTGTCTGAGCCGAAGTTAATTCCGCGCACATCGCAGCAGCAAATATCAGAATGAGCTTTTTCATCGTTGATAAATGGGTGTTGGTTAGAAGGGTATTTATATTAAC
>CAMWXI010000067.1 GCA_947178175.1 uncultured Porphyromonadaceae bacterium | reverse complement strand
GGCTGTCCGTGAAGACCTCTCCGCAAAGGAAGCAGCTTCCACCGGATTTGACAACTCCGACATCCCTATGGGATGGACCACCGACGCCAAATTTGAAAACCGCGACAGATATTGCGGAGTAGCAGCTCCCGCGCTTAAGGTCGAGACCAACGGCCTGGCGTTCAGGACTCCGGTCTTCAACTCCGATATTCACTCTGTAGTGTTCACCGGCCGTGTGCAATATGACGACCCCTACACCCTTGACGTTTATGGCGTTGATGAAAACGGCAACAATTTCTTCATCTCCCGCCATGACCTCATGACCACTGCCATGAAGCAACATGAAATCACTCTTCCTGAAGGAATACGCAGCGTTTATCTTTATTACACCATGCACTCAACAGGTCAATACCTGTTTGTCGACGACATCAGGATTAATACTCTCGATTCATTCAAGGAATCACCAGTCTCTGCCGACAACATGAATTATGTTGAGCCTACAAGAGCCCTTGTGTCCGGACTCTCTCCCGACACTGAATATGTGGCATACGTCACTCCCCTTAAGGATAATGCTGAAGGAAAACGTTCAAAAGCTGTGGCGTTCCGTCTTAACCGTCTCTCAAGCGACGTTGAAGACATCGACGCTGAAATCCCGGCAGACGGATTCTCTATCGTCGGCAACACTGTGATCCCCGACAATGCCGAACTCCCCTACGATATCTTTGCCATTGACGGCTCGGTAATCGCAAATTCCGTCCGCGGCAATTATACTCTTCCGACAAAGGGTGTTTATATCGTCCGCGGAAGCTCCGCATCAGTAAAATTCATCATCTGATATAATCTTATCATGCCCTGACAAGACTCTCAGATTAACAAATTCATTACAAAAAGCGCTCTGAGGATGCGCTGAATATCATCCGGGGGGATGTCCGAAATAGGACATCCCCTCTTTGTTTACACCATCTTATCCCGATATCAGAGATTTTTTGTAAATTTGCACTCTAATCGGATCTTTGCGATAAGCATTTATCAGACATACGACAATGCAGAATATCAGAAACATCGCTATTATTGCCCATGTTGACCATGGGAAAACCACCTTAGTGGATAAAATGCTACTTGCCGGACATCTTTTTCGTGAGAATCAATCTGCCGGCGAACTGATTCTTGACAACAATGACCTCGAACGTGAACGCGGCATCACCATCCTGTCAAAGAATGTATCAATCAACTATAAAGACACCAAAATCAATATCATTGACACCCCTGGTCACTCTGACTTCGGAGGAGAAGTGGAGCGTGTCCTCAACATGGCCGATGGCTGCCTGCTCCTTGTGGATGCATTCGAAGGGCCGATGCCTCAGACCCGCTTCGTGCTGCAGAAAGCGATTCAGATGGGTCTCAAACCGGTGGTGGTGGTCAACAAAGTTGACAAGCCTAACTGCCGTCCGGATGAAGTCAATGAAATGGTGTTTGATCTGATGTTCAATCTTAACGCGACTGAAGACCAGCTTGACTTCCCCACCATCTACGGCTCCGCCAAACAAAACTGGATGTCGACCGACTGGAGAAAACCCGCCGACGATATCACCGCCGTGCTTGACGCCATCATCAGATACATACCGGCCCCCACACAGCTTGAAGGTGACCCCCAGATGCTCATCACAAGCCTTGACTACAGCAACTATGTAGGACGCATCGCTATAGGAAGAGTGCATCGCGGCACTCTACGCGAGGGAATGGAGGTAGGTCTCTGCAAGAAAGACGGGTCTGTCTCCCGCCGGAAAATCAAGGAACTTCACACATTCGAAGGAATGGGCCGCAAGAAAGTGGAGGCTGTTTCCTCCGGTGACATCTGCGCCATCGTGGGACTGGAAGACTTTGAAATCGGCGACACCATCACCACAGCCGACAACCCCGAACCTCTCCCGCGAATCGCCATCGACGAGCCTACAATGTCAATGACCTTCACCATCAACGATTCTCCGTTATTCGGGAAAGACGGGAAATATGTAACCTCCCGCCATATCGCTGACCGTCTTGAAAAGGAATTGGACCGCAACCTCGCTCTTAAAGTGGAACGCTCGGAAAATGAAGATGCCTGGAAAGTGTCTGGACGTGGTGTGCTGCATCTAACCATCCTTATCGAGACCATGCGCAGGGAGGGGTATGAGCTGCAGGTGGGACAACCTCAGGTTATACTCAAGGAGATTGACGGAGTGAAGTGCGAACCTATCGAAACACTCACCATCAATGTGCCGGAGGAATCCAGTTCGAAGGTGATTGATATGGTGACCCGACGCAAGGGTGAGATAATAAGCATGGAAACCCAGAACGACCGTATCAATATTGAGTTTCACATCCCCTCCCGAGGCATTATCGGACTGCGCAACAATATCCTCACGGCAACTGCCGGCGAAGCCATAATGGCCCATAGATTCCATGAATATCAACCCTGGAAGGGAGACATAGAACGTCGCACCAACGGCTCTCTTATCGCTATGGAGGCCGGTACCGCCTACGCCTACGCTATCGACAAGCTTCAGGATCGCGGCCGATTCTTTATCTTCCCTCAGGATGAGGTGTATGCCGGACAGGTAGTGGGTGAGAACGCCAAGGAGAACGACATAGTGGTCAATGTCACAAAATCCAAGAAGCTGACAAATATGCGTGCCTCAGGTGCCGATGACAAGGCCCGGATCGTTCCTCCCGTGGTATTCTCGCTTGAAGAGGCACTGGAATATATCAAAGAGGATGAATATGTGGAGGTCACTCCCAACCATATACGTCTGCGCAAGATAATTCTTGACGAGCTGGAGCGTAAACGCGCTAACCGCTAAACCGTTTCACTCTGACGCGTGTTATAGTGATATAAGGGATTCTCCGGTGGCGCGAAGCCGCTCAGCAGAATTAACACAATCCATGATTCATGATAGAACAAGAGGATGTTTCTCAATTATTGACCGAAACATCCTCCTTTATTTTTCCGGGACAGATATGTTCCGGAGCTGAATCATCTCTCAAGCCTGTCGTCAAGGAAATCGCGGGATAATTTCCCACAGTTCCCTTTCTTCCCCCTCCCGCTCTTTCCTCTCTTCTTGTTCCCAAGCTTTTTATCATGCATTTTTTTCTCCGGCTTCCTAACTTCTGACGCTACGACGGAATCCGCATCCGTGAGACTCTTCCGGGCTGTATCCACAGGCATCTCACGCACGATGACGGTGGCAGCCGGCGTCTCCCTCATCTTCGACATGCGACACATCAAAACCGCTGAAAATATCAGCGCAACCAATGCCACCGTGAGGGCAATTCCTCTTTTCTCTCTTCCGTTTAATCCCAAGTTGAAAATTTTTCAGAACGGATACCCTATTGCAAGATGGAAGGCAAAGGCATCCTTGAAGGCGATGTTGAAATAATGATTCGTTCCTGTGAAGTACGGCGCATGCAGCCCGTAACCCAGGTCTCCACGGAGCACGAGCACCCCTATGTCCACACGCAGGCCGACACCCGTGCCGAGGGCTATATCTCGCAGGAAGGTTTTTCCGTTAAGTGTCCCTCCGGGACGCAACGGGTCTTTCTTCAGAAGCCAGATGTTTCCTGCATCTACAAACGCCGCGCCATGAAGGATTCCAACTATCGGGAATCTATATTCCGAATTCAGCTCTATCTTGAATGTACCGGTCTGGTCGAAATATCCGTTTCTCAATCCTTCCGGGGCCCTGTAGCTGCCCGGGCCAATCGAACGTGCCGTGAAGGCCCTGATGGAATTGGCACCTCCGATATAGAACTGTTCGGAATATGGCACCTCCCGCGAATTGCCGAAGGCGTGTTCCGCTCCGATGAGCACTCTTGACACGATCCATTGGTCTGACCCGCGTATCAGGCGCCGGTTGTAGATAAGCTGCAATTGCCCTTTCACAAATTGCGAGAACGGGGTGCCGAACAGTTTTTTCTCCCCTTTTACCCCACACGCTTTCCAGATGACATCAAAGAGATTACCGGCTTCGGTGAAGCTCGCGGTGAACGTGATGCCATTCATCTTATCCCTGTCAAGGAATTTATCCAGCGTATACGTGAAATTGAGCTGCGGGATGAAACGGCTCTGGAAACTCTGTGCCACTGCCGGATTCAGATTCATCACTGAGTCGAACTCATGTGTGGTTGACATCAGTTTGGTATATGACAGCTTGAAGGGAGTCAGCTGCATCGATGAGTTGCGGGTCGATTTCCATTCGTAGGTAATACCGGTATTGAACTCCGCCATCTTGAAGTAATGAGGGCGGTTCAGCAGGTCGGCGCCGAGGTTGATGGTTGTCCAGTTCAAATCTTTGTTTCTGCGACGTATAAATGAAGGCGCCAGCAAACGGGGAAAGGCCAAGGAGGCATTGAGTCCGAACTCGTAGGAGTTAAAGAGACTCCGGCGTCCGTGACCGGTCTGCCATTCATAGTCGGCATTCAGCTGAAGCGAAAGTTTCTCGGCTCCTCCGAAGAGATTATGATGGGTCACTCCTACTATAAGACCGGGTCCTATATAACTGTTTGACTTCGAGGTGGCGTTGACCTCTATGGAGGCTTCCATAGGACTGTCGAAACGGCACTCTATCAGGACATCCATCTCCGGATTGGACGCTGTCGTATCCGCCGGAAACGGCTGAATCTGAATATTTCCGAATATTCCCAGACGTGACAGACGGTCCTGAGTGCGGTCCATGTCTCTGACCGAGAATAATTTCCCCTCTCTAAAGGTGATGCATGACGGGATAAGATTGGGGCGCAGTCTCGAAGGACGATAGACTATGACTTCTCCACGCTTTGTCTGCAGGGTGTCAGGCTCTCCCGGATTGCGTGTTGACCGACGCATGATTTTTGTCACAATCTTTCCCGTGCGGTAGGCATAGGATGCCATGGACGGCATTTCCGGCGAGAGATTAAGTTTAAGGGCTATATGATGGGGAGTGATGGTAGAGTCCGCAAGAAACTCTATATATTCCGGACGGAAATAGTAATACCCTTTATTTCGCAATTTATTAGCGATATTAGTGCGTAAGGCGCTGAGTGAATCGACATTGAAAATCTCCCCTCTTTTCAGATAGGCACTCTTCTTCGCTAGGGAATCTATCATCCTCCCCATCTGCGTGCTGTCATTAAGATAGACCACACTGTCTATGGGATAGGGACGCCCTACCTCTACACTATAGCTGATTCTTGCCTTCTTGGGATTGCGTTTGTCATACAGCAGCTCATAATTTGCCCGGGAGCCGAAATATCCGTTTCGGTCCATTATCTCTTCCAACAGCTTCACTCTCACGTCCGGACGAACATCGGAGATAAGCACCGGGTTCTTCGCCAACATGCGATAAAGCCATCCTTCTATCCCTTTGGCAGAGTCGTTGAGATGATTATAGGCCCACAATCCTATGGGGAAAGGTGTGCGGACATAAGGCGACATGAAGGGCATCGGATTGTTGGGCTTGACATTGATGACATTCTTCAGGTCTGACACCATACCGCCGGGCAGTTTCTCTTTATCCACACTCTCAACCGAGAATTTCCTAACTCCTGTATATAGCGTCTCATTCTCTGTGAGCTTACTTGTGGTGGAGCAGGATATGATTCCGGACAGCATGGCCAGCATGAGGAATAATCCTGATACCTTCCTTATTTTCCCTATACCTTTTCTCATTCCTCTCCTCCTTTCTGCAGCTTTATCGTCGCCTGCCGCATCTCCCGGACTACGCTGTCTGTCAACGCCGGTTTCGTATCTGCCGGAAGGGAGATGAAGTTTCTCTTCACAGTGTCCGGACTTTCCTTCCTCTTCCTGCTTCCAAACCGGAAGAGACTGCGCAGATTCTGCAGTCTTCTCTTCATGACGAAGCCGACACCGGTCTCCGTCACCTCCCCTTCAAGGATGCTTTCAAATCCGGTGTGACGGAAAAGTCGCACATACATACTTAGCGTGGGAGTCTGCTTCAGCATATATTCAAACGATACGTCGCTCAGAAGATTCTGTGTGAGATTCTCGTCGGCAGATGCATCGGTGGAATAGTTGCCCCCCACATTTATCTTGAATTTATTGTTGAATAACGATTTTGACACCTGATAGGAGTAGCTGGTGGTAGTGGAGCTTTGTCCGTCTACCGAACGGTCATATTGGTCCACTCCGAATGAAAGGTCCACTCCGCGGATTGTCTGCGCCGCCCAGCTGTTGAGCGTTCCGGTCAGGATGGAATAGACATTCCCGGTGAGCGGTGCCATTGTGGTTTTCACGCCCTGTCCGGAATATTGGCCGGTCAACAACATGTTCATCGCCTGCTGCTGACGCTGGTCGGCACTCATGGACTGCAATTGATTCTGGATGCTGAGGTCGTCGTCGGTGCTGAGGTCGAACAATACATTGGGATGGGCGAGCTGCCCGGTCACATTCAATCCGACATTGAAATTGACAAGCCTGGAGTTCCCTCCCTCCACCACATTCGCCTTCACATCGTCTACGGCATGAAGATTGAACACCGGATTCATTATGTCGCCGTTCCAAAGGAGATAACTCTGGGGATCAAACACGAATTTCTTCTGCCCGATAAGCGGAATGCTGTATTGTGCAAAACCGTCACCTATCATCAACTGTCCGTTGAGACGCATGTCTCCCATATAATTCTGGAAATAGTTGAGCGTCCCGGAGGGGTTTATCTGGGCTTTATCCGTGCC
This sequence comes from uncultured Porphyromonadaceae bacterium, assembly GCA_947178175.1. GTDB lineage: Bacteria > Bacteroidota > Bacteroidia > Bacteroidales > Muribaculaceae > Lepagella. The sequence continues at coordinate 2,140 of CAMWXI010000067.1, read as the reverse complement.
GTTGCCCGAGAAGAAGACTGTTGCCTGCATACCGGGTACAAGTGTAAGCCCGGCATTGATGCGCATGCTCATGAGCTGAGGCCCGCTCTTCGCAGGTGGGGGCACGGTATCGCTGAAATTCACGAATTTAACCACATTGTCCGTGCCCTGCTGCATCTCAAGACCTGTGGATGCCGGAATTGAATATGATATGTCAGTGGAACTCAAGACACTCACATCCGCATCTATGTTGAAATGCTGCATCGGACCGCGGACCGAGGCGTTAAGATCCATAAACAGTTTTCCATAGAGATCGCTGCCTGCCCGGCGGTCATTGTTGACGGGTTGGAAGTTGTCAGCCCTTGCCGTAAGGTTGAAGCTTACCGCAGAAAAATTGGTCGCATTCACATCCCCGGCTATCGTCAGGGGATTGGCATTGGCTCCGAAAATATCGAAATTATTGAAATGAAGCACATTATTGGTGACCGTTATCGGTGTCTGCGCCAACTTCAGCGTTGATCCTATCATCGGCACATATACCCCTACCGAATTGCAGGATATCTCGCCGTTCAGCATGGGGTTGGTGAGGTCGCCATCCATCTTCATCTCCCCGTTGAGACTCCCCTTGAGCGAGGCCACATCTTTCCCTAAGAAGGCATTCGCTACGTTCAGAGGGAATTCCTGCATTTTCACGTCGACACTCTTCGGCATAAAGTCCGCCTGATTCAATACAGTATGAAGCGTAAGGGCATCGGGGGTGTTATCCACCTTCAGTCCTAAGGATACGTCGGAATCTCCGTTGAAATCCAGTCCGGCTTTCAGGCCGAGGTCGAAACTTCCCACCTTAACTTTGTTGTAGGTCAGGTCCGAAAGACTCACCGAGCCTTTCCCCTGCACCTGATTGTCGGCATATTGTATGAGTATGTCTGAATCAAGACCGGCTGTGATGGGGGGTGCGTTGACAAGCATCTGCGTGAAATCCTGCACATGGATATTGGTGAGCTTAACATGCAGGCTGTTTTCTCCCAATTCAGTGGGTTCGGTGCGCAATAATATAGCACTCTGACGGCTCTTCGCCTCTACATTGGCATCCACCGAATATGTAGACATATTCAAATCTATGTAATTGTCATCGTTAACCTCCCAGGGGAGATATGCGATGGTGGCATTAAGAGGAGTGAGATGCACTGACACGGTGCTGTCACGCATGGCGGCGGTGAGACCGAGACGATACCCTGTCTCTCCGCTTATGTTCTTCTGCCTCAGAAACGCCGACACGCGGTTGGATCCGAAGTAGCCGTTGAGGTTGACTTCGGCAAATTCATCCATTGTCCCGGGACGGTTTCCGAGATGTGCTTTATAATCCAATAAGGAACCGCGCTGGTTGAGATTCAGAGTCAGTGTGTCGGCGGTGAGACCGGTGTTTCCGAGTCCGAGAGCTGCCAGATTACCGTGGAAAAGGGAATCGTTGCTGAACTCCGCATACACTGTGTCGAGTGTCAGTCCGGAAGTTGTCAGGAACTGATTCAGCACCCCTTGTCCTGACGCATTGAACCGCAGATTGAAATGTGGCAGACGCTCCTGTATCCTGTCCATCATTATCTCACGCTGCTTTACCTGCGCAAGCGCCTCGTCTGCGACTGAAACGAACGAGTCTATGACTTTCTTAAGATTCTCCGAACTCTCAAAGTCTATTGATGTCAGCCTGGAATCTACATGACACACTACACTCTTCTCTCCGGCATCTATCATCGCTGTCATCCCGTTGGGGAGATGTATGAACCGGTCGGGCAAATTCCAGTCGAAATTCTCTATCTTTAAGTCCGCCCTATAAATCCAGCGGTCTGGAGATGCCTCGGCGTCTATATATAAATCGGCATTTCCGGAGTTGATTGTCGGAGATATGCCAAGTGCCTGCAGGTCGGCATTGCGCAGATGAACATACCCTTTTGCCGTGTAATAATCACGGGCTATTGCCCCGGCAAGGTCTATGTTGAAATCTATATCACGGTTGGCTGAGCTGCCGCTAAGGGTATATTCTCCGTTATGAAGCGAGGCAAGGAGGCTGATATCCCTGAGCTGTGTCCCTTTATAGTCTATGCCCGCGATATGCAAATCGACATCTGTTGCCGCACGGGGAATGGTGGGGTTGAATCCCGCT
>CAMWXI010000066.1 GCA_947178175.1 uncultured Porphyromonadaceae bacterium | reverse complement strand
ATAGGACTGATAGGATTTATCATTGATCCGGATAAACGGATTCAGGAATATTTTGTGGAGTTGAAAAAATTTAGTAATTTTGCACGCCGAATGTGGTGGGATCGCGACCTGCCACGATTTATTTAAGTTTAATTTTAACTGCAGAAAAATTAAAATGAAAAAGGACATCCATCCCTCAAATTATCGTGAGGTTGTGTTCAAGGACATGTCTAACGATGAGACTTTCATCACTCGTTCTACTGTTGCTTCAAAAGAAACTATTGAAATTGACGGTAAGGAATATCCTCTGGTGAAGCTTGAAATCACCAGCTCTTCACACCCCTTCTTTACAGGTAAGCAGAAGCTTGTCGACACAGCAGGTCGTGTGGACAAATTCCGCAGCCGTTATGGCAACCGTTCAAAGAAGTAATAATCATCTTGAACAAAAAAATTCAGAGAGCCGGAAACCCCGGCTCTCTTTTTTACTCAAACAGTTTTGTTTATAATATAAATTGCGATTGAGAAATCTTATAGCGGTTTTTCGACAAGGGCTCCTGTAATCCTGCGTCGGAAAAGGGGGTCTATCAACACCGTCGAACTGCCGAATTCACCCTTTATCAACGCTACATACCGAGAATCTAATGAAGTATAATCCTCATTTCCCATTTCTCTGTCTTTCTTTATCAATTTGGCCTGATTCGTCAGAATCTCAGAAATAGGAGGAAACATCGGTGCCAACCCTGAATCTCTCCTTAATTTATTGAGGATAGGTCTTAGTTCCTCAGCGGAATCTTTATAATCAGCTACTCCGGAGGGAAGAAAACAAATATCAACCACCATAGTTGTTTCCCTTCTTAAAGTATCAGCAATGCTTGATATATCAGAGGAGGAGAAAGAGTGGAAAGGGTCATCTTCCGGCACGAGAATCCATAACCGGTCATTGCCAAGAGCCGACAATTCCAGACCCTTATCAACAAAGAAATCTACAGAATATACAGACTCCGGAGCCACAGGTTCCCTATGACCTTTTAACAGTCCTGCAAGAAAGTGTTTTGATTCTCGGGGTTTGGAAGGGTTCTTATGTTCGTTTCCAGGATTGTATGTCAAAGCCTCACCTATAATGATTTCCAATCCCAGCCTGCGACCGATAGTCACCGGCTCACGCAGATTGTCATAATCGTTGAGAGGATCAAATATCAGCAGCGATTTCAGTCCATTGGCTATTCCTTCCCTAAAAAGAGTCTCAATCTGCTGTTCAGGACATGGGAGAGAGTCAAAGAGAAATCTGCCCCTACACAGATATTGCAGTGGAGACTTATTCCGGGAAGAAAAGGGAGTGGCAACGTCAGGAAGTCGCATTTAGGTGTTAAAAGAGTCTTAGTCAAAAATGCCTTCAACAGCTTCTTCCGTTGTCTCACTTTCGCCGGAAGAGGAAGTATAGGAGCTTCCGCAGAAGGTGAAGGAATCAGGGAAGTCAAATTTCGCATCCTGCTTATAAGGGAGTTTGGGGTCGGAATAGACCTTTCTCATGTAAATGCCGTATACGGGGAGAGCCGCTCTTGCACCCTGACCGAGAGCCATAGTGTTGAAGCGGATGGAACGTTCCTCACCACCGACCCATACTCCGGTCACCAAATCAGGAGTAAAGCCCATAAACCATGTGTCGGAGTTGGAGTTGGTAGTACCGGTTTTTCCTCCCATCTCGGCGCTGATGCCGTATGAGGAACGCAGGCTTCTACCAGTACCGTTATTGATAACGTTCATCATCATTTCCACCATATTCAGAGCAGCAGTTTCATTAGTCACTTCCTCATGGTGGGGCGTAGCATTATAGATAGCGTTTCCCTGATTGTCTTCTATACGGGTCACATATACCGGGTCAACTCTAAGGCCATGGTTTGCAAAAGCTGAATATGCTCCCACCATCTCTTTGACCGAGACATCGGCAGTGCCAAGGCACAGAGGAAGGCTTGGCTCGATATAACCTGATATACCGAACATACGCATCTTATTAGCCAGGTTCTGTGGCTTAAGGTCATATATCAACTTTGCGGAAATCCAGTTGTTGGAGGTAGTCAGCGCCCACTTAAGGTCAACCATCGAACCGACTCTTCCTCCTCCGGAATTGCGGGGAGACCAATTGCCGTAGGTAGGTTGGGAATTGAGGATTGTGGAGCATGGAGAATAGTCATTCTCCATGGCGAGTGTATAGAGGAATGGTTTCACTGTTGAACCAATCTGACGTTTCCCCTGTCCTGCCATGTCATATTGGAACCAGGTATAGTCCGGACCCCCTACGTAGGCTTTTACATATCCGCTGACCGGATCCATACTCATCAGTCCCACACGCAGTATGCTCTTCATGTAAAGAAGAGAGTCGTAAGGTGACATGGTGACTGTCTTTGTCCCCGGGACTATCTTCCCATCCTTTTTCACATAGGCAAACACATCCATAGAGTATTTAGTGCGGAAAGCTTTATCAATTTCAGCTTCGGAGCAACCGGCTTCCTTCATTGTGCGGTAGCGATGAGTCTGTCGGATAGCATTCTTGATAAGAGACCTTGCAGTATTGGCAGACACGCCGGCAGAGAGATAAGGACCGTATGTAGTGTTACGCTTTTCACTGAAGAAGGCAGGCTGAAGCACACCCCCGACGTGCTGAGCAACCGCTTCTTCGGCATACTGCTGCATACGGGTGTCAATGGTGGTGTAGATTCTCAGACCGTCGGTATATAAATCGTAATATGAGCCGTCCGGCTTGGGGTTTTTAATAATCCATCCATATAGGGGATTGTTTTCCCATTCGGTTGAGTCGGTGGTGTAGTTTCCGTAGGCTATATTGTAGGCGAGAGCTGAGGAGTAGTTGGCTCTGTCAGGTCTGGAAGGCTTATGGGCGGTCATAAGTTTGCGTATAGCTTCGCGAAGATACGGAGCTCCACCTTCGTGAAAGTCAACCTTGTGATAGTCTATCTCCAAGGGGAGTTGTTTTAGAGAGTCAGCTTCCTGCGCAGATAGTTTCCCTGCCTTAACCATTTGGTCGAGCACAGTGTTGCGACGATCGCGGGTGCGTTCGGGATGACGAAGAGGGTTGAAATAAGATGGATTCTTCAGCATTCCTATAAGCATTGCAGCTTCTTCACATTTTAATTCATCAGGTTCTTTCCCGAAATATACGTTGGCGGCGGTTTTTATTCCTACTGCATTATTAAGGAAGTCAAATCGATTGAGATACATACTGATGATTTCTTCCTTGGTATAGAATCGTTCCAGCTTGATTGCTATCATCCATTCAATAGGTTTCTGCATCGCACGCTTGAAAATATTGCGTGAAGGCTGGGAATAGAGCTGTTTGGCAAGCTGCTGGGTGATAGTGGAGCCGCCGCCGGATGACTTGTCACGTAGCATCAGTGTTTTTACAGCGGTACGCCCGAGAGCCATAAAGTCAATGCCGGAATGAGACATGAAGCGAACATCCTCAGTAGAAATCAAAGCGTCTATGACGTATGGAGATACGGACTCGTAGTCCTTATTTACACGATTTCCGGAACCTTGAAAGTAACGGCCTAACTCGGTGGTGCCGTCAGAGGCGTAGACCACGGAAGCAAGTTTGCTGTGAGGGTCCTCAAGTTCTTCAATGGGAGGCATATAACCGATTACCCCATTATAAATGAGCAGTAGGAGAATGGCTATTACAAAACCCAGTCCGAGAAAACCTCCCCAGAGCCAGGTGATTATATTACTTTTATTTGCTTTCATGTTTTGTGCAAGAGAGGATTGTGTAATGTAGGATGCAAATTTAAAAAAATTCTTTGACCCTTACAATAAAATAGAAAACCAACCGGGAGCGTGCGCGTGGAGAGAGGCGTAGTCAATGGCTGTTCCGGAGAAACGGCTTCATTTACCGGATTTATTTCTATGCAATGATAAATACCTAAAAGAGAGTATTGCGAAGGGTATCCGGAATCATTAATTTTGCAATGTTTTAGAGTTATACATTTTGGTTTTCGATTCCCCTTGCCATGGAATCGAAAACCGCATTATTCTTCTTGAAATTTGTATCATGAAATATTATCCTTCAGACAAGATGATTTCTCTCATTGCCGATGACTACAGGCTGATTCAGGTTATGAGCCGCTTCGGCATACGCATGGGAATCGGTGACAAAACGATTATGGAAGTATGTGAAGATTCCGGAGTGGATTGTCACACATTTCTGACGGTTGTAAATTATGTGACTGAAGGATTTCCGACACCCGAGGATTTCTCGTCGCTCAGCATCAGGACACTTCTTCATTATCTGCGGCAGTCTCATATTTATTTTCTGGAATACAGTCTTCCCTCAATCCGCAGGAAAATTCTTGATGGAATCAAACTTCGCACAAGCGATGTGTCATTTCTGATTCTTAAATTTTTCGATGAATATTATACAGAAGTCCGCACCCATATGGAGGCGGAGGAAACGATGCTCTTTTCCTATATCAATTCCTTGCTTGAAGGGCATGTGAAAGCGGAAGGTGTTGTGGCCACGTATAGCGACCAGCATGAGAATGTAAGTTCCAAATTGAAGGAATTGAAAACCATTATCATAAAGTTTTCTCCCGAGGATGCAACCGCCAATCTTCTAAATGATGCATTGTATGATATCTATAGATGCGAGGAGGAGCTGGAAAATCATTGCAGCGTTGAAGACAATATCCTTATGCCGGTTCTCTCTCTGCTTGAAAAAGGGGAATATAACGGTGATTCCGAGAAGAGATGAGAGAGAAAGATAAAATCAATATATTGATTGCTGAGAGTGCCCCGGTGATAGCGGCAGGCGTGGCATACTGGATGCATCGGCTTCCGGGATTGCAGACACATGTCACGGTGGTAGAAACACAGGAGGAGATGGATTCCTATATGCGCAATTCTTCCCCTGATATCATAGCGGTCAGTCTCTCTTTTTCAGGGATATTTAATCCCATAGATTTCAGAGAGAAATATGGCGATGACTGCAAATTAATGGCTATACTTTCCGGACAAATTTCACCCTCTACATTAAAACTGTTCAACGGGTGCATCTCTGTGGTTGATGATGTGGAACATATCCTCAAATCGGTCAGAGACATACTATCTCTGACTGAAAATTCCGAGTTGACAAAGGAATCACTCTCAGTAAGGGAGAAAGAGATAGTGGAATGGGTAGTGAAAGGGCTTACCAACAAGGAGATAGCGGATAAACTCTTTCTTTCTCCCCACACTGTAATGACTCATCGCCGTAATATTGCGAGAAAGCTTGAGATTCACTCTGCCACCGGCCTCACCATCTATGCCATAGTGAATCATATCGTGGAACTCTCAGACCTGAACTTATAACAAATGTTTATTTAGTTCCGTGCATCTGCCGAGATATGATAATTTGCCGTTAAGATTCCAAGTTATAATTTTTTACGCACGGAGAATCCGAATTTTCCGAGAAGTTCCCCCAGCGCGTAGTAGTTTCCGTGGGAATATGCAAGGAGATTCGCTTTTTCAAGGTCAAACACTCCGCTTTCGGAATCAAGGAATTTTGAGTCGGCACGCACATTGAGAACATCGGCAATCATCATATCGTGCGAACCGAGATGCAGGATTTCCTTGATACGACATTCTATGCTCAAAGGGGACTCCTCAAGAGTCGGAGAGCTTACTTTCTCACCCGGTATGGGGGTGAGTCCTGTTTCTTTCCATTTGTCATAATCCTTGCCAGACCTCACGCCTGCCCAGTCAGTTGCGCGAACCATATCCACGGTAGTCAGATTAATGGTAAATTCCATGTTCTCCACCAGCAGATGATACGAATGTCGCTCCGGACGAACGGAAATATAGAGCATGGCCGGATTAGTGCATATTGTGCCTGTCCAGGCAATAGTCAGCATATTCCAATTTTCAGGAGAGTTTCCACAGGTCACTAAGACAGCAGGAAGGGGATAGACCATCGTACCGGGTTTCCAGGATAATTTCATAAGCAGAATGTTTATAATCTTAGAGGGTGTGTCGTAAATTTTCATTTTGACACACCCTCCAAATGCTTGTTATTAAATATTAATCAACGCCTAATTCTTTAAGGATTTGATCAATATGTTCGTCAGCATGTTTCACGATAGTCTCATATTGATCTTTTGACGGCATATCCTCACGCACTTCAATATAGAACTTAATCTTGGGTTCTGTGCCTGAGGGGCGGATGGATACCTTATCGCCTGCCGCTGTGAAGAATTGCAATACATTGCTTGTGGTGGGGAAATTCATCTTGGTGATGTCGCCACTCTTAAGATCCGTGCAATTAAGATCGGCATAATCTTTGATAAGGACGACCTCGGAACCTGCAAGAGTCTTAGGAGGATTCTCACGGAAATTCTTCATCATAGCCACGATTTCGTCGGCACCGGACTTTCCGGGGCGTACCACACTCACACCTCTTTCACGGGAAAGACCATATTTAGCGTAGATATCAATAACCAGTTCATAGAGGTTGAGACCCTGTTCCGCTGCCCACGCTGCAATCTCACACATCAATGAGATAGAAGATACAGAGTCTTTATCGCGGCAGAAGGTTTCGGGAAGGAAGCCGAAGCTCTCTTCTCCACCGCCAAGATATCTCTTAACTCCTTCCATGTTGCGCATAACGTCGGCAATCCATTTGAAACCGGTGTAGCAGTCGAAACATTCAACGTTGTTTGCGTCTGCAATACGCTTGATTGTTTCGGTGGTTACGATTGTCTTGACAACGTATTCGTTGCCGGTGAGTTTTCCGAGTTCGGCATTGCGTGTGATTAGATAATACATGAAAATCATGCAAATCTGATTACCGTTGAGGAGCTGATACTCTCCCTTCTTGTCACGCACAACCACACCGATGCGGTCTGCATCCGGGTCGGAAGCGAGAATGATGTCCGCACCTGTCTCACGTGCCTTTGCGATACCCATCTCCATAGCTTCCGGATTTTCCGGATTAGGGGAGGGCACTGTGGGGAAGTCTCCACTCTGCACATCCTGTTCGGGTACATGGATAATATTATCAAAGCCCCACATTTTGATAGACTCGAAATTCAGACGCAATCCTGTGCCGTGAATCGGAGTGTAGACAATCTTCATGTCATGATGCTTCCTGTCGATTTCCGGGCTGAGAGAAAGCTCATGGATAGCCTTCAGATATGCTTCGTCAATATCACGACCTATTATCTGAATAAGTTCTTTATTCGGAGTGAACTTAATCTGGTCAACTGAAGTAATGGCATTGACATAGTTGATGGTTTCAACGTCGTGAGGAGCAATCATCTGGGCGCCGTCGCTCCAATATGCCTTGTATCCGTTATATTCCTTAGGGTTATGGCTGGCAGTGATGTTAACACCGCTCTGGCAGCCGAGATGGCGGATAGCAAAAGAAACCTCAGGAGTAGGCTGGCAGGAATCGAAGAGATATACCTTGATTCCGTTGGCAGAGAAAATATCGGCTACAAGTTCAGCAAATTTTCTTGAATTGTTGCGCACGTCATGTCCGACAACCACACTGATTTGTGGCAGGGATTTGAAGCATTCCTTAAGATAGTTGGCCAATCCCTGGGTTGCGGCCCCCACAGTGTAAATATTCATGCGGTTGGAACCAGCTCCCATGATACCGCGCAGACCTCCGGTGCCGAATTCAAGGTCCTTGTAGAATGCTTCAATAAGGGGTGTCTTGTCTTCTGCATCAAGCATTGCCTGCACTTCCTTTCGTGTTTCTTCATCATATTGGGGAGAGAGCCACTGACGGGCTTTCTCTTCACAAGCTTTTAAGAGTTGGGTGTCCATACATTATAATCGTTTAGTAATTTTCAATTGTCTTATAAAGCTGAAAAAGTGACAGTCTTCATAGCATAAACACAAAAGTAGGGAAAAAGTATTTCATTGCAAATAGAAAAATATTCTCTTTAGACAAAAGTGTAGTCAGAAAAGTTGTCCAAACTTGTTTACGAATAATAAATCTTACCATAAAAATAAGTTTGGATGATATCATTATGAAAATTTTTTGATACAGAAGATAGCCGGAACAGAATGAAAATATTATCTTTGCATCACAAGCGGACCCGATTATGTTGTCCGCTGTCAGAAAAAAATCCTTTCCCATAAATATATTTATTTATGGTCTATAGATTAGCTTATGATACTTTCAATGACAGGGTTTGGCAGAGGACAAGGAGCATCTGCCGACAAGAAATTTGTAGTAGAGATTAAATCGCTTAACAGTAAGCAGCTTGATTTCTCCATGCGCGCTCCCTCATTTCTTAAGGAAGTTGAGGTTGATACACGCAATATAGTAGCCGGCCGGCTGGAGAGAGGAAAAGTGGAGTTAAGTGTGAGTGTTGAGAATACGGGAGCCACAACTCCTTCGGTGATTAATTTTGATTTGCTCCAATTGTATAAATCCCAGATTCTGGAATTGGGTGACAGACTTAACCTTCAGGAACCTCACGACTGGTATGCACTGCTGTTAAAAATGCCGGATGCCATGAAGACAGAGATGGCTTCTCTTTCCGAAGAAGATCTCAAGGCTTATAATGAAGCATTGGAGATGGCTATCGTCAGGCTTACGGAATTCAGAGCTACAGAAGGAGCACGTCTTTACAGATTCTTCTGTGAAAAAATCATGAATATCTCCAGACTTCTCCGGGAGATAGAGCCTCATGAAAAGAGTCGTGTCGGAAAGATACGTGCGCGTCTTCAGGAGCAGTTGGAGCAGATAGACTCCATCAGATATGACGAAGGGCGGCTTGAGCAGGAGTTGATATTCTATATCGAGAAGCTTGACGTCAGCGAAGAGAAGCTTCGCCTTACTTCCCATCTCGATTATTTCCTTACAACACTCGGG
>CAMWXI010000065.1 GCA_947178175.1 uncultured Porphyromonadaceae bacterium | reverse complement strand
AGCTTTTTCTGTGTCAATATCTTGAGTCAGCTGCTTGAATCTTACCTGTTTGAGGTTAAGGATAATGTTGGTCACATCTTCCTTTACGCCCGGAATCGTGTCAAGTTCGTGATCCACACCATCAATCTTGATTGTGCAGATTGCAAAACCCTCCAATGATGAAAGAAGAATTCTGCGCATTGCGTTCCCTATAGTCTGGCCATAACCGGGCTCTAAGGGACGAAACTCGAACTTGCCGAACTTATTGTCGGACTCAAGCATGACGACCTTATCGGGCTTTTGAAATGCTAAAATAGCCATGGGTCTCTATTTAATTATTATTTAGAATACAACTCGACAATAGACTGTTCCTTGATGTTCTCAGGAATATCCTCACGTGCGGGAATGTGAAGGAATTTACCTCCCATGATTGTCTGATCCCATTCGATCCAAGGATATTTGCTGTGGTTGAAACCTGCAAGGCAGTCAGCAATGACTTCGAGCGATTTTGATTTTTCTCTTACTGTGATGACATCACCGGGTTTTACATGATAAGAAGGGATGTTCACTACCTTACCATTGACACAAATGTGCTTGTGAAGTACTATCTGACGGGCTGCAGCACGGGTCTTTGCAATACCAAGACGATATACTACATTGTCAAGACGGCTTTCGAGAAGCTGAAGGAGAACTTCACCGGTGATACCTTTGGTGCGTGCAGCCTTATCGAAAAGGTTGCGGAACTGACGTTCCAACACACCATATGTGTATTTTGCTTTTTGTTTTTCGCGAAGCATCTGACCATATTCAGAAGTCTTTCTGCGATGGTTCGCACCGTGCTGACCCGGGGGGTTAGTCTTACGTGCAAGCACCTTGTCTTCGCCAAATATTGCTTCGCCGAATTTACGGGCGATTTTTGATTTGGGGCCTGTATATCTTGCCATTTTGTTTGATTTTTATTCGTATCGCTGCCCGGACAGTGGTGCAGCCTCTTTAGCGCAGCCGCGACCGTCGAGAGAAAGTGTGCGCAACATTCACAGGTTGCAGACGGTCATTATTTCGCATTCAGAGGAGGCGCTGCCGCTTAAGTCGCAATACGGAGATGAATTAAAAATTTCGATGCAGTGTTTCCTGTCTCGAGATTAAACTCTTCTTCTCTTCGGAGGACGACATCCGTTATGGGGAAGCGGAGTAACATCAACAATCTCTACTACATCTATACCTGCGCCATGCACGGTACGGATTGCTGATTCACGTCCGTTACCCGGTCCTTTTACGTAAGCCTTCACCTTGCGCAAGCCCAGGTCATACGCTACCTTCGCGCAATCCTGTGCTGCCATCTGGGCTGCATAGGGGGTGTTCTTCTTAGAACCCCTGAACCCCATCTTTCCGGCTGAAGACCATGAAATCACCTGACCTTCGCTGTTTGCCAGGCATACAATGATGTTGTTGAAAGAGCTATGCACATGAAGCTGACCCATTGCGTCAACTTTGACATTTCTCTTCTTAGCTGCGACTGTCTTTTTTGCCATTGTTCAGTTATTATTTTGTAGCTTTCTTCTTATTTGCAACTGTCTTCTTACGTCCCTTGCGAGTACGTGCGTTGTTTTTTGTGCTTTGTCCGCGTACGGGAAGACCGATACGATGACGGATACCGCGATAGCATCCGATATCCATAAGGCGCTTGATGTTAAGCTGAATCTCTGAACGAAGATCACCCTCTACCTTGTAGTTGTTCTGGATTACTTCGCGCACTGCAGCTGCCTGGTCGTCTGTCCAGTCTTTTACCTTAATATCGCGATCAACGCCGGCCTTGCTCAAAATTGAATTGGCGGCGCTACGGCCTATACCGTAGATGTAGGTCAAGGCGATCTCGCCTCTCTTGTTTTGCGGCAAATCAACGCCGACTATTCTTACTGCCATATCTGGTTTTTACAATTTATTTTGCAAAGGTAATAAAATTATCCTTGACGCTGTTTAAATTTTGGATTCTTTTTGTTGATTACGTACAGTCTGCCCTTGCGACGTACGATTTTGCACTCTGCTGAGCGCTTCTTGATGGAAGCTCTGACTTTCATATATATTGTCTGTTCTTTTATTTATATCTGAATGATATTCTTCCCTTGGACAAGTCGTAGGGTGACATCTCGACCTTGACCTTGTCGCCCGGAAGAATCTTTATATAATGCATTCGCATCTTACCTGAGATGTGAGCTGTGATCTGATGTCCGTTCTCAAGTTCTACCTTGAACATCGCGTTGCTCAATGCCTCAAGTATCACACCGTCGATTTCTATTGCTGCCTGTTTTGCCATTTTTGCTGATATTTCGTTTTTGACAGTTTCAGTTCGTTATTTCCCTAATGACTCTTCAATGTAGCGGAAAGTAGTCAATATCTCGGGGTCGTTCTCCGTGATTAATACCGTATGCTCGAAATGCGCCGACAGTTTATGGTCGCGTGTCTTACACTGCCAACCATCGGAAGTGATGACGATATTCTTGCTTCCCATATTAATCATAGGTTCTATGCAAATGCACATTCCCGGCTTCAACACCGGTCCGATTCCGCGACGCCCGTAATTCGGAACTTCCGGATCTTCGTGCATGCTCCTGCCTATGCCATGCCCACACATTTCACGGACAACGCTGTATCCGGCACGCTCGCAATATGTCTGGACTGCGTTGGAGATGTCTCCTATACGCTTCCCGGCTTTGGCAGCCTCTATCCCTTTATATAGACTCTCTTCAGTAATTTTAAGCAGAAGGGCTGCCTCTTCACTGATCTCTCCTACTGCAAAAGTGTAGCACATGTCGCCATGATATCCGTTGATATCTACAACACAGTCCGTGCCGACAATGTCACCTTCACGAAGAGTATAGTTTGACGGGAACCCGTGGACCACCGTGTCATTTACCTCAATGCAGAGGGTCCCGGGGAAACCTTGATACCCAAGACAGGAGGGTCTACCCCCGTTGTCGAGGATAAACTCTCTTGCTATGGTGTCAAGTTTAAGTGTGGTCTCACCCGGCCTCACCCACTTGGCAACTTCGCCAAGTGTGCGGCTGACCAGATCTGCCGCCACTCTCATCTTTTCGATTTCTTCAGCTGTCTTGATATATATCATTTCAAACTTTGCAAAATCGCTTTTTTTAGAAAACGCCGCTGCCGGTTGTGCGTCCCTTGATGCGGCTGCCGTCTTTCATCAGTCCGTCATAATGACGCATTAACAGGTGACCCTCGATTATGCGGAGTGTGTCAAGCACTACACCTACAATAATCAGGAGTGATGTTCCTCCGAAGAATCCGGCGAAGTTTCTGTTAAGTCCACAGATGTGTGCAATTGCCGGAAGGATGGCAACGATGCCGAGGAAGATAGAGCCAGGAAGTGTGATTCTTGACATGATTGAATCAAGATAATCAACTGTCGGCTTACCCGGTTTAATGCCGGGGATGAAGCCGTTGTTTCGCTTCATATCTTCTGCCATCTGTTGCGGACGAACGGTAATTGCTGTATAGAAATAGGTGAAGGCAACAATCATCAGGAAGTAGATGAAGTTATACCAGAATCCATACATATCTGTCAGGGCTCCGAAGAATCCTGTGTGGTCTGTGCTGAAACCAACCAATGTGATAGGGATGAACATGATTGCCTGAGCAAAGATGATCGGCATCACACCGGCAGCATTCACTTTCAGAGGGATGTACTGACGGGCACCGCCATACTGTTTGTTGCCCACGATACGTTTTGCATACTGCACGGGCACTTTGCGGGTTCCCTGCACCAGGAGCACTGCACCGGCGATAACTGCAAGCAGAATCACAATCTCAAGAAGGAAGATTACAAGACCACCACCCGCTGAATTGAGGAGACGGCTTGTGAATTCCTGAGAGAATGCATCCGGGAGGCGTGCGATGATACCGATAAGGATGATGAAAGAGATACCGTTTCCGACACCTTTCTGGTCAATCCTTTCGCCGAGCCACATAATGAACATTGAACCGGCAGCGAGAACAATAGTCATAAAGACTACTGTCCAGAAGCCCATATCAATGTAGCCGCCGGCACCCTGAACCTGATATTTGAGGTTCATGAGATAAGCGGGTCCCTGGAGCAAAAGAATCAGGACGGTCAGATAGCGGGTGTACTGATTGAGTTTCATTCGTCCGCTTTCACCTTCACGCTGCATCTTCTGGAAAGAAGGAAGCACCATGCCAAGGAGCTGAATCACGATAGAAGCAGTGATATAGGGCATGATACCCAAGGCGAAGATAGAAGCCTGTGAGAATGCACCTCCGGAGAACATATCGAGAAGCTGCATAAGGCCCTCGGATGTGAATCTCTTAAGCGCCATGAGTTCGTCCGGATTGATTCCCGGAAGCACCACGTAGCATCCGAAGCGGTAGATGATGACCAGCAGCAGAGTTATTCCTATGCGATTACGAAGGTCCTCTACGCTCCAGATATTTTTGATTGTTTTAGTGAATCCCATTATTTCAATTATTTTTTAGTTGCAGTTCCGCCGGCAGCTACAATAGCTTCTTCAGCTTTTTTGGAGAAGGCATCAGCCTCCACCTCAATCTTGCGGGTGATGGTGCCACCTGCAAGAATCTTCACGAGGGCATTCTTGGATACAAGACCTGCCTCACGCAAATCTGCAACTGTAATCTTTGCGAGGTCTTTTGCCGCAGCAAGCGCCTCCAGAGCATCAAGGTTGAGCGCCTTATACTCTACGCGATTGATGTTCTTGAAACCGAATTTGGGGACACGGCGCTGAAGAGGCATCTGACCACCTTCAAAACCGATCTTGCGGCTATAGCCTGAACGGGACTTAGCACCTTTGTGACCGCGGGTTGATGTGCCGCCATATCCGGAACCGGGTCCGCGTCCGATTCTCTTGTTAGACTTATTACTGCCGGGAGCGGGGGTTAGAGTATGTAATTCCATAAGGTTTTCTGTCTTTAGAGTTTTGTAACTTCTACAAGATGGTGCACAGCCTTTACCATGCCCATGATTGAGGGTGTGTCCTCTTTTACCACTGTGTGGTTCATTTTACGAAGACCGAGCGCATCCAGTGTCAGTTTCTGAACCTTGGGCGCATTGATTCGGCTCTTTATCTGCTTAATCTGTATTTTAGCCATGTTGAATCTTATTTGCCGGTGAACACTTTTTCTACTGAAATGCCACGAAGTTTTGCGATTTCTGCCGGGCTACGGAGCTCTTCGAGAGCTGCAATTGTAGCCTTTACGAGGTTGTGGGGGTTGGAAGAACCTTTTGACTTTGCAAGAACGTCGGTGATGCCGACACTCTCAAGCACTGCACGCATCGCACCACCGGCCTTTACTCCGGTACCCTCGCTTGCGGGCTTGATGAAAATTCTTGAGCCACCGAATTTGGCTGCCTGCTCGTGGGGGATTGTACCCTTGTGAATGGGAACACGGATAAGATTCTTCTTAGCCGCTTCAGCACCCTTTGCAATAGCTGCTTGAACTTCATTTGCTTTACCAAGGCCCCAGCCTACGATACCATTGCCGTCACCAAGCACTACGATCGCTGCGAAGCTGAATGCACGACCACCCTTGGTAACCTTAGTTACACGGTTGATTGCTACAAGGCGCTCCTGCAATTCCAGTCCGTTGGTAGAATTAACTCTATTGTTTTTCTTAGCCATGATAATTTATTAAAATTTAAGACCGGCCTTGCGAGCTGCATCGGCCAATGATTTTACTCTGCCATGGAAGAGATAACCGTTACGGTCGAAGACAACCTCTGTGATGCCTTTCTCAATGGCCTTTTTTGCAATCTCCTCACCTACTTTTGCTGACACCTCTGTTTTTGTGCCTCCTTCAAGTCCCTTGGAAGAAGCAGCACAGAGTGTGTTGCCTGCAAGATCATCAATAATCTGCACGTAGATCGCCTTGTTGGAACGGAACACGCTCATACGGGGACGTGCTGCTGTTCCGGAAATTTTCCCGCGGATACGGGTTTTGATTTTATTTCTTCTTGCTATCTTGGATATCATAATTTCCTAATTTTATTTGGCATTTGCTGACTTGCCTGATTTGCGACGGATGATTTCGCCTACAAACTTAATACCTTTACCCTTATACGGCTCGGGCTTACGCAATGAACGTATCTTCGCACATACCTGGCCAAGGAGCTGCTTGTCGGCAGATTCGAGGATAATGAGCGGATTCTTGTTTCTTTCGCTCTTTGCCTCTACCTTTATTTCCTTCGGAAGCTTGATGTAGATAGCGTGTGAGAATCCTAACGCTAATTCGAGTACCTGACCTGTGGCTGTGGCACGATAACCTACACCGACAAGTTCCATCTCTTTCTTGTAACCCTCTGACACACCGACAACCATGTTGTGGATCAAAGCACGATAAAGGCCGTGCATAGCTCTGTGAGCACGCTCGTCTGAAGGACGCTCTACGAGCACTTCATTTCCTTCTACCTTTACTGTGATATCAGGGTTGATTTCCTGTGAGAGCTCTCCCTTGGGACCTTTCACTGTCACTACGTTATCCTTTACCTGTACTGTGACGCCGGCAGGCAGTTCAATCGGGGATTTACCTATTCTTGACATTTCTACCTCCTGTTTTTAATAAATGTAACACAATACTTCTCCGCCAATCTTACGATCTTTGGCTTCCTTGTTTGTCATTACTCCCTGTGATGTAGAGAGGATGGCGATTCCAAGACCGTTGAGCACGCGAGGCATGTCTTTGTAGCCGGTGTACTGACGGAGACCCGGACGTGACACTCGATGTAGGTTTTTGATAGCACTCACCTTGTCAATCGGATCATACTTGAGGGCAATCTTGATTGTGCCCTGTGCACCGAGACCTTCCTCAAACTTATAGTTGAGGATGTAGCCCTGGTCGAAAAGGATTTTTGTGATCTCCTTTTTGATGTTTGATGCAGGAACTTCCACCACGCGATGTCCCGCATGGATGGCGTTGCGCAGTCTGGTCAAATAATCTGCTATTGGATCAGTCATTGTAAATTGATGTTTAAATTGATTCGGATTCCTCCGAACAATATTTAATACTCACGATTTTTGGCCCCAAAAACACCCCTTCCCGTCTCTCCCGAAACGGAAACGAGCATAAATGGTTCCTATAATTTCACCTGCAGGAGGTGCAATTACGATGCAAAGTTAATATATAATTTGCAATTCAGAGCAATTTTTTGGTTAAAATTTTACTTCCAACCTAAAAATTGCTCTGAATTTTACAGATTTCAGGACTTTAAGTCCTTTCTATGTCGTGCAGTCTGCTATTACCAGCTTGCTTTCTTCACACCCGGGATAAGACCGGCACTTGCCATCTCACGGAACTGGATTCTGGAGATTCCGAACTGGCGCATATACCCTTTCGGACGACCGGTGATTTCGCAACGATTGTGAAGACGAACCTTTGAGGCGTTCTTCGGAAGCTTCTGGAGTTTGGTAAGTGCCTCATAGTCGATGTTGCCGTTTTCGTCTGCAAGCGCAGCCTTCTTCAACGCGGCCTTCTTTTCGGCATATTTGGCTACCATTCTCTGGCGCTTCACCTCACGGGCTTTCATTGATTCCTTTGCCATAATTACTTATTCTCGTTTTTAAAGGGAAGTCCGAACTTCTTAAGCAATGCAAATCCTTCTTCATCAGTCTTGGCTGAAGTCACGAAGGTGATGTTCATACCCTGAAGCTTGGGAACATTATCAATATTGATCTCGGGGAAGATGATCTGCTCTGTGATACCGAGTGTGTAGTTTCCACGTCCGTCAAGTTTTGAGTTGATACCCTTGAAGTCACGGATACGGGGAAGCGCCACTCTCACGAGGCGTTCCAGAAACTCATACATCTTGTCGCGACGAAGAGTCACCATCGCGCCGATGGGCATCTTCTTACGGAGCTTGAAGTTTGAGATATCCTTCTTTGAGAGTGTCGGAACGGCTTTCTGGCCGGTGATGGCAGTAAGTTCGTTGATGGCAGTCTCAATAAGTTTCTTATCCTGAGTTGCTGCTCCCAGACCCTGGTTGATTACGATTTTCTCCAGACGAGGAACCTGCATTACAGTGCTGTAATTGAACTCTTTTTCGAGTTCGGGGACTATTCTTTCCTTATAGTCCTTGCTCAAAGTTGTGCTCATTATTTAATCTCCTCTCCTGTTTTTTTAGAAAAACGTACTGTTTTCCCGTTTTCATCTTTACGGCGGCCGATGCGGGTCGGCTTTCCGTTCTTGTCAACGGGGTTGATATTTGAAATGTGGATCGGGGCTTCCTTCTTCACCAGACCGCCCTGCGGATACTGAGCATTGGGTTTGGTTGCCTTAGTCACAATATTGACACCCTCCACGATGGCGCGCTCCTTCTTGGGAAGCACCTCGAGTACACGGCCAGTCTTGCCTTTGTCGTCACCGGCATTGACATAAACTGTGTCACCCTTCTTTATATGAAATTTTGCCATTGTTTTGCTTTTTAAGACGTGGTTAAAGTACTTCAGGAGCGAGAGAAACAATCTTCATATTAGTGGCACGCAATTCACGTGCAACAGGACCGAAGATACGGGTTCCTCGAAGCTCGCCTGCATTGTTGAGGAGCACACAAGCGTTGTCATCGAAGCGGATGTAGCTTCCATCCGGGCGACGGATTTCCTTCTTGGTGCGCACTACGACAGCTTTGGAAACAGTGCCTTTCTTAACGTCTGAAGAAGGGATGGTGCTCTTTACTGTCACAACGATGATATCACCTACTGAGGCATAGCGACGGCCGGTGCCTCCGAGGACATGGATACAGAGGGCTTCTTTCGCACCGCTGTTGTCCGCTACTGTCAAACGTGATTCAGTCTGTATCATAATTACTTAGCTTTTTCAATTATTTCTACGAGTCTCCATCTCTTAGTCTTGCTCAGGGGGCGAGTTTCCATCAGACGAACTGTGTCACCGATGCCACATTCATTGTTCTCGTCGTGGGCGTGATAAATCATTGTCTTATTGACAAATTTTCCTTAGATATGGTGTTTTTCTTTCAATTTGATTT
>CAMWXI010000064.1 GCA_947178175.1 uncultured Porphyromonadaceae bacterium | reverse complement strand
ATTGCAAAGTTAATATTTTATTTTGTCAAATTTTATTATAAATTTTGATTAAGCACCCGCTAATTTTGCAACGTCATTTTTAATTATCAGTTTATGAAACTTAATTTCTTCAATTTCAACCCTCGACTGCCAAAAGATGAAATCGCCGAGGAAAACAATTTCTCCAACTCCGGTTCCAATCCGGAAACCGATGTCGCTGATGAAACTACGGTTAATAACGAAGAAGAGCTGAAGGGGACACCTGATGCAGACCCTTTCTCCACCATCTCCGACCTCAGGGAATTTGCAGCTTCCAATCCGGAACATCCGCTTGCAAAGAGTATTCACGCCTCGCTCAATGCCATTGAGGGTTTCCGCCAGGGGACTTCAATGACTCTTGAGGATACAGAAAATTCTCTCAATACACTCCTGAAGATTACCGGCGACATCGCTTCCGGAAATATCTCTCCTGAGATGTTGCAACTGATTATGAAAGGAGAGAACTATGAGCGCGATCTTAAGAAGGCCTATAGCGAAGGTGAATTAGCCGGCAGAAATGCCGGAATCGAAGAGGAACTATCTTCTGATTCATCTGATGGTGTGCCGGCGTTGGGAGGTTCTGCCGGCTCTGTCTCCTCCTCCTCCCCGTCCTCTATATTCGATCTCGCGGGTTTTGCAAAATAATATTTCACCAAACGTCAAAATAAAATTATGAAAACGACTTCACAGCAACCGGGAGAGGTTGCAACAGTAAGCAATGCGGCGGAAGCAACAGGCGGAATCAATGCCGGAAATTTCATTGACTCCGCAATAGACGAACAGCTTTTCAGATTCAATTCCGACGACACACCCCTGATGAATCTGATGCTGCGTGCGAAGAGGGTAAAAGTGGATTCACCTGTAGTTGACCACTATATGATTGACGAACCGGCGGACTCTGTGGTCGTCACGGAGAATTTCCGCGGAATGGGCGCCACACAGGGCACTATTATTCTTGATGCCAAAGATCGTAATATTCCGCGTCCTTACACCACTCTTCTTGCCAAAGGTGTGAGCGGATATTCTCCCGACGGCCTTTCCAAGACCCCGGGACGCGACCTTATGCTCTTCGTTGTCGGACACGACAATGTCACCAATAATCCTGTGGTGAAAGCAGTCAACGGACGCAGGAATTCTGCCGATGACCTTGAGTCTGTCATTCCCGACATTCCCGCCGGAACGCGGCTCGTAATTCTCGCCAACTCTCTTTATGAGACACAGAAGGAAGTAGACCCCGACCTCATTGTTCCCCGTCCTACACAGGTATTCCTCCAGAAGCGCGGCATGAATCAAGTGGTTTCCGACTACTTTGAGTCGCAGAAAAAGCGTATCCCCTTCTCGAAGGCTATCGTGGCTGAACAGGCTATTGCCAATTTCAAGGTAAGGGGGAACAGAACTCTCTGGGCCGGTCGTGCCGGTAAATTCAAAATGAATGTGGATCGCATGGGGATGCAGTATGTCTACACCACCGAAGGCCTTCGCTGGCAGTTCAAACGTGAGCTCCAACATTCCGGACGCTGGACAGTGGAGCAGATTATCGCTCTGGCCAAAATGTTCTTCACCGGTGAAGACGTGCCCAAATCCGCGCTCCTGCTCGCCGGCAAAAATCTTCTGGAACAGATTCAATGCATCGACTATTCCAGACATCCGGAAATTCAGATAACCTCCATGGTCAACGATATGGGATGGACAGTCACCAATTTCCACACTGTTTTCGGCGACATACAAATCAAACGCGAACCAACCCTCGACCGTCTCGGCTGGAGCAACTCCGGTGCCCTTATCGGCGAAAACCGACTTGTGCATTACGTATATTCCGCCGAGCAATCCTTCTCAGACCGTGTGGAGGGAGAAGAGGCTACCAGAAACGGTATTCTTTGTTGGGATGCACTGGCGCTCAAGGGAAGCTGTCATATCTGGATTGACGGTGAAGGGGAATCCGCCGCCGGCTCGGACGGCGTGACATATCTGATGTGGAACAGTAGTGAAGCTCCCGGCGACAATGCGGCTGCCTCAGTGTTCTATCTCCTATCTGATTGCCCGGGGATAGATGCCCGGGCAAAGGCCGGACAAATCTGGGAACGTGTTAAATCTGCCGACGGGGAAGATTCCTCCTGGCAACAAATAAACCTGCGATGAAAATCACTTATTGTGTCGACGGCCTGATCGAATGGCACGTCATGATTAAAGCCGGCCGTGTCGAGATTCCCATATCTTTCACCGGCGGCCATCTCTCCGGCTATGGGGTATCTCCCGCTGAGTTCACTACCGCCGACCCGGTGTTGCAGCATGCCGTTGAGGATTGTTCCTATTTCAAATCGGGACGAATCAGAATACTGCGTAAGTATCCTGACGACAATTCCTCCGCTCCGGCGGAGGAGTATCCGCCGGCTGTCTCACCGCCGGCTGTCATAGACGTGCCGGACCTTGCATCCGCAAGACTCCAACTGTCGCGGCTGACGGACATTCCTCCCTCCCGGCTAAGGACACGTCCTGATATTGAAGCCGCTGCCGAGAAACATGGGATTAAACTTATTATCAAACCATAATTATGCTTCACTCGGAAGAATTCATATTTCAACAAGTGATGACTTCCTTGGGAGAGAGCTGTTCAGCCGATGGCTCTCTCCCTAATTTTGGATTTCAGTCATCAGCGGATGTTCCTCAACTCTCCTCCACCATCCTTCCGCTCGTCATCAATACTTTCCTCAAGGCGGCAACTGAGATTCTTCAGGAGGCTGACCCTTTGTCGCACGGCATGGCCCGCAGAATTCCGGGGGAGATTATTCCTGACGGGCCGGATTCGGGCACCCTTCCTCTCCCTCACGATTTTATGAAACTGGCAGCTTTCAGAATGTGCGGATGGAACAGGACTATCCATGATTTCTCTCCTCCAGGTTCCCTGAGGGTGCGTTTGGCAGCCAACCGTTTCCCGAGAATGTGGCATCCCTTTCACCCTCTCCTGATTCTGGAAGGGAACGAGGCCGGACGACAGATTCATCTCTATGGCGCTGATATGAGCAATACCCGTCCGGAAATCGCCACTTATGTTCCCGTCCCCCGACTGAGACACGACCATACTATCCTGTTCCCGGAATCCCTGCTGGGAAGTGCCGTTGAACTGACCGCCACCCGGATTCGCAAATCTTTTCTCTATTTATCCGAAACTTAAACAATCCTCATGAACCCTATTGAACGGATTCTTGCTGAAAACATACGTCGCAATGAGAAAATCAACGAGCCTTTCGATCCTGTTTCCGGAGTCGGTTCCGTTGGTCCTCGCTTTGAATTCTGTGTGAAAGGTTTCAATAACGGCAATCCTCTGTTCCTCCCTCTCTCCATGAAGGATGAGCCACTCGTCTCAACACTGCTCTCCGCAGGCTCTCTGAACAAAGCAGCCGGATTCTCGGACGCCAGGGCTGTGGAGCTTGAAGAGCGCTTCACACGTCTTCGTGCGCTGCATGATTTCCCCTTCTGGGCCGCTTCCTTCGTCAGAATCAAGTGCAAGGGAGGTGGTGAGGATATTCTCTTCCGTCTCAACAGACCGCAACGACGATTTGTGGAAGCCCTTGAGAGGGAACGTCTCGCCGACCGACCTATCCGTCTGATTCTCCTTAAAGCCCGTCAATGGGGCGGAAGCACCTGTTCGCAATTATATATGTCGTGGCTTCAGCTGATACACTCCAATGGTCTTAACTCCCTTATCATAGCCCATCAGGGTTCCGGAAGCGATGAAATCAAGGATATGTTTGACCGTATGATTTATGAATATCCGGTCTCTATGCTCCATGATTACGGCGATTCATTCGATGAAAAGGAGAAAAAACTGGAAGGAGTAGGGAAATCCCGCTCTATTTTCAGAGTGCCGCAACGTAACTGCAAAATCAAAATTGGCACTGCCGAACGCCCCGACTCCTGTCGTGGCGGCGACTATAATCTCGTGCATCTCTCCGAAGTCGGTATATGGAAAGCCACTGACGGAAAATGTCCTGAAGACATTGTCCGCTCAGCATGTTCAGGCATTCTCTTCAAACCGATGACTATGATTGTCATGGAGTCTACTGCCAACGGCACCGGTAATTTCTTCCATCGTGAATATCTTGCCGCTTCGCGTGGCGAGAGTCAGTTCAAACCTCTTTTCATCTCCTGGTTTGACATTGAGCAATATTCCCTGCCTCCGGAAAATCCGGGGGAATTTGCCGAATACCTGTGGCTTCATCGTGAATCAACCGAACAGACCTCACGCTCTCAGAGCGGCAGCTATCTATGGAATCTTTGGGAAAGAGGGGCCACCCTTGAAGCCATCAACTGGTATGTGGCCGAACGTTCCAAATTCTCCGACCATGGAGCCATGGCTTCAGAGTATCCAAGCGATGAAATCGAAGCTTTCGCTCATTCCGGGATGAGGGTTTTCGACCCTTATGCCGTGGAAAGGCTGAGGGCCGGCTGTTGTGAGCCTGTAGCACGTGGCATTGTTGTCACCGACGACGACTTCTCCATCGGTGGTCTTCGCCGTCTTTCCGTAAAAAATCCCCGTTTCATCGAAGATTGCTCAGAATTCTTAGATATCTGGGAATTTCCGGATATTTCGGATTCTGACGATGAAATCGTGGAAAACCGCTATCTCGTCGTGATGGATATCGGCGGAAGAAATCGCAAAGCCGATTGGACCGTCATCACCGTCTTTGATCGCCTTCTGATGCTTGAGAATGAAGGACCGGCAGTAGTGGCCCAATGGAGAGGACATGCTGACCTTGATATTGTGGCGGCTTACGCCGCCCGCATCGCCTCATTCTACGGCTTCGCTCTTCTTGTCATTGAAAGCAACTCCATTGAATCGCGTGATGCCGACAGATTCTCCGAAATGGACCACCTCCCTTTCGTCATGAGTTGCCTGAAAAATGTTTATCCCAATCTCTACACCCGCTCCGGACCACAGACAGACATCATCGAGGGGAAACCCCTGAAATATGGATTTCACACAAATACTGCCACAAAACCGATGGTTATCGCTTCCCTCGTAAAGTGCATCCGCGAACATCTGTATGTGGAGCGCGATGAAAAGGCCCTCGCCGAATTCCTGCAATATGAACAACGGCGCAACGGCAGCTATGGTGCAATTGCCGGCTGTCACGACGATATTCTGATGACCCGTGCAATCGGTCTGCACATATGCTATAATGAGATGCCGCTACCCGCTATAAGACATAAAACCGAAGCTCAATACCCTCATCATTCCCGCAATTCCCCGTCCTCTCCTTCCGAGTCTACATTCTTTTAATTACCGATTATGAATAAACGAACCGACCTTCTCGCCCGGGCTTCAAAAAATTGGGAAGCCATGGATAATTTCCGTAGCGAACGCAACAGATGCAAACGATACACCTACGGACGTCAATGGGATGACAACATTATAGTTGACGGCTCACCCGTCAAGGAGGAGGAATATATACGCTCGCAAGGGAATATACCACTGAAGAATAATCTTATCCGCCGCATCGTGCGAAATGTTCTCGGTGTGTTCCGGAATCAGATGCCGGACCTCTCTTCCCTTATCTCCTCCCACTCTCCGGATCCCGCATTCGTGGAGCGTTTTAAACTCATTGCCGACGCCAACGACCTTGAGGAACTATATTCCCGCACCATGGAGGAATTTCTCATCAGCGGACTGGCTGTCCACCGTAAATGGCGGGGAAGACGCAGCGGTCAATCCGGTTGCTGGACTGAATATGTCAATCCGGATTTCTTCTTTATCGACTCTGACATGCGGGATTTCAGAGGGTGGGACGCCTCAATGGTCGGCGAGCTCCACGATGTCAGCTTTAACGAACTCGCTTCCCGTCTTGCCGACTCTCCCGAAAGTCTCCTGCGTCTGAAAAACATCTATTCCCTCTGCGACCAATTGTCTTCCGACCCCACTTCCGCAAATCCCTTTGGTGAAGACTCCGGCTCCATTTCATTCCTACGTCCGTCGGCTCCCGGGCGTTGCCGGGTAATTGAAATATTGGAACGAACAGCTGTCCCGATGATCAGGATTCACGATTCCCGCGACGGCACACTGAAAAGGATGGAGGCGCAAAGCGCAGAGAGTTTCATTAAACATGAAAACGAACTTCGTCTTCGAGAAGCGGAATTAGCGGGGAGAGATTCAGAGACTGTACCCCTGCTCAAAGGGAAATGGATTTTGGAAGAGAAATGGCAGTATTTCTTCCTGTCTCCCCTCGGAGATGTTTTGGCTCAAGGAGAATCGCCATATTCTCATCGTTCTCATCCTTACGTCTTTAAAGCATATCCCTTTATTGACGGGGAAATCCACTCTTTTGTCAGTGACCTTATCGACCAGCAACGATATATCAATCGTCTTGTCACTCTATATGACTGGATAATGCGGGCTTCTGCCAAAGGCGTGCTTCTATTTCCGGAAGGATCACTTCCGGAAGGAGTAAATATTGACGATATATCTTCTGAATGGAGTCGTTTCAACGGGGTCATACTCTTCAAACCGAAGCCGGGGACACCGTTGCCGCAGCAGATAAGCGGAAACGCCACGAATATCGGAATCACCGATCTCCTTAACGTTCAGCTGAAAATGATGGAGGATGTGAGCGGTGTCAACAGCGCTTTGCAGGGTAAGCTTGACAGCGGAGCCGTCAGCGGCACTCTCTATAATCAGCAAACACGCCATGCGCTGACAGGTCTTCTTGACATTCTACAGAGTTTCAACGCTTTTATCAGCGACTGCACGGAAAAAGATATCGTCAACCTGACAGCCGGCAAATAACGGATGGAAACAATATTATCAGAGAGGAATTATCACAAAGATAATTCCTCTCCGTTTAAGTCAGATGTATACTGTGTCAGCTATTTCTTTATAACCTTAATTCCTCTGTTGCCTCTTTTCTCGATAATTGTTTCATGTTTAGAACCAACGGCACCCTCCGTCAGTTCAATACCGTTAATATCATAATATCTTACCACGGAATCGGAGGTGTCACATGCCACCGTATTCACAGCTGAATGTTCCTCTGATTTTCTCACAACCTTGTGGTTTGATCTGAGTTGCCATATTTCAGGATTGTTTCCGAATCTATCCATAAACCAGTCCGGAATCACCAATACAATTTCATTATCATTGTCGGGAGTACTGACCTGATATTGGAAAGTATCATAATCCTCTTCACTAATCTGATATTCAACAACCATCAGATTCGGGCAATCCCTAAATTATCCGGATGCCTCTGACATATAGGGCGATAAAACGACTTTTTTCAAATTCGGCAGATTTGAGAAAGAGCCCTCTCCGACATACATCAATGTTGAAGGAAGTTCTATTTCCTCAACGTCGGTTATATCACAGAAAGAATTTCTGCCGATCGACATCAGTCCGTCGTTGAATTTTATTGTGTTTGCAATGCCGTCTGTGAAACAATTATCACCGATAAACAACAGGGATGACGGAAGTGTGAGTTCATCAAGCATGAATCTGTTGAAATTATCGCTACGGATTTTACGGAGACCTTCATTCAGATAGAAACTCCCTCCGGGGAGGAAGGAACATGCACGATCCCGTATATACCTCAACGTCTTAGGGAAAACAACCGGATTCGGAGGAGAAAATGGTCCGGAAAGGGTGTGACCCTATATTTCTTACCATTGATTTCTACATTTTCCGGAAGGTTGTCCACAAGATGTCCGTAAGGGAAACAATCACAACTCGGATAGGTCTCTACATGAACCACATCTACTTCATCAGTATCGCCAAGAATACGACACATTAAATTGTCTACTCTATATACGTATGGAGGATTCTGCTGAGCATTACATATCAGAGAAGAAATCAGAAGCAATCCGGACAACAATAACAGTTTTTTTATTTTTAACATAATCTTACATTTTTAGTTAAGACTTCTTTTATAATCACAATTTATTGAATATCTTAAGAATACCAAAATAAACTATACATTCTGAAATATTACAATTTCGTTTTCTAAAAAATGTATCATGTTTCAATACTGAAGGTTTGATTGTTTGGGAAACCACTTTTCAGCAGCTTATCTGACACAATTTGTCTCTCAAAAAGCAAAAAAGCTTCAATGCCTCCCGACAAATTTAATAATTATTTTCTTTCCCTCTAAACAAACAGGAGAAAATATGTTGTATTATTTTAATTATCAATATTTTTATAGCTTGAAATCCCATGACGCTTCAATATTGAGCGATTTATTTCTGAAATCTTTGCAACATTTTCTAATTTTTTTACATTACACTCCAGCAAGACTTCACAGAAAATCTCCTAAAAACTGAGGGGAAGCCGCTTGGCTTCCCCTCTCCTTTCGCTAACCTTGAAAGTACCTGACTTGTTTGCATCATCTGCAGACAAGTAGTATTCACTGATTTATTTTACAACCATCTTTGTTCCATTTACAATATAAATGCCTGCCGGAAGACCGTTGAGCGCCTCTACCTTATCTGCTGCGGTCCTGACCTTGATTCCCTGCAGATTATAGACAATCACCTTGCCATCCGCAGTCTCGGACTCAATACCATCAACATCCGCGCTATCGCTTAAGCGGACACCTGAGAAACGAATACCGCTCGGACGGCCGGGATTATTATCCATAATGCGGATAATATGCTTGCCGGCTTCAAGGTTCATCGGAAAATCAATATTCTTATACACCTCATCATCGTTCGGCAATTCAAATGCCCCTGTGTCTGCCAACTCGCGAAGCTCCGTTCCATCCTCATCTACAAGAGTAATACGGAGTATCGGGTCAAAACGTTTCGGCTCACCATAGCCACCCGCACGGAGAGTAAGTATATAATCACCACTCTTAGGCACATCAAAACGATAGTCAACATAAGCACCCGCAGTCAGACCGGTGATATGAAGGGGAGCATCAAACTCGCTGTCTTTTCCGGCACCGAGAGAAATCTTGCTGCTGTGGAGATAATCGGTAGCTGCCACAAACTGCTCTGTGGGATGGGAGCGTGAT
>CAMWXI010000063.1 GCA_947178175.1 uncultured Porphyromonadaceae bacterium | reverse complement strand
GCCGCTTTCCGATACCAATTCACTGCTTCATTGTAATTTTCCTTCACTCCCTCGCCACACTCATACATCAATCCTAAATTATATTGTGATGTAATATTTCCAAAGTTAGCAGATTCTGAAAATAGCTGGAATGCTTTCTCTAAATCTTGGGTTGGCCCTTCATTATAATATTTAAGAGCCTCTTTAAATTTCTCTACTGCAATATTCTCTGGTTGATAATTCGAGAGCTCATTGTTATTTTTTGTGATATTTTCTTTTAGATTTTCATCAGAATCAGATACACTCACTTGGGATAACAAGACTTCCGCAAGCTGCTTAGTTGCAGAACTCGCATCTGCGTAAGCTGTAATCCAATGCTTCCTTCTTAAATAAAAATTAAAATCATCATTCAATTCAATATTCTCTATGAGTACTGGAATAATATTCTTCTTAAAATTAAATGCATTTTCTATTTCATTGAGAACTGCTTCGGAATTCATGGAGTTTGAAGATGCAAAAACTGCGAAATTTCGGGACTCTCTAATGCCTTGCATTATTCCGCGAACGTATGGTACTCCCGGTTTAATATTACGAGGAGCAATCCAGCATTTCAACCCGAAAGCTTCTAATTTCTCACATACAATTGGTGGGATTGGATCCTCTGAGCTATAACTAATAAATAGATCGTACTTCTGTTCTGCCATGATGAAAGGTCATTAGTTGTTCGGATGTAAAGTCACTGATTTTTCTCTATTACAACCTATTGTCGCAAGGATTATTAAAGGAAATGTCATTCAATTTCCTTTTTCGTGGTCTGGTTTTCCAAGTAATCTTGGGCTTTGGCGGAGGATAGGACGCTGCGACCGAGTTTTGTTTCGAGTTCGTTTCGGGCGGCCTTGGCTACATTGCCTCCACTTTTGGCTATACTTACATGATGCCCTATTGAAGTGGGATTTTGTTGCTTGGAAATCTCTGTGGCGGAGGCTTCCGCAAGCATATTGAGAGCGAGTTCGATGTTAGTCATATTGTCACGGAGCGATTCCTTATGAAGACCTTTGAAGTCCTTATATTCGCGTGTCTTCATGCCGCTCCATTGCTTTGTGATTATGTCGGTAAGCATCCCGTATTTCTCATTTGGGACGCGACCGCGTTTCCATTCATCGGTCAGGAGTTTTCTCACTTCAATACCCCTGATTCGCTGATTGATCCATTCCTCCGAATATCCCAGACGACGATAATCAGCCACAGCCTGTTCGATTGATAATTCCGGATCTTGGAGTTGGTCAAGTCTGGTTGCAGCCACCTGTGCCATCCACTGCTTGAAAGGCTCTGCCTTCGGAGATGGGATCGACTGGATGATGCGGAAAAGCTGTTCGCTGGTGGCGACATCGGTCATACGCATCTTGCCGTCGGAAGCAGGCAGTTTCAACTGTACGATATTTTCGTACACTTCACTTCCTTCTTTTTTAAGCTTCCTTTTTAAATCACTCAAATATCGGCGAGGATTCTCACTCTCACTCAGAACTTGCACGACATCTACAACAGAGAAATACCATTCCTCGGTGTCGCTGTCCCATACAGTACGGATTTTATTCTCGTTAAAGAGTTGTATCTGGTTCTTCTTTATCATAATGTACTAATTAAGTCGGGTTGGAGAAAAATGAACGGATCCGGTGTCAGTAGAGCTGGCCGTAGGAGGCGCGGTCAAGCGAGCGGTAGCCGATGGCTTCGGCAAGGTGCTTTGGCTGTATGGGAGCGACGGCAGCGGCTTGAAGCGCTTCACGATACCCCGCCTCTGTCGGTGCCTGAAGACGTGTGGCGTTGTCAAGATCGGCAATGGTCCGCGCTACACGCAGTATGCGGTCGAAAGCTCGGGCCGACATGCTGAGCCTCTCCATGCGCTCCTTGAGATTGGCAAGACCCTCCGCGTCAGGCCATGCATATTTATGAAGCAGGCGGGAGTTCATCTGTGCGTTGGAATGAATCCCCGGCTCGGCCTGAAAGCGTTGTATCTGAATATTCCTCGCTGCTATCACCCTCTTCCTGATAGCCTCGCTGCTCTCCGCATTCTCGCGCGTTGCCATTGCATCAAATTCCAATGGCTCTATCTCTACTTGTATATCAATTCTGTCAAGCAGCGGACCCGAAATCTTGTTCATATATCTGGCTACAGCACCCGGCGCACATGTGCAACGCCGGCGCGGATGACCATAATATCCGCAGGGACAGGGATTCATGGAGGCCACCAACATGACGGAGGCCGGATAATTTACTGTATACTTCGCCCGGGAAACGGTAATCTCCCTGTCTTCTATCGGCTGGCGAAGAACTTCCAGAACCTGCCGCGGAAATTCCGGAAACTCATCCAGGAAAAGAACTCCGTTATGGGCAAGACTTATCTCCCCCGGCATCGGATTCGTGCCTCCCCCGACGAGCGCCACGGGAGAGACGGTATGGTGAGGTGTGCGGAAAGGTCTTCGTGTCATGAGCATTGAGCCGCGCCGGAGCTTTCCGGCTACGGAATGAATCTTAGTGGTCTCAAGTGCTTCTGACATGGTCAGAGGTGGAAGGATTGAGGGAAGCCTTTTGGCCATCATGGACTTTCCTGCTCCGGGAGGTCCTGACATAAGGATATTATGTCCTCCGGCACACGCCACCTCAAAAGCTCTCTTCACACTCTCCTGCCCTTTAACCTCGGCGAAATCAAAATCGAATGTCTCACTCTCCTCTTCGAATAGTGCGCGGGTATTAATTCTTGTCGGCTGCAGGTCGGATTCCCCTTTCAGAAGACTGACAGCCTCTGCA
Source organism: uncultured Porphyromonadaceae bacterium (assembly GCA_947178175.1). Taxonomy (GTDB): domain Bacteria; phylum Bacteroidota; class Bacteroidia; order Bacteroidales; family Muribaculaceae; genus Lepagella. The sequence goes on along the minus strand of CAMWXI010000063.1, from coordinate 6,232 downwards.
AGCGTTGACACTCCGAACACCTCCAGCCGATTGACAACGGCCGCTTCTGTCACGTTGGCTTCTGGGACTATCAGCCGGCGATATCCGAGTTCACGGGCTTTTACAGCCGCCGGGAGAGCTCCCGTAACAGGAAGCACGGAGCCGTCCAAGGCTAATTCCCCAAGAAACATATATTCTGAAAGATTCTCTTCCACTTCCACCTCCTTGGAAGCGAGGAGATATCCGATAGCCATAGGTAGGTCGAAAGAGGCACCTTCCTTCTTTATATCGGCCGGTGCAAGGTTGATGACCGTGCGACGACGCGGATATTCGAATCCGGTGTGGTGCAGGGCCTGAATTATTCTGTGATAGCTCTCCTTGACGGCAGCGTCCGGAAGGCCGACAATAAAAAATCCAACCCTTTTCCCCGAGGCCACTTCAATTGTCACGGGTAAAGCCTCTATGCCGTGAATTGCCGCTGAATATACCTTTGAAAGCATTTCCTTTCTGATTTCTTTACCAAATTAAATTTCTTACGGGCAGCAAGCTTATTTTCCCAATCTCTTTCGAGCCATTCCGGCGGCTTCTGAGACACTTCCTCCCCTATATAGCAGTTTCCCTTTCCTGTCGGCAAGAACAAAGAAATCCGCGCGTCTCACACCCATCTCCGGCAAGCGTGGATTATTAATCCCTCCCGGCAACCAATATCTGTCTATCCCATTAAGGGTATCCATACGCAGGGAGTTGCTCCAGACCATGGAATCCCCTTCCAGGCTGACCTCAGCTATCCCGAGTGTCTTGCTGTCATATTTATCTCTTAAGGACTTGAGCGTGTCAAGGTTTTCAACCGAACCATCGCTGTCGTTAATACGGAAATAGATAAGCGAGAGTTTTGCATCCGAGCGGGGATTGGGAAGGGTGTCACGCCGGCACACTGAATCAAAGCGCGCACTATAGGGCACTACAACTATACCCTTAATTTTGCCGGGAGTCCTGATATCCTCCTGGATGTCTGCCGGGGCAAAAGCATTGAAAATTTCATCTCTGCGACTCCCCTTTTCCAAAGAGTTCCATAATTTCAGGAACCGGGATTCATCCTCCCGACGGTCAAAGTAGGTAAGGAGAAGGATTGACGAGAGCGGATTATCTTTATTTCCCATCACATACCTCGCAACCGCAGTATTGATTTCTTTTGAATTCCCGGTCTTCAGAATTTTCAAATTTTCAAGCCTCCAATTGCTGATGGCCTCTGTGAGTCGGTTCCCTTCTGCTTTCCACTCTATCGGGTCCGGGGAATCGCCTGAAAATTTCAGTTCCGTACCACCCTCCACCCAGCAGACTAACCGGGGCTCGTTAGAGCTTGGTGAGAAAATATAGAGGACAGTCGGATTTTTTGCCGGGGATGTAAGATTCCCTTTCCCGGCATTCACCACAGCTACTGATTCCACGATAAAGCTTTGCCTTGAAGAGGAAGCATGATAAAGGAAGCGATATGTGCCATTAATTTCGGGCGCTAAACGGAAGTCGAGTGTGAATTCATTTTTCACACATCCCGACAACAGAAGAGGAATTAAAGCAAAAAAAAGAAAAATACGAGCCATACGTAGCGGATTAAACCTAAAGGGGGCATGTCAAAATTTAAGTTTTGACACACCCCCCTTTATGATAAGTTTGAAGGATATCAGTCCTTGTATTTCTTCAACACAAGAGCTGCGTTGTGTCCACCAAACCCAAAGGTATTTGAGAGGACAGCGTTGACGTCACGTTTCTGAGCTTTGTTGAAAGTGAAGTTAAGGTCATAGTCAACCTCCGGATCATTGTCGCCCTCGGTATGATTGATAGTCGGGGGAATGATACCGTCAGTGATGGCCTTCACGCTGAATACGGCCTCGAGTGCGCCGGCAGCTCCGAGGAGGTGGCCGGTCATGGATTTTGTCGCACTAAGGTTGAGTTTGTAAGCGTGATCACCGAAAACAGCCTTGATCGCTTTGGCCTCACTGATATCACCGACAGGAGTAGAAGTGCCGTGGAGATTGATATAGTCAATATCTTCGGGCTTCATACCTGCGTCTTTGAGCGCATTCTCCATAACGAGCTGAGCTCCGAGACCTTCAGGGTGAGTAGCAGTGATATGATAAGCGTCGGCCGACATACCACCGCCTACAACTTCGGCATAGATATGTGCGCCACGTTTTTTAGCGTGTTCAAGCTCTTCAAGCACGAGAGCAGCGGCACCTTCACCGATGACGAAACCGTCACGGCTTCCGCTGAAAGGACGGGAAGCACCTTCGGGGTCGTCATTACGGGTTGAAAGAGCCTTCATAGAGTTGAAGCCTCCCACACCCGCGGGAAATACGGCTGCTTCCGCACCGCCGGCAACTATGGCATCCGCCATGCCCAGACGCACCAGATTAAAGGCGTCGATCAAAGCATTGTTGGAAGAAGCACAAGCTGAAACGGTTGCAAAGTTCGGACCATGATAACCATGTCCAATAGAGATGTGACCGGCAGCGATGTCGCCAATCATCTTGGGAATGAAGAAGGGACTGTATTTCGGGCCTTTCTCAGCGTTGAGAGCATAATAACCCGCTTCCTCTTCAAATGTGTGCAGACCGCCGATGCCGGCAGCAAACACTACTCCAACTCTATTCTTATCGACATCTTCATTGTCCAGACCGGCATCAGCTATCGCCTCGTCGGCTGCCACCAGTGCATACATGGCATAAAGGTCTAACTGACGGGCTTTCTTTCTGTCGAAATGAGCCGCCGGGTCAAAATCCTTTACCTCGCAGGCAAACTGGGTCTTGAAAAGTGATGCGTCAAAATGAGTAATAGGCCCGGCACCGCTCTTGCCTTCTACGGCGTTCTTCCATGTTGTCTCCACATCGTTGCCAATAGGAGTCAGGGCGCCGAGTCCGGTTACTACCACTCTTTTTAATTCCATTCGGATATGGGTCTGTGAAGGATTTCCTTCTTATTTCTGATGTGATTCAATATATGCGATTGCATCTCCTACAGTTGCAATCTTCTGTGCTTCCTCGTCAGGAATTGTGATGTCAAATTCCTTCTCAAAGCCCATGATAAGCTCTACAGTGTCCAAGGAGTCTGCTCCAAGGTCTTTGCTGAACTCAGCGGAGGGTGTAATTTCGTTCTCGTCTACAGTAAGCTGGTCTACGATAATTGCTTTTACTCTTTCTGCTATGTCAGACATAATCTTTCTTTTTTATGAATCAGAACCCCTTCTACAAGGCCTGAATCAGGTTAATAATTTCTATTTTTTTATTTTTCAGAATGCAAAGTAAAGCATTATTTTTTTATTGACGAAATTTTTCTCCATTTTTTGCACATTTATTTCTCATTTGTGCGGTTTTTTATCTCTATTTTCCGGAATTGTTTATCCTCAAAACTATTATTTAATAAAAAAAGCGGACTGACTCACGTCACCCCGCTTCCTGATTTATCAATTATTTCATTAATATGAGTCATTCAACTTCCCAGGTCTCTGTAGTGGAGAGAATCATATCCCGGAGATCGGCGAAATTTTTCTTCTCCCTTACGTTCTTCACCTGGTCTGCAACTTCCGTCTCATAGCTGGGAGCCTGAACATCACGGATCACACCGATAGCCAGAGGCAATGTGATGCCGTCCATCATTGCCAGCTGCTGATGAAGGAAGTTTGTGGGGCAGTGTGCGTCATGCACGAGCACATCGCCAATTGTATATCCATCTTCTCCTACAGTCACTGCCTTAAGTCCGAATCCATCCTGCACCAGACCCTTCTCCATATCCTTGCCGAAGAGCATCTTCTCTCCGTGACGTAAATGGATAGTATGGTCATCGCGATTCTCCTTGGTGGAAAGCTCGGCATGACTGCCATTATTGAAGATTACGCAATTCTGACGAATCTCCACTACTGAAGCCCCGGTGTGTTTAGCTGCGGCTACCATCACCTCCTTTGTTGTGTCAAGAGCGATATCAATGCTTCGTGCGAAGAAATTGCCTCTTGCTCCGAACACAAGTTCTGCAGGAATAAACGGATCTTCAGTCGTGCCGTAAGGGCTTGACTTAGTTACACTGCCACGGTCTGATGTGGGAGAATACTGACCCTTGGTCAGACCATAAATCTTATTATTGAAAAGCAGGATGTTAATATCAATATTTCTGCGCACTGCATGAATGAAATGGTTGCCACCGATAGCGAGGCCGTCGCCGTCGCCGGAAATCTGCCATACGGAGAGTTCCGGACGGGCAGTCTTCACACCGGTTGCTATAGCGGCTGCACGTCCGTGAATAGTGTGCATACCGTATGTATTCATGTAATAGGGAAGGCGTGAAGAGCAACCGATACCTGACACCACTACGATATCCTTGGGAGCGGTTCCGATTTCGGCCATTGCCTTGTGGAGCACATTCAGAATGGCGTGGTCACCACAACCGGGACACCATCTGACACTTTGAGAATTTTTATAATCTGAGGCCTGAAAGGCACAAATGTTGTTTGATTCCATGCTTGTTAAATTGTCATTTGGTGAGACGGATTACGCCATCTACGATTTCGCGAACGAGGAAGGGCTGACCCTCCACTTTATTTATTCTCTTGATTTCCTTCAGAGGAAGATGCATCTGCAGATAGTCGGCAAACATACCGGTGTTGAGCTCTGCAACTATTATATTCTTATACCCCTTGAGAACGTCAAGTGCGTTTGCAGGAAGAGGATTGATATATTTGAACTGAGCGAAAGCCACCGGCTTACCCTGTGCTGCGAGTTCTTCAGCTGCAGTATAGAGATGTCCGTAAGTACCGCCCCATCCAACGAGAATTGTGTCGGCATCCACTTTGCCGTGAACCTCAAGCGCCGGGATATCCTTAGCGATATTTGCCACTTTCTTTCTGCGGATCTCCACCATCTTCTCATGGTTGGGACCATCAGTGGAAATCACTGAAGTCTTTTCATCCTTCTCCAGACCACCCACACGGTGCATGGCATCGGGAGTGCCGGGAGCGGCCCAATATCTCACGAGAGTTTCAGCGTCACGGTCATAAGGCTTCCAACCGTTTTCAAGACGTTCCTTAGTGATTACGGGAGCTTTGATTTCCGGGAAATCTTTCTCCTCAGGAATTCTCCAAGCGGAAGAACCGTTAGCGATAAAGGCGTCAGTGAGAAGAATCACCGGTGTCATGTGCTCGATTGCAATTCTTGCAGCTTCGAAAGCCATATCAAAGCAGTCTGTGGGGCTTGTAGCCGCGAGCACACAGAGGGGAGACTCACCGTTACGTCCGTAAAGAGCCTGCATGAGGTCAGTCTGTTCGGTCTTGGTAGGAAGTCCGGTAGACGGGCCACCGCGCTGCACGTCAATAATCACGAGGGGAAGCTCTGCCATGACAGCAAGTCCGATACCCTCGGACTTGAGTGCCAGACCCGGACCTGAAGTAGTGGTCACGGCAAGATTTCCGGCGTAAGAAGCACCGATAGCTGAGCAGACTCCGGCGATTTCATCTTCCATCTGGCAAGCTTTCACGCCGAGGTCTTTTCTCTTGGCGAGCTCATGAAGGATGTCGGTTGCCGGAGTGATAGGATAAGAACCGAGGAAGAGGGGACGTCCGGACTTCTCGGAAGCCATGATAAGACCCCATGCGGTTGCCGTGTTGCCATTGACATCGGTATATACACCCGGTTTTGTAGCACGTGTCTCAATGCGATAAGTCGGCATTGAGGAATGGGTGTTATGACCATAGTCCCAACCTGCCTGAATAACCTTGGCATTTGCCTCATAGACAGCAGGTTTCTTCGCAAATTTCTTTTCAAGTTTTCTCAACACACTCTCTACAGGGCGCTCAAAGAGCCAGCAGATGATTCCCAAAGCAAGCATGTTTTTGCACTTCAGCATAGCCTTCTGGTCCATGCCGCTGCCTTCAAGGGTATGCTTAAGAAGAGTAGTCATCGGCACAAGCATAATCCGCTTGGGGTCGATGCCGAGTTCTTTCACGGGATCATCCGTTTCATACTGAGCCTTCTTGAGATCCGCCGGACGGAAAGTGTCTACATCACAGATGATGATACCGTCGGGCTTGAGATACTGAAGGTTTGTTTTGAGCGCTGCGGGATTCATGGCAACGAGCACATCCGCTTCGTCACCCGGAGTGTGCACTCCCACTCCCACGTTTACCTGGAATCCGGAAACTCCGCTCAAAGAGCCCTGCGGGGCGCGAATCTCTGCAGGATAGTCAGGGAAAGTACTGATTTCATTACCC
>CAMWXI010000062.1 GCA_947178175.1 uncultured Porphyromonadaceae bacterium | reverse complement strand
ATATGACAATGCATATTGAAGCAGGAGATGACGCGAAAGCGGAGCAGTAGTTTCTGAAGAGAACCATGCAGAAATATCGTTCTCAACTGAGAAAAGTAAATCAATATCTTCCGGTTCAACAGCTCTAAAAATTATCTTCTTCATAAGGAACAGTCTGGTTTCATAAAATAGAAGGGGAATGAAAGAATTTTATGACAAGCTTTAAGTTGCGGAAAAGGGGATTCTGTTAAGAATAGATCTTCCAAGAGTTAATTCATCCGTGTATTCAAGTTCATTCCCAATGCTAAGACCGCGTGCCAGTACTGTAATCTTGACATCTGTTGAGGAGAGTTTGCGGAAGATATAAAAATTAGTTGTATCGCCTTCAATCGTAGGACTTAGAGCAAGTATAACTTCGGAGATATTTTCAGATGACACCCTATTTACAAGAGAGTCAATTTCAAGATCAGAAGGACCGATACCGTCAAGAGGGGAGATGAGTCCTCCCAAGACATGATAAAGTCCTGAAAATTCTCTTGAAGATTCGACAGTAAGCACGTCTTTTACATTTTCAACAACACAAATTATGGATGAATCACGACGTTTATCGCTACAAATATCGCAAGTATCATTTTCACTTATATTATGACATCTTTGGCAATATGATATGTTATCTCTCATGTTAATAATGGCAGAGCCGAGGGAATGGGCCACCTCCTCATCCTGACGAAGAAGATGGAGAGCCAGTCGGAGGGCTGTCTTTCTTCCAATGCCGGGAAGTTTTGCCAATTCTGCTACCGCAGTGTCAAGTAAAGATGAGTTATAAGATTGTTCCATTAATTTCGTTAGTTTATAAAGAGTCAAAACTAAAACGGAATAATGTTAGATTATATTATAGGAGAAATAACTGAACTTTCTCCGACAACGTGTGTACTGGACAATCATGGAATAGGATATGAGATTTTCATAAATCTTATTGATTATGGTTTCCTTGATGGAAAAAAAAATTGTAAATTATATATTCATGAATCTATACGGGAAGATGCCCATCAACTTTTCGGATTTGTTGATAAAAGAGGAAGAGGTCTTTTCAGGCTTTTGATTGGAGTAAGTGGTGTGGGTCCAAACACCGGAAGACTCATAATGTCTTCAATGACAGCTGATCAGATTGAAGATGCCATTTCAAGCGGGAATGATTCCCTATTGAAAAGTGTCAAAGGAATTGGAGGTAAAACTGCACAAAGAATCATAGTTGACCTCAAGGATAAAATAAACATTACAGAATCAACGTTATCTTCAAATAGCGGAGGCAATGGAGAAAGTTATGAGGATGCTTTATCAGCCTTGACGATGTTAGGATTTAATATACTTCAAAGTAAGAAGGTATTAAAAAAATTATTCGCTGACTCTCCCTCCATGTCAGCCGAGGAGGCAATCAGGCAGGCTCTGAAATTATTATAGACCTGTCGCGCTAAACGATTGATGAAACGAATTTAAATGAAATCCCGTTCGCGAGGATATATATTTACAATTATATTGGGGGTGTTGATTATTACAACACTCGCCACTATTGTGTCCCATTCCCAATATAAGAAGTCAGAGATGGCACCACCTCCACCACCTCCGACTTCTGAATATCTTGAAGGGACTCATATCCCGGATAGCGTATTTCTTCCCTCGCCGGTTCAACCAACTCTTCCGAGAGGATATTCCGATTATGTAGGTCAGGAGTATGCTGCAGATTTGCGAACCCCCTCAAATATAAAGACTGAAGCCATATACAATCCAGAAACCGGATTATATGAGTTGCATACAAAAATTGGTGATGCGGAGATTATTACACCTTATCTGATTCCTTCTGAGAATTATTATCAGATTACGAATCGAAAAGAGATGTATAATTACTTCAAGGAAAGGAATGCTGAGACTTTTGAAAACAAAGGGAAAGAAAAGTTTAATATTTTCGATATGAATTTTGCGCTCGGCCCATTAGAAAAAATATTCGGGCCTGGCGGTGTTCGCCTAACCACACAAGGATCCATCCAGCTCTCCTTAGGTATAAAAAGCAATAAGACCGACAACCCTGCACTTTCTCTTAAATCAAGAAGAAAGACATTCTTTGATTTCGACCAGAAAATTCAAGCTACTATCGGTGCATCAGTGGGCGACAAGTTGAAATTCAACATGTCTTACAACACGGATGCAACCTTTGATTTTGACTCAAAGAACCTTAAACTGAATTATGAAGGGAAGGAAGATGAGATAATCAAGAATATTGAAGCCGGAAATGTAAGTATGTCAACCGGCTCAAGTCTTATTCGTGGTGGAACGGCACTTTTCGGTGTGAAAACAAAGCTCCAGTTTGGCAAATTGACTTTGACCGGATTGCTTTCACAGCAAAATAGTGAATCCCGTACAGTCAATACTCAGGGAGGTGTGCAGGCAACAAAGTTTTCGATAACGGCAGACAATTATGATGCTAACCGCCATTTCTTCCTTGCTCAATATTTCTATGATAATTATGACAATTTTGCGTCAAGGTTGCCATACGTTTCTTCCGGAATTAAAATTTCCAGGATTGAGGTTTGGGTAACAAATAAGAATTCACATTTTCAGGAATCACGAAACTTTGTGGGATTTATGGACCTGGGTGAGAATAAAAGACTTGCCAACACATTTTGGACACCAAATCCCGCTCTCTCAATTCCAACGAACCAATCAAATGACCTGTTGACTGTAATTAAACAGCAATATCCGGGAGCACGTAATATCAATCAGGTAACACAAGTACTTGAGCCCCTGAAAGCTCACGACATCGAGGGAGGAAAAGATTATGAAAAGGTTGAAAGCGCCCGCCTTCTTAAATCATCTGAGTATACTCTTAATTCAGAATTAGGCTATATATCATTAAAGTCTGCACTTAATTCAGACGAAGTACTTGCAGTTGCTTTCGAATACACGTATCAGGGGAAAGTGTATCAGGTTGGAGAGTTCTCTTCTGACGTTTCGAGCACGTCAGACGCTTTGTTTCTGAAGATGTTGCGGGGAACTACAATTTCTCCGAAACTTCCCATGTGGAAGCTTATGATGAAGAATATCTATTCATTAGGGGCTTATCAGCTTTCAGGGAAAAATTTCAAACTGAATATTAAATATCTCAGTGATACAACCGGAACAGAAATTAATTATCTCCCGATTCCCTCAGTTTCCAATAAACCGATTTTACAGTTGATGAATCTTGACCGTCTTGATTCCAATCAGGAGTCGAATCCGGATGGATTCTTTGACTATATAGAAGGTTATACCGTACAATCCTCAACCGGAAAGATTATATTCCCTGTGGCAGAGCCCTTTGGTTCTAATCTGGAAAAGAAAATTGGAAATAAAGATTTAGCCGCCCCATATCTTTTTCAGGAGCTTTATGATTCGACACTTATTGTGGCGAAACAATTCTCAGATAAAAATAAATATTCTCTCGTAGGAGAATATCAGGCTTCAAATGGAGCGACAATTCGACTGAACGCCATGAATGTGCCCCGCGGTTCTGTGGTAGTTATGGCAGGTGGTGTAGTGCTCACAGAGAATAGTGATTATACCGTTGACTACAGTATGGGTATAGTCACCATAACCAACCAAAGCATCATAGACTCCGGCACAAACGTGAGTGTTACCCTGGAAAACCAGTCGTTGTACAGCATGCAGAGAAAAACACTGTTGGGTCTTGATGCACAGTATCGGTTTAGCAAAGCATTTACTTTGGGAGCGACACTTATGAATTTCTCTGAAAAATCATTAACGGAGAAAGTTAATATCGGAGACGAGGTGATAAACAACACCATGTGGGGTGTCAATCTCAATTATAATAAAGATTTCATGTGGTTGACTAATCTTCTGAACAAGATACCGACCATCAATGCGACTGCACCATCCTCATTTAAGGTTAATGCAGAATTTGCACAGCTTGTCCCCCATAAACAGAAAAGCGGTTCCAATAGAGGTTCAAGTTTCATTGATGATTTTGAGTCAACGCAGATTGGTGTTGACCTGCGAAATCCCTATTCATGGTTCTTAGCTCCAACACCTTACGATGGGGGGGCTGACGCTTTGTTCCCGGAAGCCGTATTAAGTAATGATGTTGCATACGGAAAGAACAGGGCATTGCTTGCATGGAACTATATAGATCGTCTTTTTACTCAAAGAAATTCTTCATCCATTCCAAGCTATCTTAAAAATGACCTGAAACAACTATCAAACCCATACGTTCGAGAAGTAACTGTTAACGAGTTGTTCCCCACCAGAGAACTTAATAATGGAGAGACTAATGTTATTCAGACATTCAATCTTTCATTCTACCCAAAAGAGCGCGGACCATACAATCTTGACAGCAAGGATATAGACTCTGATGGCTCCTTGCTTTATCCTGAACGTCGATGGGGTGGAATCATGAGAAAGATGGATAACTCCAATTTTGAGAATTCAAATGTAGAGTATATCCAGTTCTGGATGATGGACCCATTTATGGATGATGAAAATCCCAACAAAGAGGGTGGTGATCTTTATTTCAATTTCGGAGAAATAAGTGAAGATATCCTGAAAGACGGAATGAAGAGTTATGAGAATGGTCTCCCGGTTGACGGAGACAATAGATTTATTGCAGAAACCAAGTGGGGTCGAGTCTCTTCTCAAAACTCCCTTACATATGCTTTTGAGAATTCCCCTGACGCCAGACTTCTTCAAGACGTCGGTCTTGACGGTCTCCCTAATGATGATGAGTTCACATTCGACTCTTATAAATCTTATCTTGACGAACTAAGAGCAAAACTGCCGGCAAATGTTGTTGCCGAGATGCAGGAAGATCCCTTCTCTCCAATGAACGACCCTGCCGGCGATAATTATCACTTCTATAGAAGTAACTGGTATGACGAGCATCATTCATCAATACTTGACCGATACAAACATTATAACGGAGTAGAAGGAAACTCTCTATCACCCGATCAAAGTCCTAATCCGCAATATCAATCTTCAAGAAGTGTTCCTGATGTTGAGGATATAAATCAGGATAATACTCTTAATGAGTATGAAAGGTATTTTGAATATAAAGTCTCAATCCGCCCTGAAGATTTAGTTGTTGGAAAGAATTATATAGCGGACAAACAGGTTTCAACAATACCTGTTCGCGATGGCTCACATCAGACTGTCACATGGTATCAGTTTAAGATACCCTTGTCAAGTCCGGATAAGGTAGTAGGCGGAATAAATGACTTCTCTACAATCCGTTTTGCAAGAATGTATATGACTGGATTCAAAGAGACAACGCACCTGCGTTTTGCTACTTTGGAACTTGTAAGAGGAGAATGGCGGGATTATGAGTTTAATCTGAACTCAAGAAATGACTCACCGGCTGAGGGACAGCTGGATATGTCGGTTGTAAATATTGAAGAAAATGCCGAGCGTACACCTGTTAACTATGTCTTGCCCCCCGGGGTGGATAGAATACAGGATCCAGGACAAAGTCAGGCCACGCAGCTAAATGAGCAGTCATTACAATTAAGGGTGTCCGGTCTTCAGCCAGGAGATGCAAGAGGAATCTATAAGAATACGCAGTTGGATCTCCGTATCTATAAAAAGATGCAGATGTGGGTTCATGCCGAGTCTTTTATTGATGATCCGACAAATCTTAAGAATGGAGACCTGTCAATTTTTATTCGTCTTGGTTCAGACATTAAGAACAACTACTATGAGTATGAGATACCTCTTTCATTAACAGCCCACGGAAGCTACAACAACTACTCGAGTGCAGACAGAGCTAAGGTTTGGCCGTTGTCCAACAGGCTTGATATAGATTTTGATGCACTTACGGAAGTAAAAAAAGAGCGTAATCATGACAGAAGTGCCGGAATTGAAGGAGCAAGTTATACACGTGTCTATTCACGTCGGGACCCTTCAGACGAGCATAATACAATCAGTGTTTTGGGGAATCCGACATTGAGTGACGTGCGGGTTATGTTGATTGGCGTGCGTAACCGTTCAAGTTCTGTGAAGGATGGTACAGTATGGGTAAATGAATTAAAAGTCACTGATTTTAATCAGGACGGCGGTTGGGCACTTAACGCAAATGCAAACTTGTCGCTGAGTGATGTGGCAATGGTAAACTTTGCATATCATAAAGAGACAAGCGGATTCGGTGGCGTTGATCAGGGACTGGCATCTCGTCGTCTTGAGGATTATACACAATATAACATTGCAGTTCAGGGAGATTTAGGAAGAATTGTGCCTGAAAAAGCTAAACTTTCAGCACCGATATATTATTCAAAGTCTCAGGAGACAACCACACCGAAATATAATCCTCTTGATCAGGATATGTTGTTGAAAGAAGCTCTTGAGGCAGCAGCAACCAAACATGAAAGAGACTCAATCAAAGGGTATGCGATAACAAGAAAGACTACGGAAAGTTTCTCAATCTCAAATCTGAAATTTAATGTTCAGAGTAAGGTTCCTATGCCTTGGGATCCGGCAAATTTCCAATTAGCCTTTTCATTTAATCGACAAAAGAATGAAGATCCCACTACGCAGTATGAAAACACAAATGATTATAGAGGTAGCTTCCAATATAGTTATTCTCCGGTGATAAATCCGTTAAAGCCTTTTAAGAACTTGAAAGGAAAAGGGAAGAATGTGAAATTCCTAAAAGAATGGCAGATAAATTGGCTTTTCAACAATCTTACTTTCTTCACAAACATGACTCGCTATTACTACGAGCAGCAGACACGAAGTGAGGTTGATGTGGATTTTCAACTCCCTGTGCAGGTCAGCAAGAACTTTTATTGGAACAGACAGCTGACACTAAATTGGAACATAATTCAAAGTCTTAATTTATCATTCTCTTCCAACACGACAGCAAGGATAGAGGAAACTATAGGTGCTGTCAACAAGCGATTATTCCCGGACAAGTATCGTGATTGGAAGGACACCGTGATGTCTTCAATCAGAAATCTGGGAACGCCATGGAATTATAATCAGACATTTACTGGAAGCTACCGTGCACCCTTTAATAAAATTGCTTTCTTAGACTATCTTACGGCAAACGTGACCTATACATCAACATATCGTTGGGATAAGGGAGCAACAATTGATGACATTTATCTTGGGAATACAATCCAGAATCAATCTTCCTGGAATGCTGACGCACGGCTAAATTTTGAAACCCTTTACAATAAGTCAAAATATCTTCAAAATATTAATAAAAGATTTGCAAGCAATTCGGGACCAAAGAATAAGCAATCCAAGGTTGCCCCGTCAAAGAAGGCAAGAAAGTTTGAACGGGCATACACGTTATCCATGGATAGCAGCACAATGATTGTCCATAATCTGAAGACAAAAAAGGTGAAATTCAAGGCCACCAGTAAGGGGAATCCGATAACCCTTGAAACAAAGATTGTTGACGATAATAGAATAGAAATATTGTCAAAGGGGAAGGCAAATATTAAAGTAACTGTTACAGAGGAATTGAAGGAAGACACTCGGAACTTCGGTAAAGAACTTGCTGAACACACCTTACGTTTCTTGATGATGCCGAGAAGTGCATCATTCAGATACAGATCTTCTCATTCTCTAAATCTTCCACTCTTTACACCTAATGTCGGTGATATCTTCGGACAGTCCAATCAATATGGGCCAATGTCACCTGGATTGGATTTTGCGTTCGGCTTCTTTGACGAAAGCTATGTCAAGAAGGCACTCGATAGAAAATGGCTTATGACTTCAAGTGACCAGGTTTCACCTGCCATTTGGAATCAAGGGACGGAATATTCTTTTGAATTGACACTTGAGCCAATCAGGGGCCTGAAGATTACGTTGACTTCAAATCTTACAGACAACCGTACACGACAGATTCAATTCATGTATTCTGGTATGCCGACAGATCGTACTGGGTCCTACACCCGCACGCATATCGCCATAGCCTCAGCTTTAAAAACATTCAATGCTGCTGACGGATATTCTTCAGAGGCCTTTTCAAAATTCCTTAATAATATTCCTATTGTTGCAGGAAGAATTAACAATGAGTATTTGCACCTCAATTATCCCTCTACAGGTTTCATGGAAGGTAATCCACTAGCGGGTGCGCCATATAGTCCGGAAAACGGCTCTATCAGTACAACAAGTGCAGATGTTTTGATACCGGCCTTTATCGCTGCATATAGTGGTCAGGATGCCAAAACTATAAAACTCAATCACTTCCAGGGACTCTCTTCTGTCCTTCCAAACTGGAGAGTAACATACGACGGCCTGAATAAAATTGGGAACTTAAGTAAGGTATTTAAGGCTTTAACTATCAGTCATGCCTATCAATGCACATACGCTGTAGGAGGTTATAGCGGTTATATGAATTGGGTTGGGGCAAACGGGGAGTTAGGTTTCATTATGGATGAACTTACTCAACGTCCGGTTCCGTCTTCCCCTTATAATATAGCTTCAGTAGCAATCACAGAGAAATTTAATCCGTTAGTAGGAGTTAAAGCAACTCTCCACAATGAGCTAACCCTGAATGCAGAGTACAGAGACTCACGAACTCTGAATCTTAATTCAGCAGCAGGTCAATTGGTTGAGACTGTTAGTAGACAGATTACAGTAGGAGCCGGATATAAGATTGCCAACTTTAGTTCAATTATCAAGATTGGTAGCAAACAAGGGGGAGTTTCTAATGATTTGTCATTAAATCTTGATTTCTCATTTGCTAATAATCAATCACTTATTAGAAAAATTGAAACAGCTTATACTCAGGCTACTTCAGGAACCCAGACCTTCTCCGTTAACTTTATGGCCAGTTATCAGCTGAGTAAGAGAATTACCCTTTCTGCATTTTTCGATCATCAGATAAATACTCCGTTAGTTTCTAATTCCTCATATCCTACTTCCAATTCAAATTACGGCATCTCCTGCAATATTTCATTAGCAAGATAATTCGTAATAATTCCTAAACCGAGATAAATGGAATAGGAATTGGCACGTTTTTTGCTTAAATAAAGCATTATAACACATTTCAATTATCAGTATAGTTCCAAAAATGTTATCTATTTAAGTATTCCGTCTTTATAGCGAACCTAAAATAGTCAAATATGGTTATAAAA
>CAMWXI010000061.1 GCA_947178175.1 uncultured Porphyromonadaceae bacterium | reverse complement strand
GCGTCGGATTCATAACCCGGAGGTCTCGAGTTCAATTCTCGATCCCGCTACAAAAGCAGACTATTAAAGGTCTGCTTTTTTTTGTTTGAAAATACACTTCGGGAATATATTTCTTGCCGAATAGTTACAAAAAATTCTTAACTTTGTTGGATAGAATAAAATTGAATAACCGCAGTCTGTCGGTTTCAATCTATCAAATAATAAGAAGAAAACTTACTTTAAAATCTATACTGAATGAAAATTGCCACACAAATCAAGATGCGACTCGCAGCAATGAGCTTCCTGGAGTTTGCAGTATGGGGTGCATATCTTATCTCAATGGGGATGTTTCTCGGAGAATATGGACTTGGGAGATATGTATTTTGGTTTTATACCGTGCAGGGATTGGTTTCAATCTTTATGCCTGCACTTATCGGAACTGTAGCTGACAAATGGATTCCTGCTCAGATTACGCTGGCCATATGTCATTTCATAGCCGGAGGTGCAATGGTGGGCGCCGGAATAATCGCTGCATCTGAAATATCTGCCACGGGACAATTGTCATTCCCCTTGCTGTTTACATTATATACTGTTTCTGTGGCATTTTTCATGCCCACGATAGGACTTTGTAATTCTGTAGCCTTTAGTGGCTTGGAAAAGAACGGTATGGATACGGTAAAAGCATTTCCTCCAATCCGAACTTTAGGCACTGTAGGATTCATCGTGGCCGAGTTGTTCGTAAACTTCGTGGTTATAGGAGGAGAAACAATTCAACATTCTTATTGGCAGTTCTATACTTCCGGAATACTAAGCTTCGTATTGGCACTTTATAGTTTGACACTTCCCGCCTGCAATGTAAATAAGGGAGCAAGTGCCGGACTTGCCGATGCTTTCGGTCTTAAGGCCTTCTCATTGTTTAAGAAGAAGGAGATGGCAATATTCTTTATTTTCAGCATGTTGCTGGGTGTGTCATTACAGATTACAAACAGTTATGGATCCTCTTTTATCAGCCAGTTTGGTAATGTTCCGCAATATATGTCGGATTGGTGGGCAAAGAATCCAACATTCCTGATTTCAATTTCGCAGTGTGCCGAAGCTCTGTGTATATTAATGATTCCGTTCTGTCTGAAGAAATTCGGAATTAAGGGAGTTATGCTTATGGCCATGTTTGCATGGGTGCTTAGATTCGGATTCTTCGGGATAGGCAATACAAGTGCTTCAGGAGTTCCATTCCTCATTCTTTCATGTATCGTTTATGGTGTGGCCTTCGATTTCTTCAATGTGTCCGGAGGTTTATATGTAGATTTAAAGACAGACAGTAAGTTGCGTTCTCAGGCACAGGGTCTTTTTATGCTGATGACCAATGGAATCGGGGCATCCTTGGGTACGTTCATTGCGGGTACCTTTATTGTAAACAATCTTGTCTTCGCTGAAAGCATTCAGGATGATCCTGTCGCTCAGCTTCAAGGCTGGCGCACAAGTTGGTTTATTTTTGCCGGATATGCATTGGTAGTCGCAGTTCTCTTTATGTTGATTTTTAAGGAGAAGAAAGAGAATCTTACAAAGAGAGAAATAGCCACTGCCGAGGAAAAGGATGAGTTGCTCACTAAGTGAAAAGATAAAAATCTGATAACCTTGAATTTTAATGATAAGATTTTATTCTCCCTATCTTAAAGATGAATTCGCTCTTCCGGAGGAAGAGAGCGGCCATGCCATCCGTGTTCTGCGAAAGAAATGTGGAGATGAAATTGAGGTTGTGGATGGGAAAGGGAATCTTTACAGATGTGTGATTGTTGGAGAAAATTCAAAGCGTACGAAAGTAGAGATTCTTGAAGAGATGTCTCTTCCCAAAGTCTGGACTCCGTCAATTACTCTTGCTGTAGCACCGACAAAGAATATGGACAGAATGGAATGGTTGGTGGAGAAGAGTGTGGAGATCGGGGTAGACAGAATCGTTCCGATCTTATGCGACAGAAGCGAGAGAAAGGTTATAAAGACAGAGAGGTTACAGAAAATAGCCATATCAGCCATGAAACAGAGTCTGAAGGGTGTCATGCCCGAGATTGATGAACTTGTTCCCCTCAGACTATTCCTGGAAGAACATCACGAAGGTGCAAAATTCTTTGGTTATTGTGACGATGCAATAGGTCGGATTCCTTTTGTGGATGCCTACAATCCCGGGAGTAATGCAGTAATAGTGATAGGTCCGGAAGGGGATTTTTCCCCTAAGGAGGTGCGGTTTGCAATGGAAAAAGATTTTAAGCCGGTCACTTTTGGAAAAAACAGGTTAAGAACCGAAACAGCGGCGTTATATGGACTTCAGAGTGTTCATATTTTAAATGATTACTCAGAAAGGATAACTGAACATTGAAATGAATCTACATTTTTCAAGGTCATAATATCATTTTCAAGTTATTGATATATTACGGATGGAGTTAAAGATTAATTATGGAAAATATTTTAGAATATCTATATAGCAGTAAAGGAAACAATTTCTTTTTGCTTGCGGGTCCGTGTGTGATAGAAGGAGAGGAAATGGCTCTTGATATAGCAAAGGAAATGTTGAAAATCACAGGCAAATTTGGGATTCCATATGTTTTCAAGGGCAGTTATAGAAAGGCAAATCGTTCAAGAATCGATTCATTTACAGGGATTGGAGATGAGAAGGCTCTGAAGATACTGAAAAAGGTAAGAGAGGAATTCGGTGTGCCGGTGGTGACGGATATTCACGAAGCGTCAGAAGCTGCCATAGCATCTGAATATGTAGATATTCTCCAAATTCCAGCTTTCCTTTGCAGACAGACCGATTTGTTAGTAGCAGCCGCTAAAACCGGTAGGATGGTTAACATTAAGAAAGGCCAGTTTTTATCTCCGGAATCCATGAGGTTTGCCGTAGAAAAAGTGAGAGATGCAGGGAACAATAAAGTGGCAGTGACTGATCGTGGAACCATGTTCGGGTATGGAGATTTAATTGTGGATATGCGTGGGATTCCCACTATGCAGAATGAATGTAAATGTCCGGTAATTGTTGACGTCACACATTCGTTACAGCAACCCAATCGTACTGAGGGCGTGACCGGAGGACGTCCTGAAATGATAAGTACAATCGCACGTTCTTCAATAGCGGCAGGATGTGACGGGCTATTTATGGAGACCCATCGTAACCCCTCGGAGGCAAAAAGTGATGGCGCGAATATGCTTCCGTTGTCGGAGATGGAAGCATTACTTGAAAGTCTCACAATAATAAGAGACGCTTATAACAGGATTTCAAAATAATAACATTATTCGTTTTTGACCGAATAAGATAAAATCAGATAATACTACAATGAAAAGACATGGTTTGCTAATAGCAGGTTGCCTTCTGTTGTTTGGAACAAATATAATGGCTATGCAGATAGACCCATTGTCGCAGGCAATGTTAAATGGTTATGATCAGATACTTGAGAAAGACCCAAAAGATTATGTGACCCTTTTTCAGAGAGCAGCCCAATATTTCAATCTCTCGGAATATGACAAATCTTTTAATGACATAGTGAAGGCTCTCCAGAATACACCTTCCAAAGATAAAGAAATGCATGTAAGAGAGTTGTCTCTTTTAGCGGATGTATCCATAGAATTGAAGGATTACAATAGAGCTCTTGAGGCTACTGAGAGAGTATTATCAATCAACCCGTCGGATTATGCGAATACTTATAAGAAGGGGAATATATTGCTTTATCTGGATCGCCCTGAAGAAGCCTATAAGACATTTTCAAGTTTGCAAAGGCTGAAATCAAGAAGTCAGGAAGCGTATTTCGGTATGGCGCAGGCCAACATAAAGATGGGAAAGACTTCGGAAGTTGAATCATTGCTTACTGAAGCTGCCAATGCCGACCCTTCAAACTATATCACATATTGCCGTGTTGGTGACCTATATAAGGAGATGGGGGAGAACGAGCGGGCAGCAACCAACTATATTGTAGGTCATTCACTCTCAAATGGTGATGATAGAGCACTTGAATCATTGGTGAAACTTGCAAGTAAGGATTTTAATGCCGTTAATTCAGCCTTAGACTATTCTATCTCCAAAACCACCTCTCCGGCTCCGTTATTATTGATGAAGAGTGTTCTCTCCAATCGTAGCGGAAGATATGCGGAAGCTCGTGCTTCTTTGATGAAGCTTCTTGAGAATAGAGATGCCCGTCAGGGAGGAGTTTACCGCCTTATGGCATTAACAGATATGGCGCTTGATAATCAGGGAGAGGCTTTGGAAAATATCAATAAGGCCATTCTTGAGAATCCTACGGTTGAGAATTATACAACCAAGGGAGAAATCCTCTACCGCCAGAATAAGCCGGCCGCTGCCCTTATTGAACTGGATAAGGCATTGCAGACTGCTCCCGGTTATGAGGAAGCACAGATGATTTCTGCAAAATGCCGTATAGCACTTGACCAACCTGAAAAAAGTAAGGAATTATTGTCAGAAGTTATAATGACAAATCCTGAAAATATCGAAGCCCTGTTATTAAGGGGATATCTTTTTGAGAATAAGCTTGGAGATTCCAAAAGTGCGGTAAATGACTATATCAGAGCAGGGAATGTTGAAGGTACAGACATGCCCGTATTGGCATATCGCGCTATAGCGAAGGCTAAATCAGGAAAGAAAATAGATGCTGACGCTATTATAAGCACTCTGTCTGCAGATAAACTTTCGGCAGAGGATTATTATTATATCGCAATGTATTATGCTCAGACGGGCGACCTTGAAAAAGGGATAGAAAATCTCAACAAGTCGTTAAGCCTCGGGTATCAGAATAAATATAATATAGTATCTAACAAGGATGGATATACCAATATATCCACCATCAGATATCTACAAGGGAAGTAACAGAACCTAATCAGTAGGATATGTGGAAATCAGGATTTGAGGATTCCTATTATTGTAGGATCCTCTTTTTCATATTCATGGGAATCATTCTGTCATCAGGCTGCTCTCGTAAGGGAAATGAAAAATCAGTGGGTACAGACAGTTTTGAAACAGCTGAACTTTCAGAACAGTATAATGATTCAGTGGATAATCCCGAGGGGGGAATATTGGCTTTGGCATTTGTTGGAGACATAATGCCGGGTTCCACATTCCCGGATAATGTCGATGATTTATATATCCCGAGAGAGAAGGGAAAATATCTGTTTGAGGATTGTACGGATATTTTGAAAGGGTGCGATTTTGCATTTGGAAATCTGGAAGGTACAATTTGCGATAATGGAATACCCCGTAAGGAATGTGAAAATTCGGAGAATTGCTATTATTTCAGAATTCCTACATATTTTTCTGAAGTTTTGAAGAAAGCCGGTTTCGACCATCTGAATCTTGCAAATAATCATTCATTGGATTTCGGAATTGATGGACTTGAGACAACAATAAAATCATTGAATATATCCGGAATCAAATTTTCCGGAATTATAAATCATGCACCTTATTCCATTTTAGAGAAAGGGGGAATCAAAATTGCCGTTATAGGTTATGCAGCGGGAGGATTATCTTATTCAGTTAATGAAGAGGAGAAAGCAAAGAAACAGGTAAATGAATTAAGTAAGGAAGCAGACATAGTGATAGTCTCAATGCATGGTGGAGCTGAGGGAAACGACTACGACAGGGTGCCAAAGGAAATGGAAATATTTCATGACGAAAAGAGAGGGAACGTATATTCTTTCGCACATTCTGTTATTGATGCCGGAGCGGATGTTGTATGGGGACACGGCCCTCACGTGGTGAGAGGTATGGAAGTTTATAATGGTAAGCTGATAATGTATAGCCTTGGAAATTTCTGTACCCCATATAGAATGAACATCACGGGAAAAAGTGGAGAGGCTCCGTTAATTAAAATAAAGATAGATAAGGAAGGTGATTTTGTATCCGGGAATATCTATAGCTTTAAGCAGAAAAGGGGAGAGGGTCCAAGGATCGACGTTGGAAAATCTGTGGCAAGAAGAATAAAAAAGTTGAGTGAGGCGGACTTTGGTGAGTCAGCTCCCACAATAGTTGATGAAGGTAAATTCGTGTCTTTTAAGTAAAGTCTGCGAAGCCGGTTGTTAAATGGAGAGATCCTCTTCCTTTTTATTCACAGGGTATCTCCGTAGCACCTTTAAATAATATCTAAATATTACCGCTTTAAATATACTACTTAATATTTGCGGGGAAGACGGTGATTTCTTCAGATTAATATTAGAGGATTTACAGTGTGTGTAGACTTGTAAGTATCCTATATCAATAATTAAATCACAATATTGGCATATTAAAGTTCTTAAATCGTACTTTACGATATCTTACTTTACGGCTATTTTAGTGATTGAATTTCCTTGTCGAATGATATATATTCCTGTTGAGAGATTGTCAATATTATTTTCGAGTTTAATTCCGTGAATGTCATATACCTCATCAGCGATGATACCGGATTCAGTGTCAATCTCTTTGACATCACTGGGGAATTCGTAGGCCTGAATATTGTTGAAATGCATCCATGGACTTATAACCTTGCATTGTTCAATTGTTTCTTCCGGAACAAATAGAACAGTATTACTCGGAACGCTTAAGAAGATTTCTTTCTTTCCTTCAACCGGATTAGTAGTGTTATAATAAACTTTTGTCATGCGGAAACAACCCAAGAAGGCTCCTTCTCCAATAGTAGTTACACCACCCGGTATAGAGACGGATGACAAACGGGAACAGTCAGCAAAGGCGTAATCATGAATGGCTGTTATATAGTCATGAAGCGGAGCTGCTGAAAGTTTAACACAATTTTTGAACGCACAGCTGTTGATTTCTGTAACGCGTTCAGGAATATTAACTGTTGTAAGGTTCGTACAATCATAGAATGCACAATCGCATATTTCAGTAACGGAGTCGGGGATAAAAACCGAGGTTAGACCGCTGCATCCGTCAAATGCGTGTGACCCGATTTTAGTAACTGATTCACCGATAGATACAGACTTCAGTTTGCTGCAACCCCAGAACGCCCAATCATCAATCATATTTATTGATTCGGGAATAATCACAGATGTAATGTCGTTAAACATAAAGGAATAATTCCCGATAGATGTGACAGTATATGTTTGATTGTTTTCGTCTCTGACAGTTGCCGGAATAATCAGTTCGCCTGAAATATTATTCCCCGGATTGAAGGAAACCATCCCCTCTTCTTCCGGATCCTCTGAATAATATCCACCTTGAGTACAGACTGTCTTTTCCTCTTTGCTGAGAACAGTATAGGTAAGTGTTTGCCCTTCGTATGTAAACACGAAATTTTCTGCATTTGCAGAAAATTTCAAAAGAGGTATCAATAATATTAATATAATGTTCTTCATACTATCGCATGGTCGTATGGGCATTCAGAGCAGTCATTATTTCAATTTCAGAACCTGTCCTGTTTTTATAAGATCTTCAGATTTGAGACCATTAAGTTTTCTAAGAGTTGTGGCGGAAAGGCCGTAGGCACGTGCGATGTTGTTGAGTGTATCGCCTGCCTTCACTGTATAAGTGGTAGCAGTCACACCTTTTTTGTAAAGATTCTCTGACTCTTTGGCATCGGCATAGTTGCGGGCCGGGGCAAAGTTACGTGGCTGAGTATAAGTGGATTTTGAGAATGTATAGGTGTCGGTGTGAGTGGTATGGTTTGCGAAGTCAAAAATTGCCGATGGGTTAATGGCGTAACCCATATATCGGGTTTCGAAATGAAGGTGGGGACCTGTGCTGCGTCCGGTGTTTCCTCCGAGTCCGATAGCCTGGCCGGCTTTTACTACTTGATTCGGTTTAACGAGATGTTTGTTAAGATGGCCATATACTGTTTCAAGGCCGTTAGGATGGCGAATGATAACGTAATTACCATAGCCTTTGGCTTCATAGTTGGTGAGTCGAACCTTACCGTCGAATGCAGCATATACAGTGTCATTTGTGTTAAGTTTCAAATCAACGCCTTTGTGCATACGACCGAACTTCGCGCGATAACCATAATTGGAGGTGATATATCCCGGTACAGGCATACAATATCCTGTAACGTCAATAACCTTGGAAGAGGGAACATCCTGTTCGCGATAAGGATTTACGCGTTTTGAGTTCCATCCCTCGGTGTAAAGGTCCGGTTCAGGTTCGATATCATCAATTAAATCAATAAATGATGATTTCTCTATTAATTGTATTTTGTCTGTGCTTTTTGTTTGGTTGGCAAGCAGTTGTCTATGGGCTGCCGAATGGCGACTTGCCTTTGATGACTGGGCAAATGTCCCGGGGACTGCTGCGCAAGCAATTATTGCTAAGCTTAATATTTTTTTAATGTTCATTATTTTCTGAAGAGAGTATCTCACTATTGTCAAGGTTAATATAAATAGAGAACTTAAATATTCTGTTATTTAAGCTCGTCTGTGCCGTAGAGATAGCCGATAAGAGCCGGTGTGTAATCAAAAATTTCTTCAGGTTTGAAGAAGCGATTAATCTCAATTTTTGCATTCTCAACAGAGTCACTTGCGTGAACAATGTTTGCTTGACCGCTCATGCAGAAGTCTCCGCGGAGAGTGCCGGGGGTTGCGTTTCTACCGTTTGTTACACCGGTCATAGTGCGGAACACATTAACAACGTCGACACCTTTAAGGCACATGACAACTACCGGAGAGGCAGTCATTGATTCAACAATGGAAGGGAAGAACGGCTTGTCTACAAGGTGGGCATAATGTTCGCGAAGGATAGATTCATCAAGTTGCATCATTTTCATGCCACAAATGATGAGACCTCTTTTTTCAATTCTTGAAATTACTTCACCGATGAGACAACGCTCTACTGCTGATGGTTTGAGGATAACCAGAGTCTGTTCCATTATATAGTTAAGTTTTTTTAAGATTTCTGATTTCGTACTGCTCAAAGATAGTAAATAAACCTAATTAAACCCAACTATTTACATAATTTTTTTGTAAAAGTAGATAGATGAGTGACTGAATCCTTATTGTAATTTGCAGATAATTAGGTAGATGTAAAATCTTGCCACGCTTATATGCTCTTTCTTACAGTTTGCACACTGTCACCGTGAATGTGCATAATATAGGATTGTGATTTTGTTAAAATTTGTTAATTCGAAATCAATAAATTAGAAATCAGGAAAATGTAAATAATCCGTCCGATCTAAATAAATTTCTTGTGCTCTAAACTAATATGCTCATAATTTTGTAT
>CAMWXI010000060.1 GCA_947178175.1 uncultured Porphyromonadaceae bacterium | reverse complement strand
ACTCCTCGGCGATGCCGACACAGACTGGCAGAGCCAGGTGCTCCGCACTTCCGTATCTCACGATTATAACCTTTCCGTGGGTGGTACTCTCGGTTGGCTCCCCTATCGTGTCAGCGGTTCTTACGCAAGCAACGAAGGTATCCTGAAAGACACCCGTATGCAACGTGTCACTGCAGGTTTCAACCTCACACCGCAATTCTTTGACGGCAAACTTAAAATCAATGCCAATGTCAAAGGTTATTACATCCGCAACAACTGGGCGGACACCGGTTCTATCGGTTCTGCCATCAGCTTCAACCCCACTCTTCCCGTCATGAGCTACACTCCCGTAGCCGATGGTTCCGTTGAGGGCCTGAAGTATTATTATAACGGCTATAGTTTCGTGGCAAGCGGAAAATACAATAAGATTGAAGAAAACGCTTCAACCAACCCGCTGGCTATCATCAAGGATAAGAATAATTATTCTGACGTTTGGCGTTCTAACGGTAATATCCAGATTGACTACGCCTTCCATTTCCTTCCCGAGCTTCACGCCAACCTGAACCTCGGTTATGACGTAGCCAAATCAACTTCCGACACTTACATTGCCGCCAACAGTTCAACTGCCTGGAAGAGTAATTTCAAGGATGGTGCCGCAACCCACGACTGGTATTATGAACTCAAGCGCAATACCCTGCTTGACTTCTACCTCAATTATAAGAAAGATTTCGATGCTATCGAGTCTAATCTTGACGTTATGGCCGGTTATTCATGGCAGCGCTTTGACTATCACAACCGCAGCAACGGTACTATCATGGAAACACTCGGCTATCAGAACGCAAGCGGTGCTATCATCCCGCAGATGACCAACCCTGACAATCCTATGCAGGTCATCATGGCCGACTCGGACCAGCCCTCCGGTTATAAGACTCTCTATACCGTCGGCCGTCCCGCCTACCTCACTTATCCCTATACTTCCGGAAACCTTATGCTTGTCAGCTTCTTCGGTCGTATCAACTATCAGTTCAAGGACACATATCTGTTGACTTTCACTCTTCGTGACGACGGAACATCACGCTTCTCCAAGGAGAATCGCTGGGGTCTCTTCCCCTCTGTCGCTCTCGGATGGAAGATCAATAATATGCCTTTCATGGAATCCGTTCGCGACAACATGAACGAGTTTAAGCTCCGTCTCGGATGGGGTATCACTGGTCAGCAGGATGTAGGCGGATGGTTCCCCTATATGCCTACCTATTCTCAGTCTACTCCCGGTTCTTTCTATCCTAATGTCTACACCGGACAGTATATCAAGGATCCAAACATCAACTGGAAGGAAGATATCAACAACGTTGCCGGTAACACTTACTATCCCAACGGATACAACGCTAACCTCAAATGGGAGGAAACAACTACATGGAGCGTCGGTGTTGACATGGGCTGGTGGAACAACCGTCTTACCGCGACACTTGAATGGTATCTGCGCAACTCCAAGGATCTTCTCTCATTCGTGACTGCTACTCCGGGTGCGTTCACTACCAACATGCTCGACCAGAACATCGGTACTCTCCAGAACATCGGTGTGGAAGCAACTATCGGTGCCCGCATCATTGACACTGCTGACTTCACATGGCAGTCTACTCTCAATGTTGCCTGGAACAAAAACAAAATCACCAAGCTTAACAACGAAGGTACTTACGTGACTGTCGGTGGCATCTCCGGTGGTAACGGTAACACCGTACAGGTTCACCAGGTAGGTTATCCCGCATATTCTTACCTTCTTTACGAACAGGTATACGACCGTGACGGCAACCCCATCGAAGGTTGCTATGTCGATCAGGACGGTAATGGTGTGATTGACGACTCCGACCTCGTCATCAAGCACAGCCGTGACCCGAAGGTGACAATGTCATGGAACAATACCTTCACATGGAAAAACTGGGACCTCGGCTTCCAGCTCCGCGCATCTATCGGCAACTATGTCTATAACAATGCACTCTCTAACAACACAACTCTGAACTCAACCTATTCCTACGGTCTGAGCAATATGCTTCAGGCTGACTATTACTTCCAGGGCGGTCAGACTACTAACACTCTTCTCTCTGACTACTGGTTGGAAAATGCCGGCTTCTTACGTTGTGACAACATCACAATCGGATACACATGGCCCAGCCTTTTCAACGACAATCTTCGCCTGAGACTCTTCGGTGCGGTTCAGAATCCGTTTGTTATCACTAAATATAAAGGTCTTGACCCCGAAGTATTCGACGGTATCGACAACAGCGTTTATCCGCGTCCCGTCACCTTCACTCTCGGTGTAATCGCTACCTTCTAAGTTAGTAGACAGTCAGAATTATTATTAAAAATTGAAAGACTTTATGAAACTTTTCAATAAAATATTTATGGTAGGTGCGACGGTAGCCACACTCTCACTGAGCAGCTGTGTCGGCGACCTTGACCAGCTCCCTCAGGACAACCGCATCACCACTCCGGCACAGTTCAAGGAGAACCCCCGTGAATATCTCGGCGGTGCCCTCGGCAAGTGTTATTCCGGTCTTGCTGTTTCCGGACAGACCGGTGCCGGCTCTTCCGACATCTCCGGTCTTGACAATGGCCGCAGCTGCTGGAGCCGTGCCATCTTTATGATGAATGAATTCCCGACAGACGAAGTAGCCTGGATCTGGAAAGACTCCGGTATCTTCGACCTCGTGACAGCCACCTGGAGCACTAACAACGAAAATGTATTCGGTACTTACTCCCGTCTTTACTGCCACATCGCAGTCTGCAACGATTTCCTGCGCCTGACTTCTCCGTCAAGCCTCGCGGAAAACGGAATAACTATAGGTGGCTCAGGCGAGACCGCAATCTCTCAGGAAGAGATTGACCAGTTCCGTCTTGAAGCTCGCGCTCTCCGCGATCTCAGCTATTTCTATGTGATTGATATCTTCGGAAACGCCGCTTACGCCTGGGACACTCAGCTCACAGGTGAAGAGCCCCCGCAGATGACCCGCGCTGAACTCTTCAACGTGGTCACCGCCGACCTTGAAGATGTTCTCTCCAAGTTCCCCTCCGGCAATCCCATATACGGTCGTGTTGCTCGCGAAGGTATCGAAGCGCTTCTCTGCAAATACTATCTCAATGCTGAAGTATTCACCGGTAAAGCCGAATGGAAGAAATGCTGGGACCACTGTCAGAACATCATCGCCGTTCATGACGTAAACGCAAATCATGGTCTTGCAAAGGATTATCTCTCACTCTTCTGCGCCAACAATGATATGTTCGCACCCGGCGGTGCACTCCCCGGCCAGAACGAAATCCTCTGGAACATCCCTTACGCTTACGAACTTACCGAAAGCTACGGAGGCACAACATTCCTTATCGCTGCCTCTATGGACAACGAAGCAACCGCCACTGCCGCATGGTTCGGTATTAATGCGGCATGGAAGTGTATGCACGCCCGCCAGCAGTTATCAGAGAAGTTTAACTTCTCAGGCGGTGTCAGCCCCGACGGTCGTACTTATCTCTGGATGACAGACCTTGACGGTTTCACAATCTCCAATAACGATTTCACCGAGTTTAAACATGGTTATGTTCCCGTGAAATTCACCAACCTTAAGTGTGAATCAGACGGCACAATGCCCAAATGGAGAGATCCTGCTACCGGACTGAACCGCGCCGGCGTGTATAATCCCGACGATTCCAAGAATAACTATGGAATTTCTTCAAGCGCATCATTCGCCGACACTGACCTTCCCGTGATTCGACTTGCTGAGATTTATCTTACTGCCGCAGAAGCCGCCCTCCGCAGCAATGGCGCGGTTGGCGACACTGACAAGGCATTGGCCTATGTGAACTATATACGTGAACGTGCCTTCGGAGATACCCGCCACAACTTAGGAGCTGCCGAACTTACCCTCGCGCAGATTCTTAACGAACGCGCACGCGAACTCTACTGGGAGAATAACCGTCGTACTGACCTTATTCGCTTCGGTCAGTTCACCGGACATGCCTACAACTGGAACTGGAAAGGAAACGTGGCTCTGGGTGCTGAACTCGACTCCCACATGAACCTCTTCCCCATCCCCTCTCAGGTGATCAATTCATACGCCGGGCCATATATTCAGAACCCCGGATATTAATTCCAAATCTTAAAGAGAACAAGAAATAATGAAAAAATCATTAATTCTGGCAGCCATTCTTCCTATGCTTGGTCTCGGGCTCACCGGATGTAAGGACGACACTCAGCCGCGCCTGCAGCCCGCTCCCGAAGGAAGCTTTCAAATCTATGAGCCTGCCCTTAACAATTATACATATTATCTGCAGCCTGAGGGAACCATCACTCTGACCACTACCGGTCAGCCCAATTACGGCGTTGCAACCCCGACACAGTATGAGGTGGAAATCTCTTTTATCGAGGACACTGAAAAGTGGATAGATCAGAATGACCCCTCTCTTTATCAGAATCCCGACAATCCGAAAGAGATGACCGGCATCCCGACATCTTATAAACTTCAGACTGTCAACACTCAGAGTATCATCGCCATGCGTGCCCGCGAAATCGCCGTGGGTATGAACGCGATGATGGGTGTGAAGACTGAGGAGGATGCTGCCCTGTTTGATGCCACTCCGCGTCCTCTCTTTGTGCGCGTGCATGCATATGTCAAAGATCCCGCCTCTAAAACAGGAATATTGAATTATTCTGAAATATATTCAAATGTCCTTAAGCTCAATGCAGTTCAGCCTTACTTCGTAGTTCCCAAACCGGGTGAAATCTTCATCATCGGTGACTATCAGGGTTGGGATATCAACGGCAATGACAAGACTGTTGCCCTCACTGAGGAAGAAAACGGCATAGGCTCTGAAATCTACACCGGATATGTTGAGATGACCGACGCTCAGGCCAAGACCGGTTTCCGCTTCTACAAGGAACTCGGAGACTGGGGTGACGACGGCAACCTCCCCTCAATCGGTGCTAATGCCAATGACGGTGATAATGCCTCTGTAGAAATGGAAGACGGCGTATACGAAGGCGATTGTGTCAAGGGTAAAGGTAACTGGAACATCCAGAACTATCCCGGCGGCTGGATGAAGATAACCGTTAACCTCGTTGAAATGAAGGTTATCTTCCAATATGACGAGAGTTATAAACCTGCAGTATAATTTATGAAGCTAATGGCAATGAAAAAATCAATTTTATGTCTGGCAGGCGCATGCGCTCTCTTGTTCACCGCCTGCGAAGACACCAGCGACCTCGGCACAATGCAGGTTAACGAGAAACCTGCCCTCGTGTCTTCTAATGGTGTCTCAAGCCGGTTCCTTATCGGGAACTCTATTGACCTTGCAACATACGAGAACCTGGATCTCCCCGTGCTTCACACCGAGATGAAGGCTGATTTCCCCACCTCCGCGAAGACTGGCGGTGTGCTCCAGCTCTCTTCTACTCCCGACTTCGAAGAGGGAACTACCGTGAATGTTGACATGGTAGCTATCAACGATTCTGAAGAGAATGATGTTCGTAAGGCTGATGTCGCTATCGAAGGTAACGCATGGGAAAACGCCTTTGTGGAGTTTTTCGGAAAAGCTCCCTATGCAAAGGATATGTATGTGCGCTATAAACTCTACATCAACGATGGCAGTCAGACTCTCATCCTCCCCTATCAGGGTGAAGACTGGTGGCCTGTCTACACTGTGAATGTCACTCCCGTTGACCTTAAATACGACGTGCGTCCCTCTTACTCCGTATTCGGATCATTCCTTCCCGACACAGGTGTGGAGATGATTCATGGCGAAGGCCACGAGTATGACAACCCCGTATTTACTGCTTTCGTCAATGTCTCTGAAGAACAGGCGGCTGCAGGCTATACTATCACCATCTCTCCCACAGATGATCCCTCTGTAGTATATGGTGTTGAACCCGGTTACGAATCAGATCTTTCAGGCCGTCTCGTCTTAGGAGGTCTTCCTGTCAAGCTCCCCTTCGGACCCTGGAAAATAGAGGCAAACATGATTACCAAGATGTATACCATCTCTATCGCTCTTGATAAGCTTTATGTGCCTTCATTCGGTAACAACAACTCATTTACCAGAAACTGCGGTACTCTGCTCACCGATGACTTCATCACATACACCGGTGCTGCATACATCAGCAAGGGATTCGGACTTACCGGTCAGCCAAGCCTCCGCGGTGTGCTTTACACTAAGGGTGATACTGAAAACAGCATTAAGCTCGACACCGGTCGTATTCTCAACGACGGCAATATGATTCCTGTTGAGAAAAACGGTCTCTACTGGCTGAATGTGAATCTTATCAATAAGACGGCTGATGCAACCCTCCTTGAGACTCTCGGTCTTGTAGGCGAAATGACAGGTTGGGCTGACGGTAAAGATATAGCCCTCACTCCTTCCAAGGCTCAGGCTTCTCAGTATACGACTTGGACCGGTGAGGTGACCTTCACCAAGGCAGGAGAACAGTTCAAGATTCGTGCTAACGGAAGCTGGACAACCAACTTCGGTGGAGAACTTGATGACCTTAAGTGGGATGGAGGCAACCTCCTGAGCCCGGGAGCAGGCACTTATAAGGTGACTGTGAACCTCCTCACTCATCCCTACTCTATCACGCTTGTAGCTAAGTAACAACCGTCAGTCATAGACTGAACCTTTAAAAGGAGGGTGTTTCAAAATTCAATTTTTGAAACACCCTCCCGAGTTTTATTACAATGTAGCATAAAGTAGCATAAACAGGACCCCTCAGACAAAGTCCCAGAGCCCGTAACAATAGCCTGATTTTTGAACCGTATTTCCCTCCGAGGTGTTGTAGAGATAAACAGAATTAAACCTCTTTGACAAAAAACCAACATACATTTTTTAGCTAAATATTTTAGACGATTAAGAATAAAACTATGGAAAACAAAATTTTAGTAGCCTATTTCGTACAGAAGGGCAAAGAGAAAGAGAGTGTATCAAAGAAAGTAGCCGACGCTCTCGGCGATGCTTTGAAAAACAAAGGGTATG
This sequence comes from uncultured Porphyromonadaceae bacterium, assembly GCA_947178175.1. Lineage (GTDB taxonomy): Bacteria > Bacteroidota > Bacteroidia > Bacteroidales > Muribaculaceae > Lepagella. The sequence continues at coordinate 2,195 of CAMWXI010000060.1, read as the reverse complement.
AATTTTCAACCTTTGCCATCGAACCGGTGGAGTCATATCCTGAGGATAAGGAAAAATTTGAGGCTGTCACCAGGATGGAGAAGGAGGTGCGTCATCGTCCGGAACTTGTAGGGAAATACAGCGGCATGAAATATGTGGAGCGTCTGCTGCTCGTGACCCCCAACTGGTGGGAGGATATGCCTATGGGTGTATATAGTTTTCTTGACAAATATGATTTTGCAGAAAAGAGGATAGTGCCGGTAGTTGTGCATCAGGGAAGCGGCGAAAACGATATCACCTCATCACTGCGGGAGTTTGTGCAGAAAGTATGGGTGCTTCCTGCTGTTGAAGTGTCGGCATCAGAAGTAGGCACCCCGGCAGAAAAAGAGGCGGTCGAAAAAGCGATTGAGGAATTGTTCCAACCCTCTAAATAATCATTTCTACCAAAAAATTAAATTAAAAAGCGGACGTTTGTCCGCTTTTTTTTTTCAGGGGGGAGTGAAATTGAATTAAATGTGTTATATTTGTGATATGGATTTCACAAAACCCGGAATTTTTGAGCTTCCCAAATTTACTGACTCCCGCGGCTCATTATCTTTTGCACAGAATTTCGACCATGTCCCCTTTGAAATCAAAAGGGTCTTTTGGATCTATGATGTTCCTGAAGGAGAGAAACGTGGGGGGCATTCCCACAATGAAGTAAACAGTGTTCTTATTGCCGTTGCAGGGAGTATGGACATAAACCTGTTTGACGGCGAGAAATGGGAACACTTTCATCTTGACTCTCCCAATAAGGCTCTGATACATCCCCGTGGCTATTGGGTCACCCTTGAGAATTTCTCACCCGGAAGCGTATGTATGGTTCTGGTTGACGGGCTATACAACAAGGATGAATATGAGCGGGACTTAGATAATTTCATCGAATCAAAATAAAAATGAAATACCCCTTTCTGGACCTTAAAGAGAGTAATCTCCCCTATATGGAAGAACTTGTGGCAGCAGCCGAAAGAGTGGTGCGTAGCGGACGCTATGTAGGGGGCGAGGAAAATACAAACCTTGAGAATGAATTATGCTCTCTCACCGGAAGTAAATATGCTGTCGGAGTAAGCAACGGGCTGGACGCCCTGAGACTCATCCTGCGTGCATATATCGAAATGGGGGAAATGAAGCCCGGAGATGAAGTCCTGGTTCCGGCTAACACATATATTGCTACTTATCTGGCCATCAGCGATGCCGGACTCATACCGGTAGGTGTGGACATCAACCCTGATACCCTGAATATAAGCTCCTCTCTTATTGAAGAAAAAATCACCAATCGCACACGCGCCTTAATGACCGTCCACCTGTATGGAAGAGTGGCGTGGGACGAGCAAATGAAGAATATTGCCCGAAGCTACGGACTGAAAGTTATCGAAGACAATGCTCAGGGAATAGGAGCTGTCTCCAAGACCGAAGGACTTTACGGCGGCTTTTCCACCGGCAATCTCGGAGATGCCGCTGCTTTCAGTTTTTATCCAACAAAGAATATCGGTGCGTTGGGAGATGCAGGGGCTGTCACCACTAATGATAAAAAACTTGCCGACACAATCAGAGCTTTATCCAATTATGGTTCTGATAAACGATACCACAATATTTTCCGCGGTTTAAACTGTCGTCTGGACCCCATTCAGGCAGCAATGCTATGTGTTAAGCTCAGACATACAGATAATGAAAATGAGTCGAGACGCCGGAAAGCTGACGTTTATATGAGTGAAATCACCAATACTAAGATTAAACTGCCGGAAATCAAAGGTGACGGGAAAGACCATGTGTGGCATCAGATTGTTGTAAGGATTCCCGACGGACTGCGCAACCGGTTCATGCAACGTCTGGCAGAGGAAGGAGTAGGAACTGACATCCACTATCCCGTGCCTCCTCATAAGCAACCATGCTATAAAGATTTGCAGTCTGAAACCTACCCTTATACCGAAAAGGTGGCTGAAGAGATTCTAAGTCTCCCCATAGGGCCCGGCACTACCATTGAAGATGTGAAAGCTATCTGCAACATCATCAACTCTATAGCCTTATAAGGCCTGATATCCCTCTTTTGAACCGGAATCTCTTATAAACCGGTATCCCCCACACAATTGAAACTTCTCCGGCAAATGAAAATCACCAAACTTTAAGACTCCTTTCCACAAAAAATGTTAATGCAAGGGCGGGGTATTTTCGAGGGA
>CAMWXI010000059.1 GCA_947178175.1 uncultured Porphyromonadaceae bacterium | reverse complement strand
GTTCACAACTGCAAATATAAGAAAAATTATGGAAAAATTATTGTTGTTTGGATGAGGGGTAACTGATTTTGGTTAAATTTGCATGGAAATGTTAATATGAAAATTATGGAAAATCTTACAGAGGATATTTCTTACGAAATAACGCAGAAGGCAATCAAGTTGCTTAAAACGGTTTTTGACCCGGAGATTCCTGTAAACGTGTATGACTTGGGATTGATTTACAAAATAGATTATACTCCAGAAGACAAGACCTTGCATGTGGATATGACTCTTACTGCCCCAAATTGTCCGGCGGCAGATTTCATAATGGAGGATGTGCGTCAGAAGCTTGTAAGCATTGAAGGACCTGAAAAAGTAGATTTGCGTTTGGTGTTTGAGCCGGTGTGGAATCAGGATATGATGACAGAAGAGGCTAAACTTGAACTCGGTTTTCTCTGAATTCAGGAGTAAAGTATGGCAAAAGAGAGAGTAAATACATACTTTATCAGCGATCTCCATCTCGGTGCCCCATACTTTCCGGATTCCGGGAAAGCGGAACGACGTGTCGTAGCATTTCTTGACTCAATTAAGAATGACGCCGCTAAGTTAATCCTGGCAGGAGATATCCTTGACTATTGGTATGAATACCGCTATGTTGTGCCAAAAGGCTATATCCGCTTTTTCGGCAAACTTGCGGAGTTATCGGATTCAGGGGTTGAAATCATTTGGCTGCTTGGAAACCACGATATCTGGCTATTCGGATATCTCCAGTCGGAAATAGGATTGACAGTTGCAGACGGGCCTGTCATCATTGAGATAGACGGGAAAAAGTATATGGTGGCTCATGGCGACGGATTAGGAAAGAATCCAAGGATGTTTATGTTTCTGCGTCGGTTATTCAGGAGTTCTGTTTGTCAGCGATTATTCTCTATGATTAATCCCCGGTGGACTGTTCCGTTTGCACAAAGATGGAGCCGAAGCAGCAGAGGTTCCGGCACAGCGGGAAAGCAGGAAGATGAGAGAGATATTGAAGACACCATCAGGAATATCAGAGAATATGCTTTAGACTATACGCGGGCGCATCCTGATGTAGAAGCCTGTATCGTCGGACATTTTCATGTCGCCACTGTAAGTGAATTGCCGCATGACAGGAAATTAGTGGTACTTGGCGATTGGATAAATCGTTTCACATATGGAGTGATTCGTCCGGGAGAATCGATAAAACTGGAGAAATTTAATTGGGAAGAGGATGTAGTATAGATTTCAACTTGAAGAATTTTAAGCTCTGTTCCCCAAGATTAATAAAATATTTATTCGGAAATTTCAAGAAAAGGGGATAAAGTCTTTTAGGATAAAAAACATGTTATATAACATAAAATCTGACTAATTGTTAATATAGAAGTAAGAAATTGGGGTTAAAAAAATGACTAAGGGTCGGATTTTATATGTTCTGCAACATGTTTGTGACAATTTGATACTAAAAATTTTGTCGGTTCAAAGAAGATACGTACCTTTGCAGAGAACCTATAACAATCTTTTTTACCTTAAGATTTTTTACCTGTAGAAACTTATAAAAAGGGTGCAACCGTGAGGTTATCACCCTTTTTGTTTTTTATGTGTCGGTCAATAAATATCTCTTATCTTCCGTCGGTCAAAAAAATATTTTTCAGTCTGTCTGTTTAATGATCTTTGCCGGATTGCCGGCGATGACAACATTGTCGGGGATACTTTTCGTTACTACTGAACCGGCACCGACAACCACATTATTCCCGATTGTCACACCCGGAAGAATCACGGTATTACCCCCAATCCATACATTATTACCGATTGTCACAGGCTCAGCCCATTCCAAAGCTTTATTTCTATTCTCAGAGTCAAGGGGATGACAGGCAGTGTAAATGCTTACATTTGGGCCTATAAAACAATAGTCGCCGATTCGCACTTCCGCCTCGTCGAGGATTGTAAGATTGAAATTCGCGAAGAAATAGTTCCCTATATGGATATTTTCTCCATAATCACAATGGAACGGTTGATTTATCTGAAAGAATTTCTTATGACTTCCTAAAACAAAGGAAATGATTTCCTTTAATCTATTTGCGTCGGAGGGGCGACAGTTGTTAAAATCATAAAGTAGTTCGCGTGTCTTTTCGAGTTTCTGAATTAAATGAGGATGAGTGGCGTCATATATTTCTCCACTCATCATTCTTTCCCAAATTTCTTTATCGTTCATAATTTTTTGTATTTAGGTATATATAGTACTGAAATAGCAGATGCTTCTTTGCGAATAATAAATGCTGTGAGGGAATATTAATCATTATGTCATTCTTCTTTATTTTACCCTAAAAATATGTAAAGAGGACTTGCTGAATATTGATAGGGTTATCTGAGTTCATGTTGAAGAAGGGCTTCCTTTATGTCAGTTCCGCCGTTATAACCTCCTATAGTTCCATTCCTGCGGATTATTCTGTGGCAAGGAATAATAATTACATGGTCGTTTAAAGCAAGAATCCTTCCTAAACCTCTTGTCATAGCGGGTTTCCCTAATCGTTCTGCGAGACTGCAGTAGGAAATTGTAGTTCCCGGCGGTATACCTGTTATAGCGTCAATAAAAGAATTATCATATCTGATAGCTGATTTCGCTATTATTTCCTTTAACAGTTCATCAGGTATATAACCTTCTTTAAAGTAAAAGTCCAGTACATTTATAGTAAGGTTGAGGACTTCGATATTTTCCTCCGACCGTTCGTATTCACTATTCCCGTCAGCCGGTGTTCCGGAATTTAAATTTGATTTTTTCCAAATGCATTTCTGAAGTATCCCGTTTCCTACAATAATGGATAGGACACCGAAGGGGGAACAGTAATCCATGAGATATGACTGTTATTTTGGTTTATTTTCTTCGGAAGGGTAGTGTGTCCGGCGGGAATTATTTTTTCTTTGTTCTGCAAACCGTTCTTTCTTGCGAAGAAAAATAAAGGAACCGATAATGACGAATATCTCAAAAGAGCAAAGAATAATAAAGTTAAGTAATTTCCCACCGCGAATCCAATCCTCAGCAAAATAGAAAGCGATAGCAAAGAAATATATAAAGATTGCTGAAGGTATCCAGATAGACTTTCTCATGTAATAAATTTTTCAATGATGAGTGTTATATTAAGAATTTCCATGATGAAATTCTCAGGGATTTATATTTAGGGATTAATATTTTTTGTCTCTGCAGGCGGAGAGGGTAATAATAATTGTTTGTAATATTTTGAAGCTTCGGGTTTAAACCCGTTGTGATTAAGATAAGAGTAGATGTGCAGGCAAGCATAGGCATCGAGAGCAGCATACATACACTGATTCGGCTTTAGATCCGGAGCTTCCCAATTGGATAGTTGCTGGCTTTTTGAAATTCTTTTTCCAAAGAGAATTCCATGAATCCTGGAAAGGCTATTGTCGGATATAAGAAATTGTTTGACAAACGGCTGAAGGTCAATGAATCCTGCCGGTTTTACCGAGGGGGCAAGAAGTTTAAGATTGTGGAAATCGTCATGAATGGATAATCCTATTTTAGTGATTTTTTCATTTTGAAGAAAATCCTGAAGAGGTTGCGGCAATCCAATCTTACAAAGCCTGAATAGAAAACATTTAGTGTAAGTGGAAAGTTGAAGAAGCGCAACTCTGTTATGACACCCTTTTTTAAAGTTTGGTTTTGTCTCGGTGTCAAAGCCGATAATGGTCTCCTTAAGAAGTTCGTTGACGGCATCTTCTACTAATTCAGAGGAGTCTACTACGACAATCTCTCCCTGAAAGGATTCAGCCGGCAACCGGCTTAGCTCATCCTTTGGAATGGAGACATGATATTTTACTGATTCGTTTTCGTTCATTTTAAGAGAAGATAGTCACTGCTTCAGGAGATATATAAACGAGAAGGGAGTGAAAGAAAAAGAGAAGAAAGAAGATTAAATGTCAATCCATGATAATGAAGAGAGCCTCCGGGAAGTTCATCTCCATCCATTTTCTGAGATACTTACGGGAATCTTCCGCAATTATTTTGTCTTTATCGAAATAGGGATTATAGATAAGAGCAAAAAGGGGAATTTCCTGATTCTTCAACGCATAGAGAGAGAGAAGTGTATCGGATACGGAACCAAGTTGTCCGTTGGTTACAAGGACTACCGGCAGATTATGCTCCCGGATATAATCTATTGTGAGATACTCATTTTTAAGAGGCACCATAAGTCCTCCGGCACCTTCTATAAGCACATGATCATATTGAGAATTCAGGGTGTTCGTGGCCTCTGTAATCATGTCAATACGAAGCTCCTTATGGTCAATTCTTGCTGCCAGGTCCGGAGATGCAGGATATGAGAAAATAACCGGAGCTGTCAGATGTGTCAAATCCACCGTCTGCAGCGGGATGCCCATTATTTTACGATGAACTTCAATATCCTCGCTAAAATCCTTGTTGCCGGTCTGTATGAACTTTTGTGTTATTACTTTTTTGCCTGCCTCAGCCATTTTTTTTGCGAGCCAGCCTGTAGCATAGGATTTGCCGACATCGGTGCCTATGCCGCTGACAAAAAGTATGGAAGGAGAATCGGAAAAATCTAAATTCATAATACAACCGGTTAAAATCCAGGGGAATAAAATTAAATCGGTCGGATTTTATTAAGAAATCCGACCGATATTATTTTTTACCATGCGAACATGGGATATTCATTCATCATTTCATTGACTTCCTGACGCACTTCTTTGATAACTTCTTCGTTGTCAGCGTTTGTGAGGACGCGGTCAATAAGGTCAGCGATTTTTTCCATCAGTTCTTCCTTAGCACCGCGAGTGGTGATAGCGGCGGTACCGAAGCGGAGACCGCTGGTGAGGAATGGACTGCGGGAATCGTAGGGAACCATGTTCTTGTTTGCAGTTATGTCAGCTTCAACCAACACTCTTTCAGCTTTCTTACCGCTCATGTCGGGGAACTTCGGACGGAGGTCAACGAGCATTGAGTGATTGTCAGTGCCATCTGAGATAATCTTATAACCACGCGCGATAAGTGCATTGGCAAGAGCAGTAGCGTTCTTCTTAACCTGCATTGCATACTCTTTCCATTCGGGTTGGAGAGCTTCTCCGAAAGCAACAGCTTTAGCAGCGATTACGTGTTCGAGCGGACCACCCTGAACTCCCGGGAAAACTGCAGAGTCAAGGAGTGCAGACATTTTCTTGATTTCACCCTTCGGGGTCTTCTTGCCCCAGGGGTTGTCGAAATCCTTACCCATAAGGATAAGACCGCCGCGGGGACCACGAAGTGTCTTGTGGGTTGTGGTGGTTACGATGTGAGCGTGTTTAACCGGGTTTTCAAGAAGGCCGGCTGCGATAAGACCTGCAGGATGCGCCATGTCAACCATGAAGATAGCGCCGATTTCGTCAGCGAGCTTACGCATACGTGCGTAGTCCCATTCGCGGCTGTAGGCAGATGCTCCGGCGATGATCAATTTAGGCTTCTCCGCACGAGCCTTTTCCTCCATTTCTTCATAATTGACTCTTCCGGTTTCAGCGTCTACAGTGTAGCTGATAGGTTGGAACATAAGTCCGGAGAAGTTTACCGGGCTACCATGGCTGAGATGTCCGCCATGACTGAGGTCCATACCCATGAATTTGTCACCCGGTTCGAGACATGCCATAAATACCGCCATGTTAGCCTGTGCGCCACTGTGAGGTTGTACGTTTGCCCATTCTGCATCAAAGAGTTTTTTTGCTCTTTCGATTGCCAGATTTTCTGACTCGTCAACAACTTGGCAACCGCCATAGTAGCGACGTGCGGGATAACCCTCGGCATATTTATTGGTGAGACAAGAGCCCATAGCTCTCATCACTTCATCACTGACAAAGTTTTCACTTGCAATAAGTTCGATGCCACGACGCTGGCGTAAGTGTTCGCGGTCGATAATTTCAAAGATTTCGTTGTCTCTTTGCATTGTTTTATTCGTTTTTCTGGTGTTCGGTTAGTATGTAAGTGTATTGAAATCACACTTTCTCTGCAAAATTAACATTTCAAAGAGTATTTTCCAAATAGATTGTTTCAGTTTTACAAGCTAATATGATGGTTTACGGGATTATATTTCATATCAGTTTAATTCACACTATATTATTAAAAAGGGAGGGAGGAGAGTAGCCGGATAATTCCGGCTTCCCTCCTCCCGGGTATAAAAATCTAACACTCTTTCAAAATTTTTCAACAGTTCCCATCAGGATGGGAATATTGCAGGTTTTGTCGGTAATCATATAGAAGAACGGACGGTCTGCTCTAAAATTAATGTATTGAGGCATCAGTACAGATGAGGATGAAGTGACAGATGCAGCAGTGCCACCATTTTCATCTATTTTGAATGAAACGGATTGTTTGATATTCTTAACAAGAGAAAGTGATTTCGAATCTGAGACTTTGGTCCATACAGAAGGCTCAAAAAGCAGATTCAGATTCATCTTTCTGAGAATTTCACCATACGTTTCATTACTTTTTACCTCAAACTTCGGCAAGTAAATATCTACATTTTCCTTTTTTGCTGCTTTGCAAATTTTCTGAAGATCATAGTTGGAGATGAAATTTCTTAGACTAACTCCTTCGGGAGGAAGAATAAAAGAGATTGAGAAATTTTCATTACCGAAAGGAAGGACGAGTATTTGGCTTCCGTCTACTTCGGCGTAATTTTCATATCCCAACCTGGACATCATTTCTACTGATTGATACGCACCGGCATCCGTTCTGAAGAAACTTCCGCGTTGTGTATGTTTACTGTCAAACACATTAGTCCAGGGAGAATGGAAATATAAAGAATTGACCAGACACAGGTCATTAAGATCTTCCTTAGATTCGAAGAAATCGGAGATTAATCCTGAGGTCTTCTCAGAAATCCAGCTGTTGATAGTCTTCAGAGACATATCAGAAGAAAAATCCAAGACATTAGTTTCTGTGAAGTAGTTCTCCTTAACGGCATCCAGGAACTTCTGATTAAGGGTAAATTTTTTATCCACCCATATTGAGTTTGCAAATTTAAGGTCTGTCTTAGCGTCAATGTAGGGAAAGGAGGATAGTATTTGTTTATTATATTGATGAACCGAGTTTAGGTCACAGTTTAGGAACTCTGCCAGCTCAGCCGCACACTCATCATTTACACCTTCGGCAACAATTGACATGGTCAGGTAAAAGCTCAGCGGTGAAAAAGCAATGTTTTTACCATCGTTATCCTTGGAAAGCTCTTTCATGATATTCCATGCGGTCTGACGCTGACCGTCGAGATATGTTGTCATTTCGGTATCAGGTATGATAGGTTCGATTTCTTTCTTTACATTCTCGGGCTCATCATTTGAGGAGCAGGAAGAGAAAACAAGAACAGTGCCGATCGCTAAAAGCGAAAACAATTTTTTTAGTTCCAAAAATTTATTTTAATAGTGATAAAGCAAATTTAAGGATAAAAATGCAATTAACCAATAGTATTGGATTGACTTTTTACCTTTTTTTCTAAAGTTCTAATACATTTTGCAAATTTTCAATGATAGATCACTGATTCGGTTCATTAATTGAAAAACCGGGTTCTTCATTGGTGCAGCTGGCGATTGTCATGGCAATTGCGAGCAACGAGTAAAAGTAAGTCTTTTTCATTGTTGAAAAATTTTGTGGAATTTGAAACAAGTTTAATTATTCCAAATACCTGGTTAGAAATTGTTTATTTTGGATGCCGGCAAACTAACACCGGCATCCGGTATGTTTACTTCTCAAATAGAGATTTGAGAAAATTTTTGATATGAAAATGCAAGAGTTGAATGCATAATCCTTAAATATCCAGAGATTTTGATTATAACATGAGAGTAATATGAATTTTCTTTAATGACATTGGGCATCCTCCCTTTATCGTAATCTGTGGCATCAGTTAAGGTCGTAATATTTTATATCTCGTGTTTCTACGAATGTAATGGGACGATATGGCTGACTCTCTTTCAATGAGATAATTTCCATTTCAACATTCCTGCTTGTCCAGTTGCCGTAATTGTCCCTGACCTCACCATTGTATCTGCAGATTCGTTTAACCTCGGGTGTTGTGACAGTCATTTCCGAAATTCGCTTTCCGTCGTATTCAAAAGTAATTTCAGTGACGTTCCGACTGTCCCGGGAATACTCCGTCTGAGTTATTTTTGAAGGCCGGTTGCTATCGTTATATTCAATGGTGACCGTTTCAATCCAGGAGTATGGCACAAACTGATAGCCGACAGGGTATCCCTCATTGTTGTAAGACATCAGACTATTTTTACGGGCACCGTTTTTCATGAACTTTACCTTTGCATTAGTTATCACAATAGGATTTTTGCTTTTGATTTTCACCTCTTTCACGGGACCGTCAAGGTCGTAGAGTGTTGTATATTTAAATTTCGGTTCGTTGCAGAAAGTCGCGAAAGAGACGAGGAGCGAAAGTATTAATAGAGTCAGAGATCTAATTTTTAACATACCTTGAGAAATTTAGTGACTTATATAATATTTAATTTTTCGGGACTCTTCGAATGAGGAAACGACTGGAGTTGACGTATTCTTCTTATCGGTTGTCTCCATCCTTACGCTTCTTTTGATCCAGTTTCCGTAATCGTCATAAATTTCTCGCGAGTACGTACAGCGGGTAACATTGCCGGGAGAATCAATGGTCAATTCCTGAAGTCTGTTTTTATCATAAACCGGCATAATTACAGTTTGCTCTACATTGTCATTTCTATCAATCGTACTGATGATTATTTCTTTAGTATGATTGTCTGCTCCATAAATAACATCATATTTCTCGATTTCATCAGAATCTGAAATCTGAAAGCCGACGGGACGCCCGGTTTCATCGTAAGACATGGCACTGATACGTTTTGCACCACATTCTAACAGAGTAAAAGAAGAAAAGTCTTTTACAACCGGAGTCTTGGTTTTGATTTTTACATCTTTGACAGGACCCTGAAGATTGTACAGAATCTTATAGTCATAATGTTTGAACTGCGCTGATGCTCCGAGACTGCCAATAAATAGCATTAGCAATAATAGATGAGTGACTTTTTTCATATTGGAGCTAATTATTAGTTGAATTTAATTATTTCTGATTTATATAAGGTTTCTTTAAATAATAGAAGAGATAATGCATAAAATTTTGTATTTCATTTTTCAAATGGTTTTGTGAATAGCTCAGTAGAAACCAAAATTCTTACTGATTATTCCGGTTATAGATTAATTTGTTAACTTGCTTAATACTTTTATCAATATTAATATT
>CAMWXI010000058.1 GCA_947178175.1 uncultured Porphyromonadaceae bacterium | reverse complement strand
TGCGACCACACGCCCCCCAGACGCGTACTCTAACCGGGCTGAGCTACACCCCGAGTCGGCTTTGTCGGGACCAACCGGTAATGATTATTACTTTCTCCAGATTCCTCTAAAGGGGGTCCCTTATTAAAGCGTCACAAAATTACTGCTTATTTTTGTTTTGACAAAATTTTGAAGTATTTTTAACAGAATTTAACAGTTTTTTTATATAAGGCCTGCCTCTGTCTCTTTGTTTGTCAGCCAACGGCGGCTCCGGGTTGCACCGGTCCGGCAGGGCCTATAACTGTCAGGGTGTCATCGGCGTTTACTGCGCTTAGAATCATGCCGTTGCTTTCAATGCCCATCATTTTGCGCGGCTCGAAGTTGGCAATGAAGCAGATTTCCTTTCCTATGAGGTCTTCCGGAGCGTAGTAGGCGGCAATACCGCTGAGAATTGTGCGGGTGCCCATTCCGTCTTCAATCAGGAATTGCAGGAGTTTCTTTGATTTCTTCACTTTCTTACATTCCAGCACTTTACCCACGCGGATATCAAGTTTCTCGAAGGTCTCAAAGTCCACGGCCGGTTTCACCGGTTTAGGCTGCCAATTTTTTATGGCGTTCTCCTTCTTGGTGCGAAGAAGCTTGTTGACCTGTTCTTCGACTATGCTGTCATCAATCTTTTCAAACAGCAGCTGCGGTTGTTCGATTTCAGTTCCGGCCGGGACGAGGTCGAATTTTCCGAGTTTGTCCCAGGTTAGGTCGGAGAGACGGAAGGTTTTACGAATTTTCTCGGCAGCAAAGGGGGTGATAGGCTCAAAAGCAATGGCGAGGTTTGCACAAAGCTGGGTGCAGAGATTCATGATGGTCTCCACACGTTTCGGGTCAGTCTTAATGACTTTCCAGGGCTCGGAGTCAGCAAGGTATTTGTTGCCAATGCGGGCTATGTTCATTGCTTCTTTGGAAGCATCGCGGAATTTGAAGTTTTCAAGATTCTCTGAGAGGACGGCCACCGTCTCTTCCACCTCCTCCTTAATCCGGAGGTCTTGTTCCGTGAGTTGTCCGGCAGGTGGAACAGTGCCGTCATAGAATTTATGGAGTAGGACTGCAACACGATTGATAAAGTTGCCGAGGATAGCCACGAGTTCGGAATTTACGCGGCTCTGGAAGTCGGCCCAGGTGAAGTTATTGTCGCGGGTTTCGGGGGCATTGGCGGTGAGTACATAGCGGAGTTCATCCTGACGGTTGGGGAGCTCGCGCAGGTATTCGTGGAGCCATACAGCCCAGTTGCGTGATGTTGAAATTTTGTCGTCTTCCAGATTGAGGAATTCATTGGCAGGCACGTTGTCGGGAAGATTATATGAGCCGTCGGCCATGAGCATAGCCGGGAAAACGATGCAGTGGAACACGATATTGTCTTTTCCGATGAAATGAATCATGCGGGTGTCAGAATCCTTCCACCATTTCTCCCAGTCGTCGCCCACGCAATCAATAGTGTTTGAGATATATCCGATTGGTGCGTCAAACCATACGTAAAGCACCTTGCCGTCGGCTCCTTCAACAGGAACGGGGATGCCCCAGTTGAGGTCGCGGCTCACGGCGCGAGGTTGAAGGCCGAGGTCAAGCCATGACTTGCATTGTCCGTAGACATTGGGACGCCACTCTTTATGTTCCTCGAGAATCCACTGGCGCAGAGCAGGCTCCCATTTGTCGAGCGGTAGATACCAATGGGAGGTCGGACGAAGCACCGGGGTATTGCCGGTTATGGCAGAGCGGGGATTGATTAGGTCTGTGGCGTTAAGAGAAGTGCCGCAGGCCTCACACTGGTCGCCGTAGGCGTTTTCATTGCCGCAATGAGGACATGTGCCGACAACATATCTATCCGCAAGGAATTGTCCGGCTTCCTCGTCATAGAGCTGTTCGGTTGTTTTTTCAATAAATTCCCCTTTGTCATAAAGTCGGCGGAAGAAGTCGGAGGCCACGCGACGATGAGTTGCGGAGGTGGTGCGTCCATAGACATCGAAGGAGATGCCGAGTTCTTCAAATGAATCTTTGATTATATTATGGTAGCGGTCAACTATGTCCTGGGGAGTGACACCTTCGGCCTTGGCTTTGATAGTGATGGGAACGCCATGTTCGTCGGACCCCCCGATGAAGAGGACATCGCGTCCGCGAAGGCGGAGATATCTTGCATAGATATCCGCGGGAACATATACGCCGGCGAGATGTCCGATATGAACAGGACCGTTGGCGTATGGGAGTGCGGATGTAATGAGTGTACGTTTGAAATCTTTCATAAAAAATAATGATTAACGTTGAAGAGAGGATTGCCGGATTATATTGCCGGGCTGAGAAAATTATTCCTCCCCGAATTGATGATTTTAAGGGACGGGAGTTGTCTCAGGCGGTATCATTGCGCAAAATTAATCAAAATCTCTCATTTACTCCTCTTTTCGATATAATAAAACATATAGAAAAAAGAGTCAGGGAGATATATCAGTCAGATAGGGAAGCGAGATGGCAAAAATTGCTTAAAAATAGGGTTAAAATAGGTTTTATCCGTTGGAGGATTATACAAAATGTATTAATTTTGCATTGCAAACTACCCTAAGTCCTATCATAAGATAGAAAATTGTAGGGTTTGGAAATTAAAAATAACGTTGAAATGGCCGGGGTTTGACAATATTTTTTAGGGTGATATCCTGAGAAATACAAGGAAGTCACAACCCGTTCGGAATTTTTTAACCACCTTAAAATTATATCATGACAGACAGAATAGACAAATTAGATCGAAAGATTCTGAATATTATTATGAAGAATGCGCGTATTCCTTCAAAGGATGTAGCAGTTGAATGTGGCGTCTCACGCGCGGCAATACATCAGCGTATTCAGCGTCTTATCGACATGAAGGTCATTACAGGCTCAGGTTATAGTGTCAATCCCAAATCTTTGGGCTACAACACCTGCACATATGTGGGAGTGAAACTTGAGAAGGGTTCAATGTATCGTGAGGTGGCACAGGAGATTGAAAAAATACCCGAAGTGGTAGAATGTCACTACACTACCGGACCTTATTCAATGCTCATAAAGGTTTATGCGAAAGATAATCAAAATCTTATGGTGATTCTTAATGATCAGATCCAGCACATCAAGGGTGTGACTGAAACTGAAACCCTTATCTCTCTTGAGCAGAGCATGAATCGCCAGCTTCATGTATATATTGATGAATAAGAAAAATATTATTTATAGCTTGATGGCTACACTGCTTTTAGCGGTGGTAGCCATTTTGTTTTTTATTCCCGACGTTTTTGACGGGAATGTGCTTCAGCAACACGACACACTTCAGGGAATTGCCAATGGTCAGGAGGGTAAGGCGTATTATGAAGCCACCGGCAACACAACCCGCTGGACGAATTCCCTGTTTGGCGGAATGCCCAATTTTCAGATAGCTCCCTCTTATCCTGCCAACGATATGGTCGGTTGGATAGGGAAGGTGATGACTCTTGGAATCCCCTCCCCCGGCGGTATACTGTTTGCCATGATGTTGGGGTTCTTTATCATGGCCTTGTGCTTCGGTTTCAGCTGGCAGGTAGCCCTGTTCGGTGCAATTGGATGGGGCTTCTCTTCCTATTTTATTATTATCATAGGAGCCGGCCACATCTGGAAATTTATGACTTTGGCCTATATTCCCCCGACAATCGGAGGTCTGGCATTGTGCTATAGAGGGAAGTATCTCTCCGGAGCCGCTCTGACGGCTGTGTTCGCTACGTTGCAACTTCAGAGCAATCATCCACAGATGACCTATTATTTCCTCTTCCTGATTCTCTTTCTTGTGATAGGCTGGCTTGTGATGGCTGTCAGGCAGAATAAGATCAAACAGTGGGGGATAGCTACCGGTTGTGCTTTAGCATCAGCTCTGCTGGCGGTGGGTGTCAACAGTGCGAGTCTTTACAACAGCTATGAATATTCCAAGGAGACCGTGAGAGGTAAAGCTACTGAGATAGTGGACCCGAAAGCTCCGGCATCTTCAGCTGAGGGTATGGATTATGATGCTATCACTGCTTGGAGCTATGGTGTGGATGAAACCCTCACCTTGATTATTCCTAACGTGAAGGGTGGCGCGACGATTAAGCCGGTAGGAGGTCAGAACTATCCTCTCTCCGTCATGGATACTAAATATGCCTCCACAACCTCGCTTTCACCGGAAGAGGCTCAGGTGGCCTACTCCTTCAATCAATATTTCGGAAATCAGCCCATGACAAACGGCCCGGTATATGTAGGCATAATACTTCTTGTGCTTGCTGTTGCGGCAATGTTTGTGGTTGATGCGCCGGAACTTGCAGTCTTGAAATGGGCCCTGTTTGCCGGAATGATTGTCAGCATACTGCTGTCGTGGGGTGACAATTTCCCACTTCTGACTGATTTCTTTATTGATCATTTTCCGGGATATAATAAATTCAGAGCCGTAGCAAGTATGCTGGTGGTGGCGGAATTCTGCATTCCGTTTTTAGCCATGCTGTGCGTAATTCAGATGTTGCGTTCTCCGGAGGCAATGCGAAACAACGCATGGACAATCAATGCGGTTGCCGGGGTAGCAGCATTGATATGTCTCTTTGGTTGTATATGGCCCGGGATATTCGGCTCTCCTTTCCGTGCTGATGAAATGCGTTTCTTCTCTGAAAATGGAATTCTGGGGAATCCGGCATATAGTAATATCCTGAATGTTATCTCGGAGTCACGACTTTCACTTGTCAGGGCCGACTCATTACGCTCACTGATCTTCCTGGTTTTGGGAATGGCAACGGTGTGGCTATATCTTAGCGGCAAGGTTAAGAATAAGACAGTGTTTGCAGGAGTCTTGACACTGCTTGTGCTTATTGATCTGTTTAATGTAGACAAACGATACGTGAATCATGAGAACTTCGTGGCACCGTCCGAATCACAGTCGGAACTTGCGATGACACCGGCCGACGAGCAGATATTGCGCGATAAGTCAAACTATCGCGTGATGGATGTTTCCGGAATGGGGTCGGCACGCAGCTCATATTTCCACAAGACAATCGGTGGTTATCATGCTGCAAAACTGACAAGATATAACGACCTGCTTGAGCATCAGATAAGGAAAAACAATCCTAATGTGCTAAATATGCTCAATACAAAATATTTCATTGTTGACGGGGAGGTTATTGAGAATCCTGAGGCTTTGGGTAATGCATGGTTTGTTGAGGATGTGGCATATCTTAACACTCCCAACGAGGAGATGGATGCATTGACCAATCTCAAGGTCGCCACACATGCCGTGGCCGACAAGAAGTTTAGGGATGTGCTTGGCACAGGTGCGGTAAAGACTCCGGGTGACACTATCTATGAGACATCCTACGCTCCCGATAAATTGGAATATGCAGCCAATTCAGCTAAAGGGGGAGTGGCCGTGTTCTCAGAAATATATTTCCCATGGGGTTGGGAAGCCACAATCGACGGGCAACCGGCTGAAATAGGACGTGTGAACTATGTGCTTCGGGGATTGAGAGTTCCTGCCGGCAAACACAACATCACATTCGTGTTTAATCCGAAATCCCTTAAAGTCGCCAACACTGTCGGAATTGTTTCGGCCGTGCTGATATATCTGTTGTGTGGTGGCGCTATTGCAGTGCTGATAATAAAGGTACGCAAGCAGAGAAAGGTGTAGAGAAGGGATGTCCGGACTTGGAATGTTATATCGTCGTTGGCGACACACGAGAGGATTCGGAGTCCATTCGCCCTTGGCATATCAATGTGTCAGACGTGTATTAATCCCAGGCAGGGGATATTCATGGTATGCCTACGAAGATATAGAGATTGCATTGGAAACCCTTCCGGCAACGGCACAGCTTCCGGGAGAAGAGAACAGATTGCGACAGAAAGGGCGGTTCGCATTGCGGCTCGCAGATTTCTGTCGCCCTTCTTTTGTAGTGGCTCATCCAGGTGTGTCATCTGTGGTGCTTGCGGGAATCAGGGGAGGTGGATATAGGATCGCAGCCGATAATGGTGAGGCGGAAAAAAGGTCAGACACAGAGAAATGGCATGAGGACAGGGGTTTAACCGAGGGACGCGGACTCCATATTATAGAGAACAAGATAGGAGATGAGGCATGGGGTAATATCTTGCGCAATGGGTCGGATATACTTTATTTCTCCGACAATAGTAGAAATATAGCTATTGTCAGTCAGTTAATTAAGGCGTTCATGAGTTCTTGTTGCAGAGGTGGGGTAATGATAGAGGGGAGAAAGATGCTGATATTGATGCAGAGGAGCGAGATGGCTCTACATGAATATAAGGTATTATAATGAGCGGAAAGGTGGAAAATCCGGAGATAGAGAGACTGCGAAGAGGTTTCAGGACTTATTTGAGCCTGGAGCGTTCCACATCCCCGAACACGGTTGACGCTTACGAAAGGGATGCCGGTAAATTGTTGTATTTCTTAAGTTGTCGGAGTGTCGGAATTCGAGAAGTAAGCGAGGCGGATATTCATGAATTCATGATAGAGCTGTCTGAAAATGAACTGTCGGCAGTCTCCCGCAGACGGGCTATGGCCGGTATTCGCTCCTTTTTCCGATATCTGATACTTGAAGGGGTTATAGAGGAAGATCCTACGGAGATGGTAACCATCCCAGCCCGCCCCATGCGCCTGCCGGATGCTTTGAGCGTTGAGGAGATAGACATGATGATAGGAGCCATAGACTATAATAAGGAAGAGGCGCTGAGGAATCATGCCATATTGGAGACCCTCTACGGGAGCGGGCTACGGGTGTCTGAACTGACGGAACTGAGGGTTTCGAGATTGAATCTGGAGGATGGTTGGATGATAATTGAGGGGAAGGGGAGTAAGCAAAGGATGGTTCCGATTTCCGATACCTCTTCACGTCTGATAGTTGAATGGCTTGAACAGCGTGGCCGGATGAAAATAAAGCCTGAAGCAGAGGATATATTATTTCTCAACCGGCGGGGTGGTAAGATGAGCCGGGTCATGGCATTTTATATAGTCAGGGATTTGGCGAGAGAAGCAGGAATCAGACGAAAAATATCGCCTCATACCCTGCGACATTCATTTGCGACCCATCTGCTGGAGGGAGGAGCGGATTTGAGGGTAATACAGACGCTGTTAGGCCATGAATCAATTGCCACTACAGAGATTTACGTGCATGTAGACAAGAGCAGGCTGCGCAATATTCTTGAAACCTGTCATCCTCATTACAGAGATTAAGAAGATAGAAAGAGTCTGAGAGGAGTGGCAAAAAAATAGCGAGGATAAAGAATTTAGTTTTGATTATTGGGGGGAAATATATTAACTTTGCAAAAAATTCTGCCAAAATCAGAAATGAGGTAGAGTTTAAAAAGGAAGTTTAATGGTTTTTAGCGATATAGAAGCCGGCAAACTTAGATAAAACACGAATAATCTTTCCAAGAAATACTATGGCAGAGCAAAATAGCACAAGCCAAAATGCCGAACAGTCGGCAGAGGTTAAAAAACCGTCAGCAAGAATACTGAATGTAGTAAAGATTTCCGATGTTTTGGCCATAACGCTGAAGCATTGGTATTGGGTTGTTATTTCAGTAGTTGTATGCGTTGGACTTAGCGTATTGGACGTTTTGCGTACACAGCCTACTTATACGAGTTCATGTGCCGTGATGATTCGTGACGACGCTCAGAGTCCTATGGGTTCCGCGAGTGTGGATCTTGAGGATTTGGGTATTATGTCAACCAATACGGTGCTTGAAGATGAAATTGCAGCCATCAAGTCGCCCGACCTTATGCAGGTTGTAGTGACCAAGTTAGGTCTTGATGTCAGCTATTATGCTCCCGGCACGTTTCATGACAAGGTGCTCTATGGAAGTAACGTGCCGGTGACTGTCTCTTTCCCCGATATGCCGGTGGCAGAGTCAGCATCTCTCAAACTGCATGTTGACAAGAATGGAAAAATCACTATCACCGACCTTGTCGTGAATGGCAGAAATCTGGTGGTTAACACAAGTACCCCCGTGGAATTCGGTTCAGGTATCTCCACCCCGTCAGGCGTTATCATAATTGACCGCACTCCTTTCTATAAAGAGGGTGAAGAGGTCAATGAGATAATATATAAGTCTCCTCTTGAAGGAGCGGTTGCGGCATATTCAGGAAAGATTTCTATCGAATCTCCTGCAAAGAAGAGCAATGTTGTCACTATTACCTGCAATGACCAGAACTTCCAGCGCGCATGTGATGTGCTGACCGCACTTATCGAAGCTTATAATCAGAATTGGATTAATGCCAAGGCTCAGGTTGTGGCTACTACCAACGACTTTATTAACGAGCGGCTCGCAGTTGTGGAAAGTGAACTCGGTAGTGTCGACAATAACATCTCTTCTTTTAAGAGCAACAACCTTATCCCCGACCTGGGGCAGGCCTCATCTCTCTATATGCAGGAGAGCAACAATGCCGGCAATCAGATTCTCAACTACAACAATCAGCTCCAGATGACCCGCTATCTTCGCGATTATATCTCAACGGAAGGTAGGAATCAGGTTCTCCCGGTCAATACCGGTATCTCGAATTCAAACATTGAAGGACTGATTGGAGAATATAACAATACGATGATTCAGCGTAACCAGCATGTCGGGAACTCTTCGGAGTCCAACCCGTTGGTTATAGAATATGATACTCGTCTTGCCGCCCTCCGCAAGAGCATCCTCTCTTCAATCAACAATCAGGAAGTGTCTCTCTCCACTACTATCCGAAACCTTGAACGCAGCGAGCAGAGTGCGACAGCGCGTGTGGCTGCCAACCCGCGTCAGGCCCGCTTCCTTCTTTCCGCCGAACGTCAGCAGAAAGTGCAGGAATCGCTCTACCTCTATCTGCTTCAGAAACGTGAGGAGAATGAGCTGTCACAGGCTTTCACTCCCGTAAATACCAGAGTCATCCGTAAGCCTTCCGGAAGTAAGGCTCCGACAAGCCCGAAACCACGTCAGATTTATCTTATCGCTTTTGCTATCGGCCTTGTGCTCCCTGTAGGTGTCATCTATGTCAGCGAATCTGCCAACACCAAGGTTCGCGGAAGAAAAGATGTGGAAGGTCTCGCAATCCCCATTATCGGAGAAATCCCCAGATTCAAACATGCCAAGAAGGTCAGTGTCTCTTATTTTGCTGACGCCACCAAGCATCGCGATAAAGAACAGCTCAAGACCGATGTCGTAGTTGAAGAAGGTAACCGCAATATGGTTAAAGAAGCGTTCCGCGACTTGAGAACCAATGTCAACTTTATCACGTCAGACTCTCCTGAGACA
>CAMWXI010000057.1 GCA_947178175.1 uncultured Porphyromonadaceae bacterium | reverse complement strand
GATGATAAATTGGTATTTGACGTCTCTCACCAGAGTTACGTGCACAAAATGCTCACCGGCCGTATCGGAGCCTTTATTGACCCTTCTCATTATGATGATGTCTCAGGATATACTTCTCCTGCGGAAAGCAAATACGACCTCTTTGAGATAGGTCACACCTCCACCTCAATTGCCTTGGCCACCGGTCTGGCAAAAGCACGTGACTTGAAAAAGGAATCTTTCAACGTCATTGCATTCATAGGCGATGCCTCTCTTGGTGGAGGTATGGCTCTTGAAGCTCTCAACTATGCTCCGCAACTGAATTCTAATTTTATCATTGTCCTTAACGACAACCAGATGTCTATTGCTGAAAATCATGGTGAGCTTTACAATCATCTATCTCAACTGCGTGAGACAAATGGAGAAGCTGAAAATAACATTTTCAAAGCGTTAGGCTACGAATACATCTATGTCAGCGAGGGTAATGACATCAGAAAACTTATAGAGGCTTTCAAACAGGCAAAAGACGCGGACCATGCTGTTCTCGTGCATATCAACACTATGAAGGGAATGGGCCTTCTCGTAGCAGAAGCTCACAAAGAAATTTTCCATTATTCAGGACCGTTCAACCCTTCGACCGGCGATCTATGTCACTCCAACGATGACGATGATTATGGAGATATCTTTGCCAAAATCATGCTTCAAATCATGAAGACAAATCCTGATGTCTCCACTCTCACTGCCGGAACTCCCGGTGCTATCGGATTCTCTGAAGAACGAAGAAAAGCGGCCGGCAGTCAGTTTATAGATGTCGGTATTGCTGAACAAGACGGAGTTGCCATGACGGCAGGTCTTGCAAAAGGAGGCGTCCGCCCTGTTATGGGTGTGGTGGCTACCTTCCTGCAAAGAGCTTATGACCAGCTAAGCCACGATGTTGCCATAAACAATCTTCCCGCTGTATTCGTAGAATTTTATTCCGGTCTTTTCGGAATGAACGATGTCACTCACCTCGGAATCTTTGATATTGCAATGGTTTCAAATATACCGAATATCAAGATGATTTCTGCCACTAATGCTGAAGAATACTCCGCAATGATTAAGTGGGCCGTAAATCAGACGCAGTATCCGGTTGTAATCAGGACTCCGGGTGGAGAAGTTTCACATACTTCTCGTCCGATAAACACTGATTTCCTGAGATATGATGTTGTTGAAGAAGGTGATGATGTTGCGATTATTGCCGAAGGGTCTATGTTTGCTATAGCTCAAAAGGCCGTGGATATCCTGCATCTAAAAGGGATGAATCCAACGCTTATCAACCCGCGCATTCTCTCCAATGTTGATGAAGAATGTCTGGACTCTCTGAAAGGTTTCAGAAAGGTGATAACTGTTGAAGATGGTATTCTTAATGGCGGATTCGGACAGAAAGTCGCTTGCTACTTAGCTCCTCACGGACCAAAAGTCGTATGCCTCGGACTGAAAAATGAGTTTATTGACCGTTACGATATTAAAGAGGTTCTTGATAGAAATCAACTTACTCCCGAAGGGATTGCAGATTTGGCTCTTTAACCACAGTTGATAAATAATCACGGCCTAAAATACAATAACAACGGTGAGGTTTTTGCACCTCACCGTTGTTATTGTATTTTAGGCCGTGAAATTATCTTAATCTATCTATTGATCTTTACGTCGATTTCCTGACGGGTGTTTGAGTCATATATCTTATCGGGTCGGGCCCTATAGCGTGCCGGAAAACCGAAGACCGTGATTCTGAGCACTCGCTTCCCATTCATGAGGTTGGTGAACTGTGGATTGACAATCATAGCACAATTATTTTTAATCACTGCCTCTGTCAGCGCCAGATCCTCTGCTTCGGCAAGTGTGATTTTATTCAGCTTGGCAGCTCCTTCCGGAGTGGAGATGTCAATAGTATACGAAATCCCATCTTTGTCTACATCAAGCGCATAATCATTGAAACTCTCAATATAGGTTCTTGGGGCACGATAGGCATTATTGCTATGTGAACCTGTTCTTGCGGTGCTGCATGAGCATAGAATAATCACCAAAATAAATCCTGACAGACCGGTTATATTAATTTTAACATTTCCCATAACGAACTCATTATTTAAAAGTTATATTGAAGGCCAAGCCCGAATGTGGTCTGTTTTAATCTCTTGTCGCGAATCATATCAACACCGGCACAAAGCGTAGACCCGTCTCTTAAATTAAACTCGTGTTGAAATACAGGAGCAGTTGTCAAATAATTGGATATTGCAAGTTTATGTGCCTTATATAGATATGTAGGTAATATGACAATACCGGTAGCTGCGATTGCAGTTCCAATGGTTATAAATGAAATTGCATATTGAGCGTCTTCAAAAAAACACCCCGCGGTCAGGGTCCCCACTCCCACAACTATACATGGCACACCTACACCCCATGCAATCGTCTTATACTTATTGATTTTAGAAGGTATCAATCCCCTCCTTGCATTATCCATTGCCAATAGTGCATTGTCATTATAGTTGGCTGCGCCTGTCTGTTGGACTCCGGGTGCATAAGCATTCGTTGACTGCTCGTTAAATTTATCCTGACGTCCATCCTGATAGTTGATATTGGATACCAACGTACGGTCTATAATGTACTGCGGACCATTTACATCAGACCATTTGGTGTATATCACCTCATTGTTGTTGACACCGATAATCTTGCAAAGAACCGTTGACCCGTCGTTCTTGACGATTACATCCTGGGCGACAGCCGACAGAAAACTGATAGCGAACATCAGAAAGAGAAATATCTTTTTCATTTTTCAATAGCGTTCCCTATCCTCCATCGGAACTTTTTGGATTGGACATAAAAAAGGTGTGAGGAATGTATCTTGTCTTATCCCATTATCAGGTCTTGGCGAAACCTCTTCCACAGATAAGACAATAGCCCCACACCGATATTGCATATACAACTACCTCACGGCAGGATATAAGCAACCGATGCAGATGCAATTGCCAACTTTATCTTTGTGGAATTCAAACCGCTAAGTTCGATAATGAAAGATAAAATGTCAATAACACCTTTTACTAAGAATCTGATTCCCGCAACCCTCTCTTGAGTCAACTGAATGCATATCTTATACGCTTCACGGAAATCTCTTCACAAAATTACTAAAATTTATGATTTTCAAAAACATCCGAAGTAACATTGTGTTCGTTTAAACTTTTTTGTGGTAAAATAAATGAAGATTACCCGGGATTAACCTCTCTTCTGAGTATGTATAATTAGGAAATAAGTATGGACAACTTCAATATCATGCTATACATTTACGTTTATGAATTAAAAGTATTTCCATGACCCTACCTCAAGACCCGTTTATGCTTCTCAGTTTTATTAATATGAAACTGAGGGATGATTACGATTCTTTAGAATCCCTTTGCGATGATTTGAATATAAAAAAGGATGAACTACTATCATCTCTAAAGTCTGCCGGATTTGAATATCTCCCGGACATCAACCAGTTCAGATAAACTCACTTTCCCTGCTTCATCTCCGATTCCATACCACATTTTCATCCTATAAAAATGGAGCGAACTTTTAAGAGCGCTTCATTTATTTTATAAATATTTATTACCATACCCCTCCTAAGAATATTGCAATTTTAAAGTTATTTATTTAACTTTGCATTTCGCTCCCTTTAAATTATTTTCACTGTTAAGATCATTTAAGGGAGAGTATTAAGCATGAATATCAATTAACTTATTATTATGAATATCAAACGAATAGCCCTATGTGCCCTCTCAGGCATCACCTGCCTGAGTATGATGGCTGTCCCCGCTCGTCGAGGAGTCCGCACATTCCAACAGCCTGACGGCTCCTATGTCTCCCTACAGCTTATAGGAGACGAACATTTCCATTCTTACGCTACAGTTGATGGCTTGGCTGCCGAGAAAGCAGATGATGGCTTCTTCTATCTTCGCTCCGCCGAGGGAAGATCTGACATCAAGGTTTCTTCAATACAACCTGGCAGCAACATCGACTTAACCAAGTTTGGCGTTAAGAAATTCATCAACGACAGCCAAAATTCTATAAAAGCCCGCAAAGCAGCCCGCAAAAGCCAAAGCGCTAAGGCTCACAAAAGACAGGTACCCTCTGTCGGATCCCCCAAAATCCCCATTATACTTGTTCAATATAAGGATGTCAAATTCAAAGATTCTGACCCTAAAGCCACATTTACAAATTTCTTCTCTAAGGGAGACAAGAGTGCCTACCAATATTTCGTAGACCAGTCTAACGGGAAATATACACCTCAGTTTGAGGTATTCGGCCCTTACACTCTCCCCGGGAACCGCTCCACATACGGTGGCAACGAATATGACTTCTGGGGTAACTCCGTTGACAAGGCCGTGGGTAAGATGGTTGCAGAAGGATGTAACGGTCTTAATTCGCAGATTAACTTTGCTGATTATGACAACGATGGTGACGGAGAATGTGATGTTGTAGTCGTGCTCTACGCCGGCGATGGTGAAGCTTCCTCCTACGATGATGATGCTGAGAATGCTGTCTGGCCCTGTCAGTGGACACTCGCAGAATCTGACTATGGCAAATCACTGACACTTGACGGTACAAAGGTTGATAAATTCGCAGTTTTCAATGAACTCTATGGTTTGGACCTTAATAAAATTGACGGTATCGGAACTTTCTGCCATGAATTCTCCCACTGTATAGACCTTCCTGACTTCTACGACACTCAGTATGGTCCCCACTTCGGTATGGGACATTGGTCTCTTATGGATTACGGCAGCTATAACGACGACGGTTTTACTCCTATAGGATACTCTGCCTACGAAAAGGAATTCATGGGCTGGATTGAGATTGAAGAGGCTAAGGAGAATACCAAATATAATCTCCCTGTTCTCAACCAGAAGAATATTGCAACTGACAAGGCTGTAAAAATCACAAATCCAAAGGATAAAAATGAATATTACATCATTGAGAACCGTGCAAACCAAGGTTGGGACAAGTTCATGCCTGCAGAAGGCCTTATGATCTATCATGTCACATACGACGAAAACATCTGGATCAACAACACCGTTAACGATGAAGACATGCAGCGCATGACTCCTATACCGGCTGACAACTCCCTTAAGATGGATAAAGAGAATTATTATGGAGAAATCTATTATAATATAAACGAGGAAGACCTTAAGGGTGACCTTTGGCCGTGGAATGGAAATAATGAACTCACCGACACTTCAAAACCTGCGGCTAAGGTTAATACCGGCGGCCTGATGGGCAAACCCGTTACCGAAATCACACGTAACAATGACGGAACCATCTCTTTCTGGACAATGAAGGCAGCTCTTCCTCCCGTTGCAACTCCCTCCAATATCGCACATTCCGTGACCTCAGCTACTTCTGCCGTTGTTTCCTGGGAAGCTGTAGCAGGTGATGTATCTTATACTCTTGAAGTTAAACCTCACAGAGATATTAAATACACTCTTGTAAGCTCTACTGATTTTGCAACAGAAGCATCAACCTGGTCCACAGAAAATTATACTAACGTTGAGGATGGCGCTATCAGACTCGGTTCTTCAAAAAACGGCGGCGCGGTAATTTCTCCTGCTTTCAACTCTGACGAACAGGGAATCGTTACGGTTGTGGCTGATGCGAAAGCCTGGTCCAACGATAACAGTAATCTTATTGTCAAGGCAGTCAATGCTTCAGGAACTGTTCTCGACACTCAGTCTTTCTCCCTGACTTCATCTTACGAAGAATACACTGCAGTCCTTAATGTTCCTGCTTCTTCATCGGTTAAGATTCGCATTGAAGCCAAAGCAAAAGCCAGACTTTTCCTCAGCAATGTAGATATCTATAACGGAGATGCTTCCGACATCAGCCCACTCGTAAAAGCTCCTGCTGACGAAGCCACCCGTACTATCACCGGAATCACAACCAACTCTTACGAAATCACCGGACTTACAGAAGGTGGAAAATATGATTATCGTGTTAAGGCTGTTCCCAATGATTCTGATGCAATGTCAGATAGTCCCTGGAGTCCCACCAGTATCATTGACCTCTCGGATACTACGGCAATTGACGCTATTGTTGAAGAAGGTGATGTAGAAATCTTCACTCTGCAAGGTCTTCGCCTTAACTCTCTCCCCTCCGAACGCGGGTTCTACATCGTTCGCTCCAATGGTAAATCTCACAAAGTACTTGTGAAATAAACCTGACAAAGCAGTCATACCTTTAAGAGGGATTACGTCATAGCAGGCGTAATCCCTCTTTCTTTTTCAAGACCATGTTTTTATAACTATTCTCCAAAATAATTTACGATTTTTTTGCGAAATATTCTTTGATTTATTATTTATTTTTTGTAATTTTGTAATGCAATAATAAAGTAATTATAACCGGATCCAATCGGCTGTTTCAGCCTGTTTCTCCTCCATTGAATCCATCAAATTGAATAATATCGTGGCAGCTACAGTCATTACAATCGCTAATCATAAGGGTGGGGTCGGCAAAACGACTTCTACCGCCTCAATTGCTTCCGCTCTTGCCTTGCGCGGAAAACGCGTGCTGACAATTGATCTTGACGCACAGCAAAATCTCTCATTTACCCTTACACTTAATGAAGATCCGGAAAGCAGTATCTATGACGCTCTCGTCAAAGATGCACCTCTTCCGATAGTCAGGATACGTGAGAACTTAGACCTTGTTCCGGCTTCTCTGGAACTTGCAAGAGCTGAAATTGATTTGTCTACCAAGATAGCCCGTGAAGGTCTGCTGAAAACACTTCTGGAAGACCATATTGACAACTATGATTTCGTAATCATCGACTGTCCACCCTCCTTAGGAATAATCACTACAAATGCATTGGTTGCCTCTTCCCAGCTTTTCATACCCCTCACCGCTGAAGCTCTCCCACTCAAAGGACTCACAATGCTCGACGATGTGGTGAATGAAGTGAAACGACGCGTCAATCCCAACCTTTCCTTAGGTGGAGTCTTCTTCACCCGTTTTAACAACAGAAAGCTCAACAAGGAAGTAGTGGAAGCAATCAACAACCGATATGGCGACAAGGTGTTTAAGACTAAGATACGTGAAAACATCACTCTCGCCGAGATGCCTCTTACCGGCCAGACAATTTTTGAATACGACAGTCGGAGCAACGGAGCCAAAGATTATGCCGCGCTTGCCGACGAAATCATCAAGAGATTCAATCCATAATTAACTTTAAAATCCTTCCCCAGTATATCATGGCAAAGAAAAATTTAGCATCCCTCATGAGTGGAATCATCGGTGAACGCGATGATGAACAGAATCAGGCACAACCCGCAAATCAGACAGTCCCGGTCTCCACTTCTGAAGTGAGCGAATCTCCTGTAGTCAATTCTCAAGAAATTTCCTCTTCTTCATCTCAGGCGAAACACTCTGTTGCCCCGGCGGCAACCCAACCCAGAAAACCGGGTCGTCCCAGGAAGTCTGATACAGAAAAAATTGAGGAAATCAGAGCTACCTTTATAGCAAATGCCGAACAAATGCGACAGGTGAAATACATTTCCCTTGTTGAAGGGAAACTTCTTAAGGATGTTCTGGCAGATGCAATTCGATTCTACGTGTCTGCCTGGGAGTCAGAAAACGGGAAGATAAAGCTCCCTAAATCCAAATAACGTCATCCCTAAGGTAAGAAAATATAATTGTCATCTCAACGCGGAGCATCAATCCTTACGCGTTGAGCTGACATTTTTTATAATATAAGAAAGCCTATTTATTATGCTTCTTATGTTCGTGTCTATATAGTTGCCATGAGTTTATCACATTATGC
The DNA here is from genome assembly GCA_947178175.1 of uncultured Porphyromonadaceae bacterium. GTDB lineage: Bacteria > Bacteroidota > Bacteroidia > Bacteroidales > Muribaculaceae > Lepagella. The sequence continues at coordinate 1,480 of CAMWXI010000057.1, read as the reverse complement.
CAAATGCTGTAAAATCCGCCTACTACAGCAGTGACCGGACTGAAAAAAGTATATCCCATCCATATCACCAATACCGTATTCTTCTGACCCAGTGATTGTCCGCCGGTAACCGCATCGCCGTATCTTCTTCCGATTTTTCTTCCCAAGTAAAACTGTAGGATACAGCACAACAAAGAGACTCCCACGAGTCCTAATTGAGTATACCATGACACATCACTATGCACAATACTGCGGGTTGTCACGGTTAAGGCCAGGGCCAAGGCAACACCCCAAAGATAGAACGACAATTCCTGCCACTCTGCCAGTTTTAATGCAAAAACAGGCAAAAATCTTTTTATCAACAAAGCAGCTAAAAGCGGGAAGAGTAACAATGGGAATACTTTAGATAAGATCAATAATCCGGCTGTCAACATATCATTTCCCGGTTGTGGATGCACAAAAGGGACGAATGTAGGAATGAGTATAGCGGTAGCGAGGTTTATAAAAATGGTATAAGTGGTTATTCCGGCTACATCTCCCCCCAACTTTCGTGTGATAACAGCCCCGGCAGTTGCCGTAGGACATATAAGACATAACATCGTTCCCTCGAGAATAACACGCCATCCGGTTCGGGGCATCTCTATTAACAGGAGAGAGATCAACGAAAATATACCCGTTTGTATTAACAAAAGCCATATATGCCACTTCCTGAATTTCAAATCAGTCAGATCCAACCTGCAGAAAGTCAGGAAGAGCATGGTAAATATCAATAGCGGCTGGACATATCCTATAATCTCCACCACAACCGTCGTAACCTCCGGTGGAAACCCTATCGCAGAATAAATAAAATATCCCGCAACTCCGGCTACCATAGAAACTATGAGTGTCCATTCTTTAAAAAAACTTATTATATTCTCAGACTTCATTATTTCAAGAGTTTTGCGGAGTGCAAATTTAACGAAAATGGAGCTGGGGTCAAAATCGGTATCAAGAGTCACTATCTAAGGTTTGTAAGGGTGCAGAAAGCCTAATACATTGAGGATTTGAGCAAAGAAAGAATACTAAATATAAACCGACGCCGCATTCAGATAACCACACAACAACTTCTATATTATGAGACACATCTTCTATTTATAACAGGCGATTAGCCGATTTTGCCGGATTTGCGTTAATCATATTGTATTATTATCTTTGTAGAATTAAATATCTAGCTTATGAAAAAATTTCTACTCTCAGCAGCTTCAGTTCTCTTAGTCGCCGGCGCTGCCAATGCAGATACTCAAACCTTTGATTTTGTCAATAAGGAAAAGGGTGTCTACGGAATGGATCTCAACACGACCGTTCCCCCCGAAAATTATCTAACCGTTCCCTTCCAAATCGAATCTGACGATGTAACAGTAACTATTAATCACACCGGTGGCGGAGGTATGGCTCAGGTTTATTCTACCGCTTCCTCATCCGGTATATTAGTTGACCGTGGAACTCAGACCCCGTCATTTAC
>CAMWXI010000056.1 GCA_947178175.1 uncultured Porphyromonadaceae bacterium | reverse complement strand
ACTGCTCTTTAGAGAATGAAAATCTCTCGTCCTAACCGATAGACGAATGGGCCACAGATAGCAACTGCCCCGTGGGGCACTTTTGCGACTGCAAAGGTATATAATCTTTTTTATCTATCCAAAAAAAAATAGTAAATTTGTGTGTTTTTTATTTCTTTTGAGTGGTTTTTTTATTCTCTCGCTCTTTTTAACCCTTTAAAATCTTCGTTTAATTTTATTCAATACCTCTCTTATTCTTCAGTTATGGGTGCTCCGATAAAGATTTTCTGTAAAAATTGCAATGAGTATATATCTGTAAACGGGGGAGATTCTCTCGCTGATCTTATCGACAGGTTAGATTGCTCTTTTGATTTTTCACCCATTTGCGCTCTTGTAAATAATAAGATTGAACCCCTCTCTTTTCAAATTTTCGGTCCGAAGCAGATTGAGTTTATCAGACCTGACTCTGTGATAGGCAAAAGAGTCTATATACGCTCTCTGTGCATGATGCTCTACAGAGCTTTGGTGAGTCTTTTCCCTGACTATTCCTTACGTATCGAGCATTCAGTATCTAAAGGATATTTCTGCAGACTATTTGATGAAAAGGGGAATTGTATTCTACCCACCCGGGAGACGATTGATTCTTTATTGTATGAGATGCATACGCTTCATACACGCAATCTCCCTTTTGAGCGTAAGGAGAAACTTTCGGAAGATGTAAGGGATATTTTTTCTCGTCAGAAACTTTATGATAAGGTTCTTCTGCTTGAGACCACGCAAGAAATCTATACTACTTATTATGTTCTCGACGGCATAGCCGACAGTTATTATGGACCTTTGGCACCTTCAACCGCTAATATAGGGGTATTTGACCTCCGGCTGTATAAAGACGGAATGTTGCTTCTTGGGGAAGACTCTGAGAATCCGGGTTTGCCGGTGGCTCCCATAACTCAGGAGAAGATGTTTAAAGCCTTTACCGACTATCTGAAGTTTAACAGGGTCATAGGAGTGGCAAATGTGGGAGAACTGAATAAGGCTGTGCAACAGAAGCGCACTTCTTCATTGATAAATGTGGCAGAGGCTCTTCATGACAAACTGTTGGGAAGAATATCTGATGAGATTACCCGCAGATATGAAAATGGGGGAGCAAGAGTGATTCTTATTGCCGGTCCGTCTTCTTCCGGAAAAACTACCTCTACCAAGCGTCTTGCCATCCAGTTAATGACGAATCTGCTGACTCCTAAGATGATATCCCTGGATGATTATTTTGTCAATCGTGAGGATACACCTCTGGATGAGAATGGGGAATATGATTATGAAAGTCTCTATTCTCTTGATTTGGAAAGGCTGAACGCAGATCTCGGAAGATTACTGCGAGGAGAGGAGATAAATCTTCCCACTTATAGTTTTGAACATGGATGCCGCATAGAGAAGAAACGTCCTTTGAGACTTAATCCGAATGAGGTATTGCTGATTGAGGGTATCCACGGACTCAATCCGGAGTTGACGCGTACACTTGACCCGGATTCCATATATAAGGTATATGTTTCAGCACTGACCACATTGAGTATTGACGATCATAATTGGATATCCACAACCGATACGCGACTCTTACGCCGCATAGTGCGCGATAGCAAATATCGTCACACCACCGCTCTGGAATCCCTGCGCAGATGGAGCAGTGTGCGCAGGGGTGAGGAGAAATGGATATTCCCTTTCCAGGAGAATGCCGACGCCACCTTCAACTCCTCGCTAATATTTGAACTTGGAGTGATGAAGGATTATGTGGAGCCTTTATTACGTGAAGTTCCCCACAATGATGAGCAATATGTGCAGGCTTACAGACTTTTGCGCCTGTTGAGTTATTTTCATTCAATACCGGCAGAACAGATACCCACCACTTCACTTCTGCGAGAATTTTTAGGAGGTTCATCTTTTCATTATTAATAAGAGAGAGTCATGAAAGAGTTTACCACTGAGGATATAGAGAAAATTGAAGATATGATAGAAGAGGCCGACATTTCCGGTGTCGGCGCTGAACTTCATGATCTTCACCCGGCGGATATAGCTGAGCTTCTGCGTAATCTTAACCTTCGTCAGGCGGAATGGGTGTTCAACATAATTGAGGACAAGGAGAAGAAGGCAGAGGTGCTTATGGAACTCGATGAGGAGGATCGTAAGAAACTCCTTGAAGGGATGAATCCGGAGCAAATCGGTCATTATATAGATTTGCTTGACACTGACGATGCTGTTGACCTTATCCAGGAACTGGATGAGGAAGACAGAGACGAGGTCATCCAGCATATTGACGATATGGAACAGGCCGGAGATATCGTCGACCTTCTCCAATATGATGAGGACACGGCGGGTGGTCTCATGGGTACTGAATATATTTCGGTCAATGAGAATTTCTCCATGCCTGAATGTATAAAGGAGATACGTCGTCAGGCCGAGGAATTGGATGACATATATTACGTTTATGTAGTTGATGATGACAATCGTCTGATAGGAGTGTTGCCATTGAAGAAAATGGTGACCCATCCTGCAGTGTCAAAAATCAAGCATGTCATGGAGCGCGATCCGGTGGTGGTGCGCACGGATACGCCTATAGAGGATGTTGCCATAGACTTTGAGAAATATGACCTTGTGGCAATGCCGGTTGTTGACAGTATAGGAAGACTTGTGGGTCAGATTACGGTTGATGACGTCATGGATGAGGTGCGTGAGCAGAGTGAGCGTGACTATCAGTTGGCATCAGGTATTTCATCGGATATTGATGCTGACGACTCCATCTGGGCACAGACCAAGGCGCGACTTCCATGGTTGCTTATAGGAATCATCGGAGGTATTGTCAATTCAGTGATTCTAACAGGTTTTGAAGCGCAGATAGCGGCAGTTACAGCTTTAGCTATCTTCATTCCCCTGATTGGTGGTACGGGAGGAAATGTAGGAGTGCAGGCATCGGCTATTGTGGTGCAGGGTCTGGCCAACGGACGCTTGGAATTAAAGAACGCATGGAAACAGATAGGTAGAGAAGTGTTGGTGGCACTAATCAATGCGGTGGTGATTTCGGGTGTGGTGCTATGTTATGTACTTGTGACGCAACCTAAATTTTACGCCGTCAGTTTTGCAGTAGCGTCGTCGCTTTTCTGTGTTGTAATATTTGCAACTGTTTTCGGAACTTTTGTTCCCCTCACCCTTGAACGCCTTAAGATAAATCCTGCATTGGCAACAGGACCTTTTATTCAGATTACGAACGATGTGGTAGGTCTGCTCATTTATGTGGCTATGTCAACATGGATGTTGCGCCTGTTTTCTCATTGATATATACCCCTGATTTATGGGAAAAAAGATAGCAGAAACTCCGCTGATGACTCAATATGCGGAGATGAAGAAGAAGCATCCTGATGCCATTCTTCTTTTCAGAGTAGGAGATTTTTATGAGACATTCTGTGATGATGCCATTGCCGCGAGCGAGATTCTCGGCATTACTCTCACCCGTCGTGCCAATGGGAAAGCGGCCTCTATAGAGCTTGCCGGTTTCCCCCACCATGCTCTGGATGCATATCTGCCTAAATTGGTTAGAGCCGGAAGAAGAGTGGCTATCTGCGAACAGCTTGAAGATCCCAAACTAACGAAAAAACTGGTGAAGCGCGGCATCACCGAGCTTATCACACCCGGCATCAACACCGGCGATTCCTCTCTCCCCTCACGCCAGAATAATTTTCTCGCCGGTGTGCATTTCCTCCCTTCTTCCAAAGGTCATCCCGAGGAGGTTGGAGTTGCTTTTCTTGACATCACTACAGGTGAATTTCTATGCACACAGGGTTCTGCGGAATATGTTGACAAACTGCTGAATAATATCATGCCCGCCGAAGTGCTCCGTATGCGTGGCACACGCCAGAAATATGAGTCTGTAATATCTCTGAAAACCGCTGTAAATGAGATGGATGACTGGGTGTTTAACGAAGAGTCCGCTCGTGAGCGACTTCTTCGTCATTTCAACACTGTCTCTTTAAAAGGGTTTGGAGTGGACGATCTGCCGGGTGCTGTGATAGCCGCCGGCGCCCTCATCCATTATCTGGATTATACCAAACATACTCATATCAGGCATATTGCCACCCTCAATAGAATTGATGCATCTAAATATGTGCGTCTTGACAGGTTCACGATAAGAAACCTTGAGCTTGTGAAGTCGTTGGGCGAACAGGGGAAGAGTCTTCTTGACATTATTGATAAGACACTTTCCCCGATGGGAGGGAGAACGTTGCGCCGCTGGTTGCTGTTTCCCCTGCTTGACATTGAGGAAATCAAGGTGCGCCATGACGGAGTTGAATATTTCTTCCGTGACCCTGATTTCCGTGAAGCCGCCACTGTCAATCTCTCCTCTATGGGCGACCTGGAGAGGATGATTTCTCGCCTTGCAACCCACCGCATTTCGGGACGTGAGTTGCTGGCATTGGCAGATTCCCTGTCAAATGCGATGATGTTGAGGCGAGCAATGTCGGAAACATCCAATCCGACATTCAATGCAATGGCAGGGAAAATGGCCGATTGCAATAACGTAATCTCGATTATCCGCGCCACCATTCATCCTAATTCTCCTTCCATCAACGGGAAAGGTCCACTTATTGCTTCCGGAGTGAGCGAAGAACTTGACCGTCTCCGAAGCATAGCATCAGGGGGGAAGAGTGCATTGGCTGAAATTCAGCAACGCGAAATTGACAAGACCGGTATCACTTCCCTCAAGATAGGATTCAATAATGTATTTGGATATTACATAGAGGTCAGAAACACTCATCGTGAAAAGGTTCCTGCCGACTGGATAAGAAAGCAGACGCTTGTAAGTGCCGAGCGTTACATCACCCCCGAACTGAAGGAATATGAGGAGACGATTATAGGGGCTGAGGATAAGATAGCGTCAATAGAGGCGGATATCTTCAATCAGCTTCTCAATAGGTTGGGAGAATATGTAGCGGATATGGGAGAAGCAGCGAGAATGGCGGGAAGAACAGATGCTCTTCTCTCCATGGCTATTGCAGCAGAAGATTATAAGTATGTGCGTCCGGTTGTTGACGACTCTCTGAATCTGGACATCACCGAGGGACGCCATCCGGTGATTGAGCGACGTCTTCCACCCGGCGAATCTTATATTGCCAATGACGTCCATCTGAATTGTGATTCAGAACAGATAATGATACTTACCGGCCCTAATATGAGCGGTAAGTCAGCATTATTACGCCAGACGGCCCTGATAGTGCTGATGGCGCAGATAGGTTCTTTCGTTCCGGCAAAGGCTGCTCGTATAGGCTTGATAGATAAGATATTCACCCGCGTCGGTGCTTCCGACAATATTTCTGAGGGAGAATCTACTTTTATGGTGGAGATGAACGAATCTGCATCTATCCTCAACAATATGTCGGAGAGGTCATTAATTCTCTTTGATGAATTAGGACGCGGCACTTCCACCTATGATGGAATCTCCATAGCATGGTCTATAGTTGAATATATTCATGAGAATGGCAATTGCCGCCCGAAGACACTTTTTGCTACTCATTATCATGAACTGAATGAGATGGAGAAGAGTTTTCGCAGAATTGTGAATTATAATGTGGCAGTCAAGGAGATAGGCGGCAAGGTGGTGTTTATGAGAAAATTGGAGCGAGGAGGTTCGGCTCATAGTTTCGGTATTCATGTGGCACGCCTTGCGGGAATGCCCCCTTCAATTGTGAAAAGAGCCGACCAGGTCCTCTCACAGTTGGAATCGGCCTCCAAGAGTCCGGAAAAGTCAGGGAGTTCTAAATCTGCTCCGACAGATGTGTGCAAAGCGGATGTCAGTGCTATCGGACGTACCCGCGAAGGGTATCAGCTCAGTATTTTCCAATTGGACGACCCATTGTTAATGCAGATTCGCGACCGGTTGCTGAATATCTCTATTGACACTCTCACCCCGTTGCAAGCCCTCACCACTCTCCACGACCTTCAATCATTATTGACCGGTAAAGAATGAATCGTCAGAAATCATTAAACTTCAATAAGTCAGAACGCCTGCGCCATAAGACGCTGGTGGACAATCTTTTTGAACAAGGACAACATGTTACGGTCTTCCCTATGAAATTCACATGGCGTCTGCTGAGCGAAGAGGAGCTGAAGAGTGCTTTCCGCACGGAGGTCCCCGATCGTCTCGGACGCCTGCAGGTGATGTTCACCGTTCCCAAGCGTAAACTTCGCCACGCCGTTGACAGAGTGGCTATGCGACGACGAATGCGTGAAGCATGGCGCCTTAACCGTTGTCCACTGAAGGAGTTTCTGTCGCAGTCGCCGGATGTACGCTCGTTAAGTGTGGCCTGTGTTTATCTTGCTGACCATCGTTCTTCGTCTGAAAAGATTAAAGTCAGGATGATTAAGGCCCTGGATATTTTAACCCGGGATGTAAAAAATTATTTGGAACATGGGGAAGAGGATACTTCTACTCGGGGATTATAGCAATTGTCAGCGCACACTCGCTTCTGCACTCAGAACTATGGGGCACGACGTCACTCTCATCTCTGACGGCTCCGGATGGATGAATTGCGACCGTGACATCTCCCTCAACCGTTATCCGGGAAAAATGGGAGGTCTACTGTTTTATCTTGATTTGAGATTCCGTCTTCACCCCAGACTCAGAGATTATGACATAGTTTCCGTTCACGACCCCAATTTCCTGAAACTCAAGCCACACAGAATCCGCTATTTTTTCGACCGTCTGAAGGAGGATAACAACACTGTTTTTCTCAACGCCATGAGCACAGACCTCCCCTTCCTTAACATGTTGGAAAGGAAAGACTCACCGCTGAGATACAGTGAATGGTTTGTGGACGGGATGGCCAACCGCATGCGTCTTGAACGCAACCGGGAATGGGAGGAATGGCATGCTCAGGAATTAGCTGAGTATCAGAAATATTTTTATTCCCGGATAGATGGAGCGGTTGCTACTCTATATGAATATTATCACGGATTGCGGGAAGCTTTGCCGCCGGAGAAGGTGCATTACGCCGGGATGCCGATAGACACGTCGCTATATACTCCGGTTATATATCCTGAAAAGATTAAAAAAGTTAAACTTTTTCTCGGGCGCGACAGAAATCGCAAACTCCTCAAGGGTTCGGACTATCTTGAGACGGCAGCGCGACGTGTAGTGGAAAAATATCCAGACAAAGCTGAACTCCGGATAGTGGAGAATGTTCCGTTCAATCAGTTTATAGATGAATTGAGAGGGGCTCATGTGGTCCTTGACCAGATTTACAGTTATACCCCCGCAACCACAGCTCTTATGGCAATGAGTATGGGACTGAATGTTGTGAGTGGCGGAGAACCCGACTATTACGACTTTATAGGGGAGAAAGAAAACAGACCTATAATCAATGCCTCTTTGACAATTGAGGAATTGACCGACACCATTGAGAGAATTGTGATGCATCCGGAGGAACTTGCTGAACGGGGAGCAGCCGGACGTCGTTTTGTAGAGAAGCACAACAGCCATCTGACGGTTGCCGGACGCTATCTCAATTCCTGGGGAATAAAATGATTGTTGTCGGGGATTAGGAGATGGTTCATTTATAGTAGGCCGCAATTTAATCTGGAAATTCATTATTCTCAGTCCGATACACGGAAATACGAGAATTTTTATTATTTTTGCAAAATACATAAGAATAAAATCAGACAGGAGTTATGAATCTCTTTGACCGTATAAGTGAAGATATAAAGAAAGCGATGCTTGCACGCGAGAAGGTGCGTCTGGAGGCATTGCGCGGAATAAAAAAGGAATTTCTCGAGGCTAAGACAGCGAAGGGTGCAGGTGGAGAACTGACAGACGACACAGCACTTAAGATTCTGACCAAGATGGTAAAGCAGCGTAAGGAAAGCGCCAGGATTTATGAGGAAAATTCTCGTCCGGAACTTGCAGAAAACGAGTTGGCGGAAGCAGCTGTGATTGAAGAGTATCTGCCGGCAAAGCTTTCAGCTGAAGAGCTGGAGAAGGAATTGCGTGCCATCATCGCCGAGACAGGGGCAGAGAATGCTTCTCAGATGGGAAAGGTGATGGGAATAGCAACCAAGCGTCTGGCAGGGCGTGCGGATGGAAAGGAAATTTCTGCCAAGGTAAAAGAACTCCTCAGTTAAACAGGAATAAAGATGTTAACACTTCAGACAATAAAGGCAGACCCGGAGTTTGTCATCAGTCGTCTTGCTGTCAAGGGGTTTGATGGTAGGGCAGTAATCACAGAGATACTCGAGATAGATGCGGAGCGTCGTCGTCTGCAGCAAAGATGCGATTCAGATGCCTCTGAATTGAAGAAGCTTGCTGCTTCAATCGGGGCTCTCATGAAGCAGGGCTCCAAAGAAGAAGCTGACGCTGTCAAGAGCAGAGTTGCGGAAATCAAAGGGTCTACCAAAGGCCTGCAAGACCGCCTGGGAGAATGTGAGCGAAAGATGACAGAACTTTTGCTTACCGTCCCTAACCTTCCCTGTGCGGATGTTCCGGAGGGACTGACAGCGGAGGATAATGTGGTGGAACAGACCGGTGGCAACATGCCGAATCTTCCGGCGGATGCTTTACCCCATTGGGAGCTTGCAAGGAAGTATAATCTGATAGATTTTGAGTTAGGAGTAAAGGTGACGGGTGCCGGTTTTCCTTTCTATATCGGAAAGGGAGCGAGATTGCAGCGCGCACTTATACAGTTTTTCCTTGACGAGGCATCGGCTGCAGGATATTTAGAGGTTGAGCCCCCATATGTAGTTAATGAGGCATCCGGATATGGGACTGGTCAGCTTCCTGACAAGGAAGGACAGATGTATCATGTAGTGGCCGACAATTTATATCTTATTCCTACAGCAGAGGTGCCGGTGACCAACATGTATCGTGATGAGATACTTCCGGGCGACAGTTTGCCCCGCAAGAACTGTGCATATTCTCCCTGTTGGCGCAGGGAAGCAGGAAGCTATGGAAAGGATGTGCGTGGACTGAATCGTCTTCATCAGTTTGATAAAGTGGAGATAGTGCGCATTGAGAAGCCTGAGAATTCCTATGCAGCGCTTGAGGAGATGAAGGATCATGTTCGCGGACTGCTTGAAAAATTAGGTCTCCCCTGGCATATTCTGCGCTTATGTGGAGGAGATATGTCGTTCACTTCCGCAATCACTTTCGACTTTGAGGTGTGGAGTGCGGCTCAGGAACGCTGGCTTGAAGTGTCGTCGGTAAGTAATTTCGAGACTTATCAGGCCAATCGTCTGAAATGCAGATACCGCGACAGTGACAAGAAGATAAAATTGTGTCACACCCTCAATGGTTCGGCGCTTGCTTTGCCACGCATAATGGCAGCTCTGCTTGAGAACAATCAGACTCCCGAGGGAATA
>CAMWXI010000055.1 GCA_947178175.1 uncultured Porphyromonadaceae bacterium | reverse complement strand
CATGAGGAGTCCATAGAATTTTATCCACTCGGCGCGTGCCAACGGCCCTTTTTCCATATAGTCGGCAACCGGAATAACAGCGATTCCGGTATTTTCAATTTTCGAAAAACCTCCGGAATTTTCAAAAGGGGAGAGGAGGATGGCCTGAGGCTGGAGATTTATCAGAGTCTCCAGGTCGGGATTCATGCCGGAGCCGCAGTTTTTTATTCTCCCCGATTCAACACCATCCGTTACAAAAGAGAGATTCATATATTCCGGTTCGCAAACACCGACAACAGATTGCCGGCACCCCAGTTCATCCAACAGCGCGGCATGGGGAGCGGTGCCGCTGACAATCTTTGTTATGGGAGTCCGGATGACGGTGCCCGCAGGGAGATCGGCAGGGAGATCTATGGAGTCCGGGACGAGTATCAGACGGCAGAGCAGCTTATTCTTGTTCCAAGGGTCGGAGAGCTCAGCAACGGTATAATCGTCATGGTCAAAGATATGGAGAAGCTCTGCATATCTTAGCGGCTGCTCCTTGTCGGAAGTGAGAGTGCGGGAGTTGTTGCTGCCGGAGCATCCCGGCAACAACAACCATATAAAGATGATAAAAAGATATATCAGTTTATTCATAATGAAAATGTAATGGCACGCGGTCCGACGCCACATTCAAACGCGCCGGATTTAGCATACCCCTCTTTGGCTGAGTAGATATTTACATAGCCGTTTTCGTCGTAGGCGGCATAGCCTGTTGCCGGATTCAATTTGTAAGAACCAACAAATATATCCTCGTCGGAGGGGTCAATGCCGACAAATGCAGGACTGTCTACCGTAATGTCGGACAATGCGGTCAGCACACCTGACTCAACGTTATAGATAGCATAAGAGGGCACGACAGCCGGAGTGTGCCACGGCGCACTGCATATCACGATATTCTTTCCGGAGGCAGCTCCAAGGGTAGCATCGCATATCTTGCGGAATTTATATTCTCCATCTCCGGAATCGGGGATTTCTACTGCATAAAGGTGAGTCTTGGTCTGATTCCAGCTCATATCATATTCGCCGCCGTCAATGATGAATAACTTACCGGCAACTGTGTAGAGATAACGCGGATTAAGAAGATTCTCACTTGTTATTTCTTTCCCTTCCCCGGTCTTAAGGTCAATAACGGAGAGTGAGGGATTCAGCCCGATACCATATCCGGAATTCGCCACATACAGTTTGCCGTTCAGGACAGCGATACCTTCAGGATATGAGCCTGCTTTGTAGGTGGTTGAGGGCGTGAGGTTTTTATAATCGTATGTGCAGACATATCCGGCAAAAGTGCTTATGAAGAGTTTGTCATCAGCAACAAGCAGGCTACGGGGTTTCTCACCCTTGTGAGCACCGAAAGTCTCGGTCATGTTGATTCTCTTTACAGACTTCAGGGTGTTCTTATCAGTGATTTCCACCATGTTTTCATTAGTAGAAACAATAAACAGGTAGTCGCCTGCCACTAAAGCATCGTCAGCGGAAGTGCCGAGGTAGCGACCGTTTGCCTGAGAGAAAGCGTTGAGTGTTGCTGTGGAGGTCTTGAAATCATAGGTTGTCACTGAGCCGGGAATTCCGGTGGCGGGATAGCCGTCGCAAATGACGACCGCACCGGTTGTGGGCTTTACGGGGGTTGCATTGCCGGGTTCGGGAGAGTCTTCCGAGCAGGAAGCAAAAATGAATGCCATTGCGGCAATTGGAAGAAGTTTGTAAATTTTCATTTTGTATGCTTTATATTTAATGGTTATTAATTCAATAGATATGATAGGGAGAAAGAATAATTTATGCCGGGCATAGGATACATTCTCACCAGTTCGTATTGAGTGTTTAAGAAATTCTTAAGGTCGAATCTTATTTCAAATTTATGCTTTGACGACAATTTAATGGTCCTGTAGATTGTAGCGTTCATCTCAATGTAAGGGTTGATGTCGGTCGCCTCCTTATGATCATTATTGCTCCATCGTCTGGACGCGCCGGTGCAACTGACTGCCATATTAATCCAAGGATTCTCCCATGCAATAGAGGCTCCCCCGCTCAGTCGGGGTATATAGGCAATCTGCTTTCCGAAGGAGGTGGCATCCGGAGTGCGGTCGGTGGCATCCTGGATACTGGCATTTCCGGACAGCAGAATTAGTTGCGATTCTGAAGGATGATAATTTACTGATAGATTTATGTCAAGCCCGGCTGTTTTCACCTTCCCGACATTAATATTCGTCCAGATAAACATATTGTAGGGAACGGCGAGTATCATATCGTTGACGAAATTTAGATAAGAGTCTGCCGTGAGAGTAGTCTCCCAGACCCCTCTGCCGGAATAGATTTCTTTGGCAAAGGAGAGTCCGAGATTAAACTGGCGGGTTGTTTCCGGACGAAGTTCCGAATTGCCGAGGTGATAGAAATACAGTTCTGAGAAGGAGGGTACCCTGAAAATATCCTTAAATCCTGCACGGATATAGAAATCATCGTACGGAAGGATTTTAAAGGAGGCGGAAATTGCCGGACTGAGTCTCTTTTCATCTTTTGCTATCATCCCGGAACGGGTATGGTTAAGATAGATAGAACCCAGAAGGCGAGCGGTGACAGAGAATCGTCCCGGTGTCCAGCGAGCTGAAAGCGCCTGCAGGACAGAGTTTCTTTCCGGGTGATGGTCGGCAATACTCATTGTAGAGGAGGATAGATTTCTGAAGGTATAATCCAGAGCGTATGACAGGGAGAGCTCCGGAAGGATATTTGCAAGCAGAGTAGAAGATATGTAGGCTTCACGCTGATAATAGAGCGCGTCGCGAAGGTTGTTGGTGTAGGAAGGGTCTTTATAGGCCGTTGCATCCCAATTGAAGCGGGCACATCCTCTGATTGAGAAAATTGAGGATAGTGGGGTTTTCAGTGTTATTTGGGAAAAGAAATTACGGTCGTGCAGAGATTCGGATGAGAGAGTGGTGTAGTAACGGACCTGTCCCGGAAGCTGACGGTTATTGTCATAATAGTATATTTTCGCATCCAGATTAGCAGAGGGTGAGAACTTCCATGAAGTATGGATTTCACCATGCCCTGAATTCATACGGCTGTTGTGACGACGTTCTTTTGTCACCACCGTAAGGTTTTTGAGAGTAAACGGATAGTCATTTTTCGCATGAATAAAGTCTGCATTTCCCCCGATTGAAAATTTAGAGGATAGATTCTGTTCATATCTTAATGCGGAGGAGATCAGTTGGAACGAGCCGAATCTGAATTGAGCGCGGAGATGAGGCAGAATGTCTTGATTTCGTGATGAGAATGAATTTATTGCCAATACGGATGGAGCTGCCGCAAAGCGGGCGGGGGTGAAGATGTTGTCATCATTCCCAATCGTGAGCGATATGGAGCCGACATTGTCAAGAGAGAAACGACTGAGGTCAATCTGTCCGCTTCGGGCGTCAGAAATCATGACGCCGTCTATGGCGACTCCGGTGTGTTGGGCTCCCATCCCCTGAACTGCAACTGTCTTCATGCCTCCGGCTCCTCCATAATCCTTGAGTGAGATTCCCGGAAGACGACGCATTGCGTCAGAGATTCCGTCAATACCTTTTTTCTGCAATTCAGAGGATAGCAGATTATGTCGGGCTGACGTGGACCTAACGGTCTGTATCGACGCATTGCTGCTTACAGTCAATTCCGGGAGAGTGTCGGCCGTCAGGGGCAGTGCGGAAGGATTGCTCTCCACTTTCCCGAATGTGTGGAAAGATGGGAGCATCAACAAAAAAGCCACGAAAGTGAGAAGCACTTCGCGGCAAGGATGTATAATACTGACGGACTTTGGAATTGTTAAAGTCTTTATGGTCTTAATCATGATTAACCGATCGTTTGGTCCTCGCAACGAAAAAGTTTTCCTGAATCTGATATCAGGAATTGAGTAAGGGTCTTCTGACTTGCCGTCCGGTTACTTCCGATGCCTTCCCGGAGATTTCTCCAGTGACAATTACGGAACGGTTATTTTTCTGACAGTGTGTTGAAACTGATGATCCGGTTTTAATTTGTTTCTCATTAATCCGGTTTGGTTCACACCACTGTCAATACAGCTTACAGCAGCGGGACTGTTAAGGATTTTCACCTTATTCCCCTTCAGCTCAATGCATGCAAAATTATATTAAATTTTATTATCTGCAAAATTGTGACTAAAAATTCGTAAATTTGCGTAAAACATAACTTTTGCAAGTGTAAATATTTAGTATTCTTGATTAAACAGAAACGGCTATGCTGAATATCTTGTTGATGGCATCTGTGATGTCCGGAGCTTTAAGCGGTGCTGCTCCAAATGTGATAGTGGAAACAGATGCTTATCGCTGGGAGGGAGACACTATTTTCCAGAGTGAATTTAAGGCCTGGGCGGTCAGTCCGGAAGAGATACAATCGACTTATAAGGGACGTCCTGGATATTTTATGCCTGTGGAGCAGACATGGAAACGCAGGAATGATCTTTCCTCATATCCCCGGCTGACAACGGGCAATAAGCTTCATGAGGCCATTTTCAATATGGGTCTTGACGAAATGGTCAACGCTGTTGAGCCCGACACCACGTTGCGTACCGGTAAAGAATGGGCTGGGGTGTGGACCCGAGATGTGAGCTATTCCATAATTCTGTCAATGGCAGCGTTACAGCCGGAGGCGTCAAAGATTTCGTTGATGAAGAAAGTTAATCCGTCAGGCCAGATTATTCAGGACACCGGCTCCGGCGGTGCATGGCCTGTCTCTACCGACCGGATGGTCTGGACCCTTGCGGCATGGGAGATTTATAAGACGACAGGAGACAGGAAATGGATTGAAAAGGTTTATCCTATTGTAGTCCGCTCGCTGGAGAAGGATGAGAAGACCGTATTCTCGAACAAGGGGCTGGTGAAGGGTGAGACGTCTTTTATTGACTGGCGGGAGCAGAGTTACCCCCGTTGGATGCAGACGGCCGATATTTCTCAGAGCGAGGCTATGAATACAAATATGATGTATGCCGCGGCCTTAAAAGCCGCTTCTGATATGGCAGCTGTGCTTGGTAAAAAGAAGGAGAGTTCGGAATGGCTCAAAAAAGCTGAGGCGCTTGGGAAAATTGTTGATGATACTTTCTGGATGGACGACAAGGGATATCATGGAATGTTCACTTACGGACCGGATGGAAATATTCTTAATCCACGTGCCGAATCCCTCGG
Source organism: uncultured Porphyromonadaceae bacterium (assembly GCA_947178175.1). Classification (GTDB taxonomy): domain Bacteria; phylum Bacteroidota; class Bacteroidia; order Bacteroidales; family Muribaculaceae; genus Lepagella. Next base: position 4,250 of record CAMWXI010000055.1, on the reverse strand, counting down.
GGAGTCTTTAGGAATTTTATATGACATCACTCCTGCTGACAAGCAGATGATTGCATCTCAGTCTTTCCCGCAGACTCCTTTCGGCGTTCCCATTTTTTATCCTCAAATTTCAGATATGCCAAGCTATCACAATAACGGTTTGTGGCCCTTTGTAGCTTCCTTCTGGACACTTGCGCAGGCTAAGGCCGGAAACGAGGATGCAGTGCTTCAGGGGATTGGGTCGGTGTTCCGTCCTGCCGCTCTTTTTGCTACCAACAAGGAGAATCTGAATCTGGATAACGGAGACTTCTTCACTGAACTGAATTCATCCAATATGCTCTGGTCTTTGTCCGGAAATCTTGCGATTACAATGAGAATCCTTTTCGGAATCCATTATGAGAAGGATGGACTTCTCATCTCTCCGTTTGTGCCTGAAACGTTAAAGGGAGTCCGCACTTTGGAGAATCTTGATTATCGAGGGAAGAAGATTAATATTACTGTTGAAGGTTTCGGAGCTAATGTTAAGTCTATTACTCTAAATGGTAGGAATATTAAACCCGGAGAGGTCATCGCTCCCTCCTCCCTGAAGAGCAGGAATGAAATCATGGTAGTGATGGACGATGTCAGGATTCCGGAAATGAAGGTGAATAATGTAGCTAATCTGAAAGCACCGCTGACTCCGGTAGCATGGTTTGAAACGGAGGGAGGGAAGTCATATCTCCGTTGGAATCCGATTGAGTATATTGGAAGTTATGAGGTATTGCTCAATGGGCATAAGGTTGGCACGACACGCACGACATCATGGGATGCGTCTGCTCCCGGTGTCTGGCAGGTGGTTGGGATTTCCGGGGATGGCACACCATCTTTTGCATCGCAACCACGGGATAATCGTCTTCTCGCCGTTGTGGAAATGCCGGGAGAAGGATTAAGTATGGTTTCTGATGAGATTTCATATCCGGCGACGGAGCCTTCAGCCGGATATAGCGGTCAAGGTTTTGTGGAGGTTTCCGGAGCCTCGTCTCCTCTTGAAATCAATGTGACGGTGGATGAAGCCGGAGATTACGATTTGAGTGTGATATATGCCAACGGCAACGGCCCTGTCAACACAGAGAATAAGGCTGCCGTGCGTTCAGTAGCGGTGGATGGCGAAGATGCTGGCACCTTGATTATGCCTCATCGGGGCGTAGGAAACTGGAATGATTGGGGAGAGAGCAACAGTCTGAAGGTTTCCCTGCTCCCCGGGAATCACCTGATTTCTATATCTTATATGCCGGAAGATGAGAATATGAATATCGTCACAAATCATGCGTTGATCGACCGCCTACAGTTGCGCAAGCGATAATGACACTTCAATGCTTATGGAAACAGTGAAAAAATCGTTGACCTACGGTGAATTGTATCGTCAGCTTCAATCTCTTCTCTCCCCAAAGATGGGCGTGGGAGAGAGCAAAGCGGTGATAAGGATTATTTTTGAATATCTTAAAGATTGGTCGCCGGTAGACATGATTGTCAATGAGCCCCGGGAGGTGTCGGCATATATCCAAAGAAAATGTAAGGAAATATCCGGCAGATTGCTTTGTGACGAACCGATTCAATATATTGTAGGAGAAGGCTTATTTTACGGTCTTAAACTGAAGGTTGCTCCCGGGGTGCTTATTCCGCGTCAGGAAACAGAGGAGTTGGTGGATATAATTGTCAGAAGAAATGAGCGGGTTTCGGATTTGCGTGTGCTGGATATATGCACGGGTTCCGGGTGTATCGCAATTGCACTTGCACGCAACCTGTTGTTTCCGGAAGTCACGGGAGTTGATGTCTCTTCTGAGGCTCTTGGAATTGCAGAGGAGAATGTCAGGAGGATGAAGGTCAACGTATCACTAAGGGAGGAGGATATATTCCATTGGGAGCCTCAGCCGGGTTCATCAGACATTATTGTCAGCAACCCTCCGTATATAGATGAATCGGAAAAATCGGATATGGAAAGGGTAGTGCTGGATAACGAGCCACATATCGCTCTTTTTGTGCCGGATGACGACCCCTTGTGTTTTTATCGTCGTATAATCTTGATTGCACGGAATGCTCTTTCTGAGTATGGTCAGCTTTACTTTGAAATCAATCCGCGACACGCTGATGAGTTAAGGCGTATGGTAGAGGAGTCCGGATTCAGGAATGTTGATATTTTAAGAGATAGTTTCGGGAAATATAGGTTTCTTATCGCAAGAAAAGATGGGAGGTGATATAGTGCCCGAAGGGGAGAAAAAAAGGGAAAGAAGAAAGGTCACGGCGGAGGGGATGAAACTCCGGATGGCGGACTTATGTATGCGTTCGGAGCAGTGTGAGTCAGATATCCGCGGCAAACTTATAAGGAGCGGACTGTCGTCCTCATCTGTTGAAGAGATAGTTGCCTATCTTAAAAAGGAAATGTTTATTGATGAGAAGCGTTTTGCACGTGCTTTTGCGCGGGATAAGGTTAAGTTCTCAGGGTGGGGGCGCATGAAGATCCGCCTCTATCTTATTGGTAAAAGAATTACTTCTGAGGTTATTGCAGATGCGTTAGAAGGGATTGATATGAAGGAATATGAGGAGAGCTTGAAAAAATTGGCGGTCTCGAAGTCAAAAGATTTGAATCTTAGACGCAGGGAGGACAATGCAAAGTTATACAGGAGATTGGTCTCCCGTGGCTTTGAGAGCGGCGAGGTGGTGAGAATAATAAGAAATCTTCGTTCCGGAATTATTGATTAGGAATCGGGAAAAGCGTAAAACCTTGAGCCATCGTGTAGTCAGCCGACAAACTACGCTCTGATGTTCGGACTCATAATAAATCTACGTCCTAATAAAAACCGTTCTTTACCGAGGTAAAATATGTATGGAATTCATGGATATGAAAATGCTTTTTTATTAAAATGTATGCCTGATCTCTCATATCGTCGAAGAGCCTATGTTGCTCTGGAGAGAGAGAATACTCAAATTTAATCAGTCCATTTCTCCTAACATCTTTAGAAGCGAGTCTTACATTAATATTCTTTTTAAATTCAGGATCAGATTCGGTTATATCAATAAAATTTAAATTTATGATAATCTTTCCGTTCCATGATAGCCCGTTCCGTTGCTTCCCACTCTACAATATCTGAAGAGCCGGAAGATAGATTTGATAAAAAGATTCGTTTCCTTATAAATCCTAATATAACAAAAGATTCATAAAGTTCTCCTATTTGGTCTTTTATAGCACTAATTGTACCTTGTTTTTTTCTTACAATTATTGCTATAGCTTGCCTTCTGGTACACATAATTATTCTCCATTTATATCATAAACAATAGTGTAAATGATATGGTTGGGAGGGTAAAATGCGAATTGTCTTTGCAATTAATACTACAAAGATAATAATTTTTATGGAGATAAACGCTGAATGTGTTTAAAAATAGCGTTTTGAGGGTGTTGAAAGAGGTGTTTTTAAGGGTTTTGAAGGTGGAAATGCTCGATATTTAGGTTCTGAACCTTAAAATAGTCTCTGAAATGGTGCTCCAGTTGGTGATGTTTAAGAGTATGGAAGCGGACGGCTCAGAAGCGGAACCGTCTGGGAATGGGAGTGGGATTACTGGAGGGAGCGGTAGTAGTCAAGGAATGCGCGAAGCTCGCTTATGAGAAGCTGCTTGCTGTGGATAAAGTCTTCTACTTTATCTTCCGGCCAGTCGGGCTTACATTCCTGTAAGATCTTTCTGATGTCTTCATCGTATATCGCAGTGTCGGTGTCCTCCAGCGCTATCACGAGGTCATACATTCTTCGGCTGTCAAGTGGATGCGTTGATTGAGGGAACTGGCTTAGCCACGTCCTCAGTTTTTCTTATGCTTGTTCGGTCATTTGTTTTAATGTTTATATAGTAATTGCTCAGTGATTATTCAACGCGAATTTACGTCTTAATGTTGTATCGCTCGCTATATCTTTTGATTGAGTTAAGTGGAAATGAAAAAGGGAGGGCGGTGTGCGGTGCCGTTCCTCCCTCTCGCCTTTCCGGCTGACCTTTTGGAGTGATATGGAGTTGCGTTTCACAATGAGACGAATGAATAAACACGCATATCACTCTGTGTTTAGAACCGGGGTTGATAGTCGGAAAGTAGTAGTGTCTGATTTGGAAAGTGGCTGACAGGGTTAGCTGTCAGCCACTCAACTCTTAATTATTAACCAAACTTTTCAAATGAGTTCGATTTTTAGGGGTCGGTTCACGGTTACTTCATCAAGATCTTAGCGGCTTTGCCGGCTACGGTCACAATGTAG
>CAMWXI010000054.1 GCA_947178175.1 uncultured Porphyromonadaceae bacterium | reverse complement strand
ACGTGAAGAAACTGCGAGATATTTATGTTGATTCTTACATAATGAAAGAATAATTTAACTAAACTAACAAAATATCATGAAAGAAACAGAAGAACCCTTAACCCCAACGGGTCTTCCGGAGAATGCCTTCCGTGAGTTAGCTTCAGATGAAGAATATACTCCGGTGCTCCATCCGGCTCATGACCAGAAAGAGGTGACACCCTATTCAGTAGGTATGGGATTGTTGATGGCCATAATTTTCAGTGCGGCGGCTGCATATCTTGGCCTCAAGGTAGGTCAGGTTTTTGAGGCTGCTATTCCGATTGCAATTATTGCAGTGGGATTGTCAAATGCATTGGGAAAGAAGAACGCTCTTGGACAAAATGTAATCATTCAATCCATCGGTGCTTGTTCAGGTGTGATCGTTGCCGGAGCAATTTTCACACTACCTGCATTATTCATATTACAATCTAAATTTAAGGATATAACGGTAGATTTCTATCAGATTTTTCTGAGTTCCCTCTTGGGAGGTATCTTAGGAATCTTATTCTTTATTCCGTTCCGTCGTTACTTTGTTAAGGATATGCATGGTAAATATCCCTTCCCGGAAGCAACTGCTACCACTCAGGTATTGGTGTCGGCACAGGGCGCTTCCGGAGCAGCGAAGGAGGGTGGTCAGGCAAAACTCCTTATTATAGCATCTCTTATCGGTGGTGTTTACGATTACATCGTTGCTACATTTGGTTGGTGGGCAGAGACTGTCACTACCACAGCAGCCGGATGGGGTCAGACAATTGCTGAGAAAACAAAAGTTGTATTGAGCTGCAACACAGGAGCCGCACTGCTTGGACTTGGATATATTGTCGGATTAAAATATGCCTTTATCATCTTTGCGGGTTCAATTTTCATCTGGTGGATAATTATTCCGCTATTGGGAACCTATGGCTCGCCGGAAATGATGGCAATGGCGCCGGATGTTATATTCAAGGATTATGCCCGTATGATAGGTATCGGTGGTATTGCAATGGCCGGCGTAATCGGTATTGTTAAATCCTGGCCTATAATTGCACAGGCTGTAGGATTAGCAGGTCGCGAGCTGAAGGGAAAAGCAGACTCCGTTAAGGAAGTGCGCTGGCAGACAGATATCTCTATGAAGATAATTGTCGGCTGTATCGTGCTTGCGTTAATCTGTGTATTCCTATTCTTCTGGTTGGGTGTAATCCATACGCTTTGGCAGGCTGCGGTAGCTTGGTTGGTAGTGACAATCATCGCGTTCCTTTTCACAACAGTTGCTGCAAATGCCATTGCAATCGTGGGCTCAAATCCTGTGTCAGGAATGACATTGATGACGTTGATTATTGCTTCCGCTATTTTCGTTGCGATAGGTCTTAAGGGAACATCCGGGATTGTTGCTTCTATGGTTATCGGTGGAGTTGTCTGTACAGCATTGTCAATGGCCGGTGGATTCGTAACTGACCTTAAAATAGGTTATTGGCTGGGTTCTACACCTCGTAAACAGGAACAGTGGAAATTCCTTGGGACACTTGTTTCCGCCGCTACAGTTGGTGGCGTAATCATTATCCTAAACAAAGTATATGGTTTCTCCGGCGAGAATGCACTTGTAGCACCTCAGGCTAATGCTATGGCTAAAGTGATTGAACCCTTGATGATGGGGGGGGACACACCTTGGATCCTTTATATGGTTGGTGCGATTCTCGCACTGATACTTAATTGGCTTGGAGTTCCGGCATTACCTTTCTGCTTAGGTATGTTTATTCCATTGTCTCTCAACACTCCGATGCTTGTCGGAGGTGCGATTGCTCATTTTGTGGGAAAATCTTCCAAGGATCCAAAAGTCTGCGATGCACGACGCGACAAGGGAACCCTGATTTCTTCCGGACTTATTGCCGGAGGTGCATTATTTGGAGTGTTCGCCGCCATCACACGCTTCGTGGGTGTGGAATTTGCATTCCCAGATGCCGGATTAACACAAATTACAGGTTGCATTGCTTATATAATTCTTATTGTTTATCTCTACAAAGCATCATGTAACACAAAATAAGAAACGTCTAAGTTCAATTTAATAAAGGAGGTGTGTCTGCTGCTCGGCGATACACCTCCTCTCTACTTCTATTATATTGTGTAAACGGAAATTATTAAGTATCTTTGCATCGAATCCCCAAAATGAGGATTTTGATTCACAGGGAAATAGTGAGAATCAAGTTTTAGAAGAAGGTAACTGATAAGTTAAAGAAGAAAAGTTTGATCTCACTTAGGTTCAAAACTTGAAAAATATAAAGAATGAAAGCTTTTGTATTCCCCGGTCAGGGAGCCCAGTTCGTAGGAATGGGAAAAGACCTATACGACAACAACGCCACGGCGAGAGAACTTTTTGACAAGGCAAATGAAATATTAGGTTTTAATATAACAGATTTGATGTTTAACGGCACGGAGGAAGACCTGCGTCAAACAAAAGTGACTCAGCCGGCAATCTTCCTTCATAGTGTTATTCTTGCCAAGTCATTAGGTGATGAGTTTAAACCCGACATGGTGGCCGGGCATAGCCTCGGAGAGTTCTCCGCTCTTGTGGCTGCAGGAGCCTTAAGTTTTGAAGAGGGTTTGAAACTTGTATCAAAGCGTGCTCACGCAATGCAGAGGGCCTGCGAACTTAATCCATCTACAATGGCAGCTGTGCTTGGTCTTCCAGATGAAAAAGTTGAAGAAATATGTGCCACAGTTGATGCAGTTGTAGCTCCTGCCAACTACAATTGTCCGGGTCAGGTAGTTATATCCGGAACCAATGAAGGGATAGATGCAGCTTGTGAGAAACTCCTCGCAGCCGGAGCAAAGAGAGCTTTAAAGTTAAAGGTTGGGGGTGCTTTCCACAGTCCATTGATGGCACCTGCGCAAGAAGAGCTTGAAGCTGCCATAAATGAAGCGGAATTCAATATGCCGATATGTCCTGTATATCAGAATGTAGATGGTAAGCCACATACAGATCCCAATGAAATTAAGGAGAATCTGATTAAACAGCTCACTGCTCCGGTACGTTGGACACAGGATGCCGAGGCAATGATTGCAGACGGGGCTGACGAATTTATAGAGCTCGGACCAGGAAATGTCCTTCAGGGACTTGTGAAGAAGATTAATAGAACTGTTGCAACAAGCGGTAGGCAATAATGAATGTAGCAATTGTTGGAGCCAGCGGAGCGGTCGGACATGAATTTCTGCGTGTTCTTGAAGAGCAGAATTTTCCAATCGATGAGTTGCGTCTGTTTGGTTCGTCACGGAGTGCCGGAAGTAAAATTCAGTTTAAGGGGAAGGAATATACGGTAGAGCTTCTTGAAGAAACATCCGACTTTTCCGGAGTGGATGTGGCTTTTACTTCTGCCGGAGCTTCAACTTCAAAAAAGTATGCTGATGTCATCACACGTCATAACACGCTTATGATAGACAACAGCAGCGCATTCAGAATGGATGCTGATGTCCCCTTGGTAGTACCGGAAGTAAATGGAGAAGATGCGCTTAACCATCCTCGTAATATTATTGGTAATCCCAATTGTACCACTATTCAGATGGTAGTAGCCCTTAATCCTATTCATAAACTCTCCCCGATACGAAAAGTTCATGTTGCCACATATCAGGCTGCCAGCGGAGCCGGCCAGTCTGCTATGTTTGAATTAACAGAACAGTTTCGTGAGATAGAGAGGGGTGCCGAACCGACTGTAGAGAAATTTGCCCATCAGTTGGCTTACAATCTTATCCCGCATGTAGACGTATTTATGGAAAACGACTATACAAAGGAAGAGATGAAAATGTATCACGAGACTCAGAAGATAATGCATTCCGGTGATATAAAAGTCTCTGCTACATGTGTACGGGTTCCTGTTTTGCGTGCTCACAGCGAAGCAATCTGGGTTGAAACCGCCAAGCCATTGGAACTTTCAGAGGTGAGAGCCTCTTTTGAAAATGCACCCGGACTTGTGGTGTGTGATAATCCCGCTGCAAACAAGTATCCTATGCCATTGGACATCACCGGTAAAGATCCGATTTATGTGGGAAGACTTCGTAAGGATTTGTCAGATGAATGTGGTCTGAGTTTCTGGGTTGTAGGAGATCAAATTAAGAAAGGTGCCGCCCTTAATGCTGTTCAGATTGCACAATGGATGATTGAACACGGAGCTTTATAATCTTTATAATAGTGCTTCATAACCATAAATTTTGAGGCTGAGTCAGAGCAAACTAAATGACCTGACTCAGCCTTTTTTAACAAGATTTCGTTACACAAGAGAAGATAATAAGTAATGTCTGATTTCTCAGAATTAACAGTTGAGGTCTACAGAAATTTGGATTATGAGCCATTACCGTCACAGGCGAGGGTAATAGCTGCATTATGCGCATACGCGGTTGGTAGAAAATGGAGAGATGTCGCACTCCTTAATGGTTATGCAGGGACCGGTAAGACATCTATAATCGGTGCATACGTTAAAGCACTGAAAAAGTTGAAAATAAATAGTGTTGTATTAGCTCCAACCGGCAGAGCTGCTAAAGTAGCATCCTATTTTACAGGTGGCCCTGCATCAACTATCCATAAAAGAATATATCGTGCTGATTCTCCTACTCCGGATGCCCGCTTTTTTTTATCACCGAATAAAGATAAAGACACAGTTTTTATAGTTGACGAAGCTTCGCTTATAACTGATGATAAAGATCAGCAGAAGTCATTGCTTTCGCAGTTGATAAGACATATCTATGCCGCTCCCGGATGTGGACTGATTTTTGTTGGTGATGAAGCACAGCTTCCACCTGTCGGTAATGAAGATTCTCCAGCCATGAATACGAAAAGGCTTATAGAATTGGGATTAAACCCAATACGGATGAGTTTAAGACAACCGGTGCGACAGGCCTCTGAAAGTGGCATTCTATATAATGCAACGATACTTCGCAGAATGTTGCAGAAAGGAATGACAGAGAGATTCCCATATTTAAGCATAAGAGGATTTAAGGACGTGAGGATAGTGTCAGGAACGAATTTGGCAGACTCAATTTCCGATTCATGGAGTGAGGTCGGAGCCGAGGAAACTCTCATTGTGACACGCTCAAATTACAGAGCAAATGAATTTAATAAAGCGGTAAGGAATCTGGTTATGGCTGCTGATGAGCCATTGCAGAGAGGGGATCGGTTGGTCATTTCAAAGAATGATTATTATTGGAGCCGGAAGAATGAGTTAAAAAATTTCATAGCCAACGGAGATATAGCAATAGTTGAATGGGTGGGTCATACTCGAAAAGAATACGGACGATATTTCTGTGAGGTGGAATTGTTTTTTCCTACAGAAGACACCAGGATCAGTGCCAACTTAATGCTTCGTAGTCTTATGGCTGAAGGACCTGTTCTGCCAAGAGTCGAGATGGAGCAGTTTTATTCAAACGTTTTGGCTTGTCAGGAAGGGGATTCGTTGTCAAAAAAGATAAAAGGGGTGATGGACGACCCATATTATAATGCGTTACATGCCAAATACGGATATTGTGTGACATGTCATAAGGCTCAGGGAGGGCAGTGGAAGCATGTGTATATAGATCTGAGCGGAATCGCGAGGGAGAGTTTAAGCAGGGATTTCTATCGCTGGTGCTACACTGCCATAACAAGGGCTACAGAGAAAGTAATGTTTGTTAATCCCTCGTTTAAAATCAGAGAATAAGCTATCTGTTTTGTTCTTATATGTTCTAAAAATGCATTTGAAGGATATGTAAGGCTTACGGGAACACGCCTTTAGGTAGAGTTTACTCCTCAACTGTGATTTCACCGCATATAGATTTTTGCATGGCATCGGCAACCTGTTTATAGTTTAGTCCCTTTCCGAAGAGATACATCAGTTTGGTTACGGCAGCTTCAGAAGTAATGTCATTGGCAGCCACGATGCCGCTTTTTGCAAGCTCCTGACCATTGGCATAAAGGTTTGGCATGACAGAGCCGTTCCCACATTGTGTCACATTTGCGATTACAATCCCTCGGTTGACTGCTTCTTTCATAGCTTGGATAAACCATGGGTAGTTAGGTCCGTTACCTGCGCCAAAAGTTCTAAGGACTACACCTTTGAGACCTGGAGCTGAAAGAAGATGTCTGACAATAGTCTCATTAATACCGGGAAAGAGATTGAGATAGCTTACGCTGCAATCCATATTGTATTGCACATTTAAAGGTTTGGAATCGTCCGGTCTCAGGAGAGCATCTTTATTGAAAGTGATGCTAAGGCCTATACGAGCCAATGGGGGATAATTGTTGGATTGGAAAGCATTAAAATTGTCAGAACTATGCTTTGTGCTTCGATTCCCGCGCCACAAATAATCATCAAAAAGAATGGCAACCTCCCTCACCATCGGCTTCCCATCTTTATCTTTAGTGGCTGCAATATGCAGAGCGGTGATAAGATTCTCTTCTCCGTCTGTTCTGACTTCGCCGATTGGAAGTTGAGAGCCGGTAATGATAACCGGTTTGGCAAGATTCTCCAGCATATAACTCAATGCAGATGCTGTGTATGCCATAGTGTCAGTGCCGTGAAGAACTACAAAACCATCGTAGTCATTGTAGTTATCTTCAATTACCTTAGCAATGTCACACCAATGCTGAGGTGTCATTTCAGAAGAATCCACAGGATGGCTAAAGGCAAAATTGTCTACCGTAAAATCAAGCATCTTAAGCTTAGGAACATTCATGAGAAGATGTTCAAAATTAAACGGTTCGAGGGCTCCCGTTTTTACATTTTCAATCATACCGATTGTTCCTCCGGTATATATCATTAAGATTTTGCCTTGCACTGAGTTTTTCATGGTAAAGAATAGTTGAGAATCATTTGTTATTGATGCAAAGTTATCATTTTGCAATCAAACAACCAAAATTTTCCGATGAAAATAGTTCAAGAACTTTCATTTTTCTTAAATCAGACCTTGAAATTGACAAAGTAGCGGTGGAGAAGTATCTTTTCGTATTGAGCGAATACAAAAATATGGAGTCTTTACATCAGGTCTGCCGTTCAGGAAACGATTCTCAATATTTACACTTTACTAAAAATAGAAAGGAAGCATATTTAAGTGTGTCGTACAATTTATTAATGATATAAAGGACGTAGAAGTCTATATCCGTTAAAATTCTTTGTCTTAAGTTGGAAGAGTCGACCGAGGGAATTTGTCCATTCTTCAATTTTTCCGCTTTCCGGGTTAAAATAGATGACGGTAGGTGTTGATGCGACACGTGAGATTATTCCTATTATTAGATAATCTTTACCGTCTTCTGTAGGATTCAGCACTATTATGTCCCCATCTTGCAGATTCTCCAATATTTCTTTCTTATTAATCGTCTCCTTCTTAAGGAGAGGAAGCCTATGTGTGCGAAATCCCATTTCTTTCATTCTGACTGTTTCGTAGGTTGCCGAATCTTCAAGAGCGGCAAACTTATCCCTATGACGGGTTAAATAGTCAAGAGATTTGGTTTTCTCAATTTTCCCGGAGAAGTTCTCTGTAATCTCCTTAACGTTCCCCCTATAAATATTATCTACAGTCCAATCTGAGATATGCCACATGATTGAAGGGAATCCTGAGTCTTCACCACGTCGGCAGGATATGTTCTGAAATTCGGCAGTAAAATCTCTCCAGTCAGGACGGGTTGAAGACCGGTAAGCTCTTGAAAGAGCTATAACTGTATTAATAAAAGAGATAGGAGTGAATGAGGAAAGATTCAGTCTCAGCGAAGCAATTGAATCCGTGTTATAATAATCATCAGTTCCGCTCCCGATTAGTTCACGGGCGAATATAGCGGTGTTGTGGCCGAAATCATTTCTGTCAAGTGACGGAAGAGCAAGAAGTCTGTTGACAATTGTGGTGTCATTTGGAGAGGAAAGATTAGGACGTGCAACATACAGAGCTGAACAGACATTAAAGCATAGGATTGTAAATGAAAAAATGAGTAAAAGTTTCTTCATAAAGCAGAAAATTATCATCCCGTTTCTTTTTATGATTCAGGTTTTAGACCTTCAGTAATGTGTATTAATAAAAAGGCCATTAAATTTAAAAATTCTATGTGATATAACAAAACGAAAAGAGACTGTCAGAACCAGTATTCTCAACATTTTCTATACAGGTTGTATATAAAATAAAGAGTCCGCCTGTAGTTATAAGACGGACTCTTTATTATGGTTATGGGGTATTTATTTTACTCTTTTGATAAGAGGATATCCATATTCTGCGGTGCTTCCGAGTTCTTCCTGGATGCGAAGAAGCTGGTTGTATTTAGCCATACGGTCAGAACGGCTTGCAGAACCCGTCTTGATCTGACCGGCATTTGTAGCTACCGCGATGTCAGCGATTGTAGCATCTTCAGTTTCGCCTGAGCGGTGAGAGATAACGGCAGTGTAACGGTTACGCTGTGCCATCTGTACGGCACGGAGTGTCTCAGTAAGTGTTCCGATCTGGTTAACCTTTACAAGAATAGAGTTTGCACATCCTTCAGCTATACCTCTTTCGAGATATTTAACATTAGTCACGAAGAGGTCGTCACCAACAAGCTGACAACGATTGCCGATGAGATCGGTAAGAATCTTCCAACCTTCCCAGTCATTCTGATCCATACCGTCTTCAATAGAGTCGATAGGATATTCAGTGATGAGCTTCTCAAGATATTCAGCCTGTTCTTTGCTTGTGAGTTTCTTGCCATCGGGCTGTTTCCAAGTATAGTCGTAAACTCCGTCGTGATAGAACTCGGAAGAAGCACAGTCAAGGCCGATAGTTACGTCTTTACCGGGCTCATATCCGGCATCCTTGATAGCCTGCATGATAACGTTTAGCGCATCTTCTGTGCCGTCAAGATTAGGTGCGAAACCACCTTCATCACCAACTGCGGTTGATAGACCACGATCCTTCAATACTTTCTTAAGATGGTGGAAAACTTCAGTACCCATACGGATGCCTTCTTTGAAGCAGCATGCACCGATAGGACGAATCATGAATTCCTGGAAACAGATGGGAGCGTCAGAGTGCGCACCTCCGTTTATGATGTTCATCATGGGAACGGGGAGTACGTAAGTGTCTGCACCACCGATATAGCGATAGAGGGGGAGATCAAGATAGTTCGCTGCTGCTTTTGCCACTGCAAGCGAAACACCAAGAATAGCGTTAGCTCCGAGTACGGATTTTGTGGGAGTGCCATCAAGGTCAATCATAGCCTGGTCAATAGCAATCTGATCAAGTGCGTTGCGACCCTTGAGAAGCTCTGCGATAGGGCCGTTAACATTAGCAACAGCCTTAGTCACACCTTTGCCCATATAGCGCTTGGGATCACCGTCACGAAGCTCAAGTGCTTCATTCTCACCGGTGGAAGCACCTGAGGGAACTGCAGCACGACCCATAACACCACTTTCAAGAATCACGTCTACTTCTACTGTAGGATTGCCGCGAGAGTCAAGCACTTCACGACCAATGACTTTTTCTA
>CAMWXI010000053.1 GCA_947178175.1 uncultured Porphyromonadaceae bacterium | reverse complement strand
GTTTAATTCCCTCTCGCTCACTCTTTCACAATTTGCTTCACTCGGACTGAACATCGCTATTGTCAAGGAAGTGGCCGTAAAGAAAGAGGACCCACACGCCCTCTCATCTCTCGTGGCTCTCATTCGTCGCCTTCTGCTGACAACCGCCCTGACCGGCGCTCTTATCTCTCTCCTGTTTTCCCGACAGTTGAGTCTGCTCACCTTTGGCACAACTGATTACTCAATTCAGTTTATGCTATTGTCGTTGATGGTATTTTTCTCAATTGCCGGTAATGGTCTTTATTCCATCCTTCAGGGACTCCATGACCTCAAACGAATAGCCCGGGCTTCGCTCATCGGTTCGATTGCCGGACTTATCATCGGTGTTCCCCTATACTATTTCTTTGGTAATGACGGTATCGTTCCGGCTATGATTGCTGTGGCAGCAACTACTTTTCTCGCTTTTCTATATGGAGTACGCAAAAACCTCCACTCTTATCCTAAAATAAAATTCGCATGGCAGTCTGCAAAGCCGCTTGCACGCAAGCTCCTAATGATGGGATTTATACTTATGGCCGGCGACCTTTTCCTCTCATGTGTATCCTATATCACAAATCTCTTTGTCCGCTCTTTCGGCGATATTGCTGACGTTGGCCTTTTTCAAGGTGCCAATTCACTCACAAATCAATATTCCGGAGTGGTATTCACCGCGATGTTGCTTGACTTCTTTCCTCGTCTTTCCAGAGCTGCAAACGACAATTTAAAAATGGCTGAGGTAGTAAACCGGCAACTTGAAATCATCGCACTTATTGTTGCCCCTCTCCTTTCCCTTCTCATCATGTTTGCTCCTATTGTGGTCAAAATCCTCCTGTCAGACGATTTTGAGTCTATTGTGCCCTTAATCAGATGGATGTCTCTTGGAGTTATGATTAAGGCTCTGATGTTCCCCCTCGGATATATCACTTTCGCTAAGGATAATAAAAAGATTTTCTTCTGGCTCGAAGCTGTAGGGTGCAATCTGCTGACGCTTGTCTGTAATTGCACCGGTTATTATTTCTTCGGTCTTCTCGGTCTCAGCTATGCATTAATCATTGATTGCTCCGCTTGCTTCTTCATCTATTGTGTTATTAACCGACACCTCTATGGATATTCTCTTAATCGCGAGGCAGCAAATCAGTCTCTATTCGCCTTGATGATCTGTGCGGGAGTATTTTTAGCGTCTCTTATAGAAGTTGCCGTAATCTCTTATTCTGTAATGGGAGCGATAATCACTGGCTCTGCAATTTACTCATGCTTCTATCTACGCAAGAAGCTACGCGAGCCAAAATAAAATTTCTCATAGACTACACCACGCCCTCCAAGAGAATACTTCTGGCGCAGCAGCCCGGTGTTGAGATATGCACCTTCATCTTCAGTTGAGATTCCGAAATCAAAATACTCCCGTTTACCATAGCCGGCATTTATCACCTTGTCAAAAAGATAAGTCAATAATCCTCTCTCCCGCCCCTCCGGTGTGCTGCAGATATACTGCACATGAACAACTGTCGCACAAAGATATAGAACCACGCCGGCTCTTGGTTCGCCTGCTTCCTGACATGCAATTATCCTAATATTGTCCGGGAAACGACTGTGAAGCAATCTAAGCTCCGCAGCAGTATGCACCGGCTTTTCTCCGTGACGCTCGAGAAGGCATCGCTCCAACATCCTGTGAAAACGATCTATATCCTCATCTGTAGTATACTCCCTCACCTCAACGCCCTGAATCTTCCCGGCTTTCTTCAAATGACGTCGCATCAGTGTGTTGAAACCCGGGTTCTCTTCAAAACGAATTGCCGAAGACAAATCACACCCCGCCGTAACAGCTCCTAACCTATATAAGGCATATCGATCCTCATCAAACGGGGTCTGTCCGTAAATATATGGCATCTTCTTATATTCAAACCCCTCTATTCCCTCTTTAGCCATGTGTTCCCCTATAAGAGAGAAAAGCTCCATTACATCTTCACCATCAAGATGATGCTTCGGCAAAATCCATCCTCCGTAGGTAAGTCCCTGATGGGAATATAGCATTGCACCATCCCCACCATCCACTATATTACATGGGAGCATGGCACGAAGTGACCCTCCCTTGTATACAAGAAAGGAATAGTCCGTAAACCTGTCGGAATGATAGTCCATATAGTTTCTGTCAAACAGGAATGTTCCATTGTTTGACTCCGCCACAAACCTATTCCACAATTCCTTATCTCCGGGAGTGTACCTCTGCAGTTGCATCATGACCCTATCACTTTATCCAATTCAGCGGATTGAGTTTATCACGCTTCTTCCAAACTTCAAAATGCAGCATACTGTGTCCCGGATTGTCGCTGTCGGTAGCAAGCACACCAAGTTTCTGACCACTCTTGACAGCATCGCCTCCTTTCACATTCGCTGAAGAGAGGTTGCCATAGACTGTATAGTATGTCCCATGGCTCACTATCACTACCGTTGAGAATCCGGGCACTACATAGACTGCTGAGACAGTTCCCGGATATACAGCCTGCACCGATGCTCCCTTGGCAACTTCAACGTCTATCCCGGGGTTGTCGTATTCTACTCCCGGAAGATCAGGAAGTGTCTGGCGTCCAAACCTGCTGACAACCTTGAACTGTCCTGCCACCGGTCGTGGAAGCGCCCCTTTCATGCTCTCGAATCCATCCCCTCCCTTTGTGGAAGGAGTACTCTCGGTTTTAGCACCAGGTTTTTGTGTAGACCTGGACTCGTCATTCTTCTCCACAGGCTTCTTTCCGGCATTGTTCTCCGACCGCGGTTTGCGTCGGCGAGCTTCCGCATAGTTCTTTTTATCATTGCCCGTTGACTTATCCTTGACCTCAGTATCCTTCTTCTGAACCTCTTTTTTCTGAGTCTCTTTCTTTTGAACCTCATTTTTGGCAGATTTCTCCTGTACGGTTTCCTTTTTTTCCGTCTTTTCTTTTGCCGCTTTCTCCTGAGCCGCTTTTTCCTGAGCTAACCTCTCAGCTTTCTCCTGGGCAGCCTTCTCACGTGCCGCCTTCTCTTTAGCTGCAGCCTCGCGCGCTAAACGCTGCTCTTCCGCCTTGCGTGCCTGCTCTGCCTTTTTTGCCTCTTCTCTGGCAATAAGCGTAGCAATCTGCCCCTTTAGCTGATTCGCCTCCGCCTGTTTCCGTGCAAGATGACTGTTGAGGGCTTCTCCATTCTTCTTCAGTTCCACCACAATTCTGTCTTGCTCCGCATGCTGATGCTCAAGCTGACTCTTTGCCGCCAACTGTTGATTGAGGGCCACACCATGCTCACGCTGTGACAACGCCAATGCCTCACGCTCTGTCTTAAGTGTGGCAACCGTTGCCATTATCTCCTTAGTCTGCTTATCCTTCCACTCTGAAAATGTCTTGAGATAGCGCATACGTCGCATGGCTTCGGAGAAACTCCCCGAGGAAAACAGAAACGCAAGAGTTGAATTACCCCTCTTGGAAATTCTCATCTTCTTTACTGCTTTCTTATAGTCTTCTCTCATACGGGTGAGACGCCCCTCTTCTTTCTTTATTCTGGTTTCAAGGGTATCTATATTCCTCTTAAGAAGATTGACCTTCTGCGTAATTGTATTAACCTCCTTACGCGTTTCCCCTATATCTCCCTCCAGCTTCTGGAGCTCTTTTATCCCCTTTGCAATGGAACGATCATTCTCCGCTATCTGCTGGCGGGTGCGCCTTATCTCCTGCTGTGTTGCCTCCTGCAACTTTTTGACTTCTGCAGACGTCCGCACTTCCCCTTTTTTCCCTTTCTGTGACGCCTGAGCTGACTTATTCTTCCTCTCGCTTCCTTTTCCTCTCCCCTTCCCGGATTGAGCGGCGCCTCCTTTCTTCCCCTTTCCGGCCACAGCTGTTGCAGTGGCCTTCCGCCCCTTCTTTGTCTGAGCATTAACCTCCACATTGACCGTCATCAACAGAAGTGACAACAGTACACATATAGCATATCTCTTCTTAAAAAAGCTTCCCATTAATCTATTATTCATTATCTCTATGCACCCCTTTTCAGAATTTTAAAACCTCTCCTATTCGAACCTTTCTATAATTTTTACCGGGTTCAAAAGGTTTCATCTTCTTCCCTCCGCTTTTCGGAGCATCAAACATCAGCGTGGCTTCTCTGGTCTTGTTATCAAAAACCAAGGCCATGTCAATATCCAATTCCTTACCATTTCTGTCAAACTCCGCTGCAAACATATTGTCGGTGTTGTCCATCCTCACTGCAAGGGTTCCCAATTCTTTCCATGGCGTCAGTGAATATCCATAACTGAACGATGTAGGTTGAAGGGATGAATCCGGTGTCAACAGATAGCCCCCGGTTCCATCAGTCTGATAGAGTTCGACATCCCTGAAGTTTTTCTTACCCAACTCCCCTTTTCCCATTATCACAATCCTACCGAGAAATAAAGATTGCAAATCACTTATTATTCCGGGATAAACCTCATACAGATGCTTTGTGCTGAAACGTGTCCAGGTCTTGCGCAATTTGTTGACAAGCGTCACTGAATCCCGGTCACATTCTATGCGGAAGGCTTCACCGACAAATATCGCAGACACTGAAATCTGCAACAGTTTCCCTTTCTCCATGAATATCTTTACATTCCCCTTTACAGGAAGAGATGGCGTCGAAAGCTTCCCCTTCAATTCCATCTTTCCCCAGTTGGAATAATCCTTCACCACCTCCTTCAGCACATCTTCACGCTCCTCTCCGGTCATGAGTGTCTGCGCATCAACCGTTGCCCATACTGAAATAATTACTATCAGCAATGACACCAATTTTCTTATCTCTCCGCTCAGATTCATATTTATCCTTATTCTCCTTTCCCTATGTATGTCTGCCGTTCTATTTTCTTATGCAGCAGTTCCGACGGCTCGAGATCATACGCTTTCTTCCAGTTTTCCAACGCACCATCCAAGTCATCGCATTTATAAAGTATATCTCCTAAATGTTCGTAATAGACTCCTGTCTCATCACCATCCTCTTTCATTTTCTCAACCGCAGCATTCTGATAATCCCGGGCCTCTTCATATTCCCCTCCCTGAAAGAGTATCCATGCGTAGGTATCCATATAGGTCGAAGAATTATCTATAAGGTCAAGCGCCTTTCGGCTCATAGACTTGGCACGCTCAAAAAGCTCGGTACCCGGCTTGGCAGCTTCCTCCTCTATCATAAAATAAGCATAATTGTTGAGAGCCAAATCATTCTCAGGATTGAAAAAGAGGGAATTTTCATAACATCTGAAAGCCTCCTCCGACCGCTTCGGCTTACCGGAATAATAGGCATCTCCGGCCATCTGATAATAAACCGAGAGACGTTTCAAAGTGGGATAATCCAAGTCACGATAAGGCGTCTTGTCGCTTAGTTCACTGTCAAGGCCCAACGTTTGGTCTATATCCTTTATAAGCCCCGAATATGTCTTAGCGGCTGCGTCTATATTTCCCGCCTCCTGGGCAGCCGCTGCATAAAGAAGACGTAAAGGTTCACTTACATTTCCACCCATCACCTTTTCTCCTTTCTCGAAAGTCTTCATTGCCATCTCCGGATGCTTGGAATTGACCTCATACAGCATCTTGGATTGCCAAAGCTCTTCTCTCTGTCCATCAAGGTCTATTGCATAACTCACGTCCTCTATCGCCTTTTCAAAATCTCCCTTGGCAGCATTATACCGCGAAGAGAGAAACAATATATCTGAATCATGCGGATATTGTGACTGAAGAGTCGCAAATATCTTATCACCCCGTTTTACATCAGACTTGTCGTTGATTATCTTCTGCAGATAATTTGCCGTTATCCTGAGCTTGGAATCCAAATCCAGATCCTCACTCATTATTGACTCTATCATCTTACGGTCATAACCTAACGAATCTCCCTTCGCCATATAGCTTTGGGCCAATGCCTGTTTTATCTCCCCGGAAGTGGAATCAAGACGTTCTGCCTGTTCAAAATAATAGAGTGCTGAATCCGGAAGGTCTATATATTCCAAAACTCTACCCTTCAACACTGCAAAGTCAGCATTCCTCGGATTTGACTGCACCAGGCGGTCAACTTCCGACATCACCGCCACTGTATCCTTATTGGAAAGACGATAGACAACCTTTCGCAACGTCAAAGCAGGCGACATCCCCTCTATCCTTTCGTATTTATCAAGTGCGGCCACGGCCTTCTCAACCTCCCCTTTTGCCATATATGCCTCTCCGAGATGAAGCAATGATGAGGTCTTGGATGGATACAAGGAATCTAAAGCTTCAAACACCCTGATTGTCTCGGAAATAGTATCGAGCATCCCTGCAAGATATGCGTAGGAAGTGCCTGAGAAAAAATCTCCCGGATATTTGTTGACTAACATTGATGCCAACCTTAATCCCTCCTCTGCGTTACTCTCATCTCCCGCCTCTGCCGGCTCCAGTCCGGCCAACATCATTCCATAGGCAAATCTGCCATCCGGATAGGTACTGTCTGTCTGAAAGGACTTTTTATAGTATTCAAAAGCCTCGGCACTCTTCCCCTCAGCATCACACACCGCACCCTCCAGAAAGAAATGTCGTGCGCGCTCCCTGATATTCTCCCCTCTCTGCTGCCGATTACCGAAGGTGAAGGAAATACCGCAAACAAGCAGTATGAACACTCCTGTTATGGGAAGTAATCTCATCCCCACACTCCTGCATCTTTCCTGTTGTCCTTTCATATCCCCCTGTTTAATTCGTACCGGTGTGGCCGAAAGACCCATCCTCACGCTTGGTGCGATCCAGTTCCTTTACTTCTACCCAGTCTACATGGCTATATTGCTTGATTACCATCTGAGCGATTCTCTCACCATCCTTCACCTCAAACGGCTCTTGCCCGAAATTGACAAGTATTATCTTTATCTCTCCTCTATAGTCGGCATCAACGGTGCCGGGTGAGTTCAACACCGTGATTCCGTTGTGAAGTGCCAATCCCGAACGCGGACGTATCTGACACTCATATCCGGAGGGAAGCTGCATATAAAGTCCGGTGCCTATCAATGCCCTTGCCCCGGGCTGCAACACTACAGACCCTTCGGGCAAATATGCCCTCACATCCATCCCTGCAGCTTCAAACGTACCATATGCCGGAAGCGCATGATGACTCTTATTTATAATCTTTACTGATACCTTTTCCATATTGTATTTTCTTTATTCTATTGTTATTGCCGGGTTATGCAGACACAAATATACAAAATTAACAAATTAAAATCAACATCCTCCAATTCATAGACTCATTTCCATAAAAATATTTGTTTTTTTTGCTTGAAAAGAACAATATTCTTTTCTCCCTTTCCTGATATGATTTAATATTCGTATAAAAATTTGGATGACTTAGATAACATTATTTCTTTACTATACAAAAAAAACGGCTTTCTTTTCAGAAAGCCGTCTTTTTCCTTTCATCTCTAAGATTATCCTTCGAGAATTGCATCGTTAGGACAAACCTGTGCGCAGCTGCCGCAGCTGATGCATTCATCGGGATTGATGTGATAGATGTCGCCCGGAGTGATTGCTCCTACGGGGCATACTGATTCGCATGTGCCACATGCGATGCAATTGTCAGTAATTACGTAAGCCATTGTTTCAGAGTTTTATAAAGTTTAAAAATTCTTATGCTATTCTTTTACAATCCTTGACGGAATCCTATTGTCAAATCCAATCGGCGAATTGTATGTCTGCAAATTTAAATCCTTTATTCTTCCCTACCAAACCATTGCTCACTTTTACATCTAATTTATACAAAGTCTAAATAACATCCGCTTCCCGCCCTCTATCTCTTATTATACCGGTATGTGACTTATTATCATGAATTATTTATTATCTTTGTCATACAATATTTACTATGATGAATCCACAAGGAAAACCCCTTTTTTCCATAATTACCATAACCTTCAATGCCGGCGAGACAATCGTTCCTACCATTGAATCTCTTAACAGACAGTCTTTTCAAGACTTTGAACATATCATTATTGACGGAGCTTCCTCCGACAATACACTCGCTCGCATACGTGAGCTCTCCAACTCTACACCACGCATACTCTCCGAACCGGACAATGGCCTCTATTTCGCCATGAACAAAGGACTCAACATTGCCAAAGGGAAATATCTTCTTTTCCTGAATGCCGGTGACTCTCTACATTCTCCTGACTCCCTGAGATATTATGCCGACGCTTCGGCAAATGACCCCGACATAATATATGCCGACACAAACATAGTTAACGAAGACAGAACTTTCAATTCTCCCCGCCATCTCTCCGCCCCGGAAGTCCTGACCCTGAAATCCTTTTCCAAGGGGATGCTCATCTGTCATCAGGCTTTTATGGTAAAACGCTCCATCGCCCCGCTTTATGACACTGACTATCGCTTCTCGGCTGATTATGATTGGACCGTCAGATGCATCGCCGCATCATCCCCTGAGAAATGCATTAACCTTCATAAAGTAACCATTGACTATCTCCGGAACGGCACCACAGACAAAAACAAACGAGCCTCCCTAATAGAAAGATTTCATATCATGAGCCATCACTATGGCTCACTCCCGACAATCGCACGTCATCTCTCATTTATCCCGCGTGCAGCCACACGCAGACTAAAAGCGATCCTCCAACGTTAACAGCTCCTGACTGAAAAGTGTGAGTTAATACATATATAATAACCAACTGCAATCATGTCTGTCAATCAATTCTCCCTTTCAGAATACAAGAATCCCTTAAATAACTTTGACAGGAATCAAATAATGGTATTTGAGGGCTCTTTAACTGCTCCAACCATTAATTCAACACCAATTGCCACTGAAGGACTAATACTGGCTTTTGTCACACAAGGTGAAGGGCATATCGGTATTGACCTTAACGAATACCCTGTTCAAACACATAATCTTATAATAATTCAGTCACGAAGCTACTTCTGGTTTAAAAAACCGCAACCAAATATTAAAGTTAGCGTCATAATCTCTCCCAAAGAGATTTTAAACTCTTTGATACCTAAAGTATCGGATTTAATTCCATTGCTGTTGCAACATCGTCATGATCCCATCATCAAACTGAGCGAAGGTAACATAGAAATAATTTCAGAATACTTTGAATTTATAATGCGAAGATTTCATGACCCCGTTGGAAAATTAACTAACCCTAAAACGGTCACACTACTTAAATCCCTACTCTACACACTCCTCAACTTCCGTTCGCTATCAGAAGAAAAAGGGAAAATCCATAAATCAACACGCCAGGAAGATATAATGGCAAAATTCATAATGGAAGTAGGAGAAAACTTCAAAGAGAACCGTCAGGTAAACTACTATGCAGAGAAACTTTGTATCACACCCAAGCATCTCTCAACAGTCATAAAATCAGTCAGCGGCCTTACAGCCGGAGAATGGATAGATCAATACGTCATAATGGAAGCGAAAATACTGTTACGATCATCCAAAAAAAGCATCCAACAGATATCTCAGGAACTAAACTTCAAAAACCAAAGTTTTTTCGGTAAATACTTCAAACACATAACAGGATTGACACCCTCTGAATTCAGACAGGTCTAACCCGGGAATTCGAATAAGCAATCATCTTAGACTAATCAGTCTTATTGGTCTTATTGGTCTTATTAGTCTTATTAGTCTTATTGGTCTTATTAGTCCTATTGGGCTTGTTGGCTTGTTGGCTTGTTGGTCCG
>CAMWXI010000052.1 GCA_947178175.1 uncultured Porphyromonadaceae bacterium | reverse complement strand
ATCTACTTATTTTATTTAAAAAAGCAACAACCGCCCAAAGATGAGTTTTCATTTTTAGGCGGTTGTCGGTTGTAAATTTTTTTATATTCTTTTCTGCGTTTTTTGCATCATGGTGAAAAACTTCCGGACACTGACACAGACACCCCATAAGTCTGCAATATCTAACAACCTTGTTGTCTGAAGTGATTCCTACGTAAGATTTCTTCGGATTTTTGGCACACATTTCTGCATTACCTATCTTGAAGATGGCATTTTGCAGGCTGTGGGATATGTTTCGGGGTTGCCTCATTTTTCAGGTGCCTTTCGGTTATCAATATCCAATGCAAATTTACCCATTTTTCCTCACCCTTACAAATATTTCAGAAAGAAAATATGTTCTTTAACACATTTTCTTTCATTTTCTTTCTGAGTCCCGGATTCTTTTCCCCGGAGTCTTTTTAAGGGCTTATTCCTCAGGGCGTGATTCGCAATATACGCAACGCATTTTCCCGCTGTCATCTTTAGACGGACGGAACATACTCGGCACATTCTCAATATTGGAAATGCAACGACGATTGTGGCACCGATATTTGTTTATTTCAATTTCCCCTTCAAGAGACGGTAGATTCCCTTTACCATCTTTCGCCCATTTCAAAAGGGTCAAAATCAACGCCATTCTGACGAATTTTCCATTCTCAACCTGACGGAAGTATGCTGCGCGTGGGTCGGCGTCTACCTCAACGGTTATCTCGTTGACCCTGGGGAGAGGATGAAGTATTCTCATTGACTCCTTTGCACCTTTCATCTTTCCCGTATCAAGAATGAAGCTGTCTTTCAGTCGGTCAAATTCATCCTCATCCAGGAAGCGCTCTTTTTGCACTCTTGTCATATAGAGCACATCCAACTCACCTATCACCTCTTCCAGTGAAGTTACCTCTTTATATTCCACACCGTTTGCATCGCAAACTTCCTCTTTCATGTAGTCGGGGAGCCGGAGCTGCTCAGGAGCAATCAAGACAACTTTCACGCCATCATATCTTGAGAGAGCTTTGATGAGGGAGTGGACCGTGCGTCCGAAGCGTAGATCCCCACAGAAGCCTATTGTAAGATTGTCAAAACGTCCAATTTCCCTGCGAATTGTAAGCAGGTCAGTAAGTGTTTGTGTGGGGTGGGCATGACTGCCGTCGCCTGCGTTTATGACCGGTACGGTTGCATTCATGGCAGCGACTAAAGCAGCACCTTCTTCATAATGGCGCATTGCTATGATATCAGCGAAACAGCTTATTACCTTTGAAGTATCTGCCACAGTCTCACCCTTACTGACTGAGGAATTCTTTGCATCGTAGAATCCCAAAACATTTCCGCCAAGTTCCATCATAGCAGCTGTAAAACTCAGGCGTGTTCTTGTGCTGGGTTCGTAAAATAGTGTGGCAAGTTTCTTCCCTTTGCATGCTTCGGAATATTTCGCTCTGTTATCAATGATGTCAAGAGCAAGGTCAACGATACCTTCAATCTCTTCTTTTGTAAGGTCGTATGGTTCTATCAGGTGTCTCATAGCTTATGATTATTTCATCCAGGATTCATCCGAGGGGTTTGACATAAACTGCTGTAACCGGGCAATATCTTCGGTTGAGATGTAACCCTCTTTCGCAGCCACCTCTATTAAGGTGTCGAAGTTTGAAAGGGAATGGTTTTCCACATTGGCCGCTTTGAGACGTTCAAGTCCTTTCTTCATGCCGTAGGTGAATATACTTACTACCCCTAAAACCTCAGCACCTGCCTCTCTGAGAGCTGCAACCACTTCTATACAGCTTCCACCGGTGGAGATTAAGTCTTCAATCACAACCACTTTCTGCCCTTTTTCGAGGCGTCCTTCAATCCGGTTATTGCGTCCGTGGTCCTTGGCAGACCCCCTGACATATCCCATAGGCATACCTAATAGGTAGGCTGCAATCGCAGCATGTGCAATTCCTGCAGTGGAGGTGCCCATCAATACTTCAGCTTCCGGATAATATTTCTTCACACTTCCGGCAATACCGTTTTCAACAATTTCACGTGCTTTAGGTGAGGTAAGAATCAGGCGGTTGTCGCAGTATATAGGACTTTTGATGCCACTTGCCCACATGAAGGGTTCATTAGGATTTAGAAAAACCGCTTTAATTTTGAGAAGTTCTTCGGCAATTTTGGCCGGTGTATATTTGTTTTCAGTCATATTTATTTATCTTGTTTTCGTTTAAAGGTCGTTGGGAAGAGTTTTATTCTCCCAAAAATTGACGACAGCACTCATTGTATGCAGCCACCGGATCCTCTGCAGCGGTGATGGGTCGGCCCACAACAATATAGTCAGACCCGATCTGTCGTGCTTTTTCCGGAGTTGTGATTCTCACCTGATCATCTTTCCCGGAATCTGCAAAACGTATTCCCGGGGTGACAGTCATAAAATCAGTTCCACACTCTTCTTTGACAAATCCTGCTTCGAGTGGAGAACAAACCACTCCGTCAAGACCGGCCTCTTTTGCGTTTGCGGCATATTTCCTGATCGTCGTGTTAATATCGGCATTTATCAGCAGTTGTTTCTGCATAGCCTCTTCTGAGGTGGAAGTAAGCTGAGTCACTGCAATCAACAAGGGGCGAGTGCCATCCTCACGTGTAAGGCCTTCAATGGCGGCCTTCATCATCTCTATTGTACCCGAAGCGTGAACGTTGGTCATGTCGACTTCAAGATTAGAAAGCACGCGCATCGATTTTTTAACAGTGTTGGGAATGTCATGTAGTTTAAGGTCAAGGAAAATCTTATGTCCTCTTCTTTTTATCTCCTTTACTATTTCATTGCCTGCACCATAATATAGTTCCATGCCGATTTTAACGAATGGTTTACGGTCTGTGAATTTATCTAAAAACCGTAGGGTTTCCTCTGCTGTAGGAAAATCGCAGGCTATTATAACATCATTTGCGTTTGCTTTCATATTTTAAGCTCTTTCAGATTTGTTATTCCCAGTTTCTCCATTTCTACCGGGAGATTTTCAATAATTTCTTTGCAGGCGTAGGGATTTATAAGATTGGCTGCACCGATTTCAACGGCAGATGCTCCACCAATCATCATTTCCAAAACATCTTTGGCAGAAGATATTCCTCCGCAACCAATCACCGGAATTGAGCATGCATGGCTAAGCTGATAGACCATTCTCAGAGCCACAGGGAAGATAGCCGGGCCTGAGAATCCTCCCATAATGTTGGCTATTACAGGTCGACGCGTCTTCAAATCTATTCTCATACCAAGCATCGTATTGATCGCAACAAGGCCATCCGCACCAGCCTCCTGGGCCGCAAGTCCTATACTGACAATGTCGGTAACATTTGGTGTGAGCTTTACATATAAGGGCTTTGTAATGACTCTCTTTACCTCTTTAATCACTTTTGCTACATCTTCACGGGAAGTTCCGAAACTCATTCCGCCTCCATGAACATTCGGACAACTGACGTTGAGTTCTATCAGGCCGATACATTCCTGGGTGTCTATAAGTCTGCAACATTCCACATATTCTTCAATTGAGAATCCACTGATGTTGGCTATCAATGGCTTCTTGAATACTTTTGCCGCTTTAGGTAGCTCTTCTTCTATAACTTTATGAATTCCCGGATTCTGAAGTCCTACGGAATTGATTAACCCTGCCTCACATTCCGCTACTCTCGGAAGGGGATTTCCGAAGCGAGGCTCAAGAGTGGTCCCCTTTAGTGATATGGAGCCTAAGATGTTGACATCATAGTAATCCTCCATCCCATACCCGAATCCAAAACATCCGCTGGCCGGGATTATCGGATTGTCAAGTTTCAGTGAGCCCAGATCTACTGAAAGGTCAATTTCACCATTTTTCATTTCCATATCAAATCCTCCTTTCTGAATATGGGGCCATCCTTGCAAATGCGACGTGCTCCATCTTTAGTCCGTACGCTGCAACACATACAGATTCCGAAGCCACAGGCCATCCTTTCGTCAAGACTCAGCTCTCCGTCGATTTTCATAGTGTCGGATAATGCTTTCAGCATCGGCATAGGTCCACAGGCATAGAAATAGTCTATTTCATCTGGATGTTGGGTGCAGTAGGAATTATATGCATCAGTGACAAATCCCTTTACACCCTCTGTTCCGTCAACGGTACTGATAATGGTCTCCACTCCTAATTTTGTCAGCTCTTCGAAAAGCACCACATCTTTTCTGGTGTTGAAACCGAGAAATGCCACCGGTTTTTTTCCTTCGACATTCAGATGTTTTGCAAGTGCGAGCATCGGAGCGCATCCGATACCCCCTCCTATCAGGGCAGGTTTTTTACAATCCATGTGAGTGTCAAAACCATTTCCAAGTCCCATTAGGATTTGAATTTTCTCACCGGGTCTCATCTTTGACATTTTAGCTGTACCCTCCCCCACAATATCATAGAAAAGGGTCAGGCTCCCGGACTCGGAGGAGTCATAATCTCCAACCGATATCGGGCGACGCAGATATTTCCCTTCAAGCTTCAGATTTACAAATTGTCCCGGGGCCGTGATAAGGCGCGTGTCACCATGTAAAACCATTTTCATGGTTTTTGAAGCAATACGGAAATTTTCTGTTATTTCAAGAAAGATGTCTCTGTTCATTACAGTATGATACAAAAACAGGCAACTCTTACGAGTCGCCTGAAAATATCTTAAAAATGAGGGATTGGGAATAAGGGCAGAATTTCGTTTCTTCTCTTAGAAGAAAAAGTTGCGATATTCAAACCATTATTCAGATTCCGTCTTTTCATATCTTTGGGATTAGTTGCAAAGTTAATTATTATTCCTCGTTTACGCAACTGCGGCGGAATTCAAAATTTACGATTATGATTAATTTTGTATATTTGAATAATAATAATTAATTTTGTAGGTATTATTTATTTTGATTAAAGTCAAAGGGGATTTTGCAATTTTTGATAAACGGAGATGACAAATGTTAAATTAATCGCAGATGCCGGTTCAACGAAAGTGGAATGGGTAGCTCTTGGAGAAGACGGATCTGTGGTTGGAAGAATAATATCTGACGGAATCAATGCCTTGTTAGCTGAGATAGAAGATGTTGAATTTTCTATGAAAAATGTCAGAGAACAGTTGGGGCAGGAGTTTTCTTATAAGGAGGTTCATTATTACGGAGCTGGATGTGCCACAGATCGTGTCTGCAACAAGATGTCGGAGATTTTGAAATCTGTGTGGGATGTTGATTCGGTTTATGTCTATTCTGATTTATTGGGTGCTTCCCGTGCGCTTTTTGGAAACAAAAGAGGAATAGCTTGTATTCTTGGCACAGGAAGCAACTCCTGTCTTTATGATGGCAAGAAGATAGATCGCAATGTTCCCTCTTTAGGTTATGTCTTGGGTGATGAAGGTAGTGGTGCGGCGTTGGGGAAACGTCTGGTCAGCGACGCGTTCAAAAATCAGTTGCCCGATAAGATAAGAGAAGAATTTTTAGAGGAATATTCTATTTCGCTGACCGACATTCTCGACAGAGTTTACCGTACACCCTCGCCAAATAAATTTCTTGCTTCTCTCGTGCCATTCATAAAGAAGAATATCTGGAATCCCTATCTTTTCTCGCTCGTTCATCAGGAGCTCACAAGCTTTATTAAGAGAAATGTGGCGATGTATCCCGGCGCCCATTCAATGCCGATTGGATTCATGGGCTCAATAGCCGTGGTGTTTGAAGACATTCTAAGAGATGCAGCATCCAAACAGGGATACGAAATCAGTACCATACTCAAGGCTCCTATGGATGGCCTTATAGATTATCACCGGCAATAATGAGAAGATTTTTTACTTTTATATTATTCGGTCTGTTGATTCTTGCTTTTATGTTTAAGGCCGAGGCTCACGATGAATATTGGAAACAGCGAACTTCTCTTTTTGAAGTACTACCCATAGGAACAGAAGATATAGTTTTTCTCGGTAATTCCATCACCGATGGCGGAGAGTTTCATGAACTTCTCGAGAGGCCTGATGTAAAAAACCGTGGTATTCGTTCGGATGTTATAGAGGGTGTGAGAGAAAGGCTTGACCAAGTGACCCGTTGGCACCCTTCAAAGATTTTCCTCCTTATCGGAATTAATGATATATCGCATGGTCAGACTGTAGAATCTCTTTCAGATAAGTATGAAGAATTGGTGAAGGAGATCAGAGAGCAGTCTCCTGACACCAGACTTTATATTCAGTCTGTGATGCCGATAAATAACAGTTTCAACCGTTATAAGGCATTAAAGGGTAGAGAGAATATTATTCCTCTTCTTAATAACGAGCTGAAAGAGATAGCGGAAAAGAATGGAGCTGTCTATATCAACCTGTGGCCGGCTTTAGAAGATTCAAAAGGAAGGCTGAAAAAGGAATTTACTTTTGATGGTCTGCATCTTAATGGTAAAGGATATAAGGCATGGATGTCAATAATTTCAAAATATATTGATTGATAAGAACAGATGACCGGAAGAATATTTTCAAAAATTAATGTAAGTAGGTTGGCGATGATATCCGTTTGTGGAGTCGCAATATTCTGTACGTCAACTTGTATGGCTCAATCAGATAACACCACTAAGGCAGCACCGGAGGAAACCGCGCAGTCCATAATAATCGAACCGCTTTTTAATTATCCTGTTGCTCCGGATAATCTTACAGACTTGCGTCAGAGGACAAACTATCTGATGGAGCATTTCTGGGAAGGGATGAACTTCAAGTCAAAAAAGGCAGTAGACCAGAATGCTCTGAATGACGCGTTCAGTGTTTACACGTCAGCTATTCCCTATTCAGATAAAGCAGTTGTAGACCTCTCAGTCAATTCCCTACTGAAGAACCTTTCTAAAAATCCTGTTCTTCTGTATCAGTTCACAAAGGCGGCGGAAGATAATCTTTACGGAGATAGAGCTCAGGTTTGGATTGATGAAGTGTATCTCAAGTTTTTGAGAGAGATTTCAAAGAATAAGAAAATTTCACAGAGCAGAAAAATAAGATATGCCGACCAACTGAAGCGTCTGGAGAACAGTATTGTGGGCTCTAAAATTATTTCATTTGGAATTAAAGGTGTTGATGGAGCAGCGAAGCAATGGACTCCGTCCGCTCCTCTGAATATAATAGAATTCGGTTCTCCTGATTGTGAAGACTGCAGAAGAGCCCGCATATTGCTTGATGTTAATCTTCCCTTTCTTGATTTGTTGGAAGAGGGGAAATTGTCAATGACGTTTGTAGTGGTAGAAGACGATCCGGATGGTTTGCTGATGGAGGCTACAAAGAACTATTCCGGGTCATGGCAGGTAGGACTGAATCCCGAGATATCCGAAATAATTGATCTTCGCTCATCTCCCTCATTCTATATAGTTGACGGCGAAGGAAAGATTATAGCTAAAAATCTGGATGTTAACTCTCTTTTGAATTTTGTTAAGAGTGAGCGAGAGAAAGTCACCGCGACTAATTGATTGCTTCTGAAAATATAAAAAAAATGAGTCTGATAGAGATATTTAAACAATTATATTTCAAAATCAAGGGGTATTCCTACACTAATCTCGGACGATTGTTCATGCGTCTGTTTGTGGGGATAATGATGATTCAGTTCGGAGTGCGCCAGATTATGGTCTTTAATGAAGTCGCTCCCCTATTCCCTTCCGTATTAGGACTGAGCAGTCAGACAAGTCTTATTGTCATGATATGCATTGAACTTGGTTGCTCCCTCTTTGTGATGTGTGGCTTTCTGACACGTCTGATGGTACTCCCGCTATTTGTGGCTATGATGATGGCGGAATATAATATTTTGTGTAATATGGTTATTCCTGCAATATTTCCCTGGACATCTCCGGCTTTCGTGCCTATCATGTTCCTTGGTATATATTTCTTCATCCTGCTTGTCGGCCCCGGGAAGATTTCAGTTGATTATTTCCTGTCTTTGTATCTGCTTCATTCTGCAGATAAAAATGAAGATGAATTGGAGGAAGTATGAGAATAGCTGTATTAGTTTCCGGTGGTGTTGACAGTGCGGTAGTAGTTGACCGTCTTGTGAAGGAAGGACATGACCTCTCTCTTTTCTATATACGGATAGGGATGGACAATGGAGAGGGTGATTGCTCAGCGGAAGAGGATATTGAAATTTGCACCTTGTTGAGTAAAAAATATAATCTTCCCCTTGAAATTATCTCCCTTCATGAAGAGTATTGGGAATATGTGATGTCCTATACTCTTGCGACTGTCAAAAAAGGACTCACACCACATCCTGACATGATGTGTAATAAGATAATAAAGTTTGGTTTTTTTGAGCAGCGGAAGGGACATGAATTTGATAAGACTGCCACAGGACATTATGCCTCCGTGAAGGAATATGGCGGCAGATTATTTCTTGCCACAGCAACCGATCCGGTCAAGGACCAGACGGATTTTCTGGCGCAGATTTCGTATGACCAGCTCTCACATCTTATGTTTCCATTGGGGGAATTCCCCAAAGAAACAGTTCGTTCTATGGCCAG
The DNA here is from genome assembly GCA_947178175.1 of uncultured Porphyromonadaceae bacterium. GTDB lineage: Bacteria > Bacteroidota > Bacteroidia > Bacteroidales > Muribaculaceae > Lepagella. The sequence goes on along the minus strand of CAMWXI010000052.1, from coordinate 1,290 downwards.
AGAGGCAGTACTTCCGAATGCCGCACGTAAGGATTCCCAGGGAATATGCTTCCTTGGAAAGATTAATTATGCTGATTTTATAAAGCGGCATCTCGGAGAAAAGAAAGGGCCGGTTGTGGAGATTGAAACCGGAAAGAAGATTGGAGAACATAAGGGATATTGGTTCTATACCATCGGACAGCGCAAGGGTCTTGGTCTTAGTGGAGGCCCATGGTTTGTAGTGCGTAAGAATGTAAGAGACAATGTTGTCTACGTATCAAAAGGTTATACGACTCCGAAACAATATGGACGCAATCTCCCTGTGGAAGAGATGAATTGGATATCATACAATCCGTTTGACACGGATAACCTTAATCCGGAATTGTTGAGACTTGCACCTTCGGATTTTGATGATAATGGAAAGTATGTGCTGATTTCTTTCAAAAATCGTCACACTCCGGAGTTTATTGACGGGAAAATGCGACAACTTCCCGATGGCAGTTATGTTGTAGAGTCAGAAAAGGATGTGCAAGGAATAGCGCCCGGACAATTTGTTATCGTCTATTCACGTGACAGGAGATTCTGTCTTGGCTCAGGAATGATTACCATTCCTCAAAAAAGAAAAAAATGATATGAATCACGATAGAAATTCAGATGAACACCCGCTTAGACTTGTGGGAATCACATATAATCAGATTGAGTCGGGAGTTTATGCGTTGGTGCTTGAAGAAATTAATGGGAAAAGACGCATACCGATTGTTATTGGCTTTCCCGAAGCTCAGGCTATAGAATGTAAGTTGCAGGAGGTAGTTTCTCCCCGACCGCTTACTCATGACTTGATTGTTGGAATGTTGAAAGCAATGGACGCTTTTTTGGAAAAGGTTGTTATTCGTCGCCTTCCATCCGGAGTGTTTGCGGCATTCCTCCATATCCGTTGTAAGGATGGTAGAGAAATCCGGCTTGACTCACGCTCGTCGGATGCTATTGCTGTGGCTATCCGAACCAATGCACCTATTTTCACAAGTTCCAAAGTGCTTGAAGAAGCAGGCTTCCTTCCAAATGAAGAGCGTATAATTCAGAGGCGGGATGAAATTCAGGGTTTGAATGACCCATTTATGGATTTGTCGGACACCATAGAGCCGGAAGCGGACGAAAGTCTTCATGGCTTGGGTAAAGATGAACTTCTTCAGCGACTTAACAAAGAGGTAGAGCGTGAGAACTATGAAAAAGCAGCTGAAATAAAGAAGATTCTGGATGAAATGGATTCCGAATCATAAATATAAAGACTGAAATTTTTAAATAAAACAATAT
>CAMWXI010000051.1 GCA_947178175.1 uncultured Porphyromonadaceae bacterium | reverse complement strand
GTATTTTTTCTCGTTTAACTATTACCGAATTTACGGCTTTTTACTACTGGGAATAACTGAAAATTAACATTTTAATACACAAATTACTCTAATTTATGAAACGATTATCTCTGTCTTCGCTGATTTTAGCGGCAGGTGTCACAGTTCTTACTGCGATGCCCTTGGCAGCACAGGTCAGTGAGTGGCATAAACTTGGCGAGGTTAAGCCGGAAGCCAAGGAGGTCGTTCGCCCTGCACGCTCGGTAGCTTCTCGCTTCCTGACACGTCGCGGTGTTGTGAACCCCAATGCCCAAATCCAACCGGTGATTGAGGGAGAATTTGCTGTGCCCGATATCAAGCAAACACCGGAACGTATTCTCCACAAAACAGTTGAGAATCCGCGTGCACACCTCTATGGTGTAGTGCCCCGTCATGGTATGATGGAATTGAAAGAGGAGGCTTTCCTTGCCAATATCAATCCCAAGACCCTTGTTTGCTCCCCTCTCTATTATGGCGGCCACTACGCCGCAGCCTTGGGTAACTACGAATACATGCTTGAAGGCGCCGCATACCGCGACGGCAAACTCTACGTATGCGAATCAAGCTATCAGGTGCCCAATTTCTACAACCTCTGGCATATTATAGACGCTTCCACAGGTAACCTTGAACGTACCATCAATTTCGGAACCAATCCTCAGGCCAATCCTTACGCTATGACCTGGGACTCTGAAAAGGATATGTTCTATCTCCTTACAGTTACCTCCGAAGACGCTAACTCCCACTTCGTGAGAGTTGACCCACGCGACTGGTCGGTGACTTACGTCAAAGATCTCGGTGGTAACCACTTCTGCCCGGGTATCGTTTATAACCCCCTTGACAAGCAGACCTACATCTTCGACCTGGAGAACATCGTCTACACTCTTAATCCCGAGACAGGTGCTCTCACAAAAGCAGGCGAGCTTGACGCTGACTTTGAACTCCTCATGGATTCAGCAAATGCCGCTATGTGCTATTCTCCGATGGACCAGCAGTTTGTGCTCGTTTACCGCGATGCTTCAACCAATACCAACGATCTTTACATGATTGATCCTGAAACTTGGGAAACTGCTTATCTCGGCCCCATCGGCGGTCGCTCAGACGTCTATATCTCTGCTCTTCTCTGTCCTGATGACTTCGCTAATGCAGATGCTCCCGAACTTCCGGGTCAAATGTACTTTGACTTCGTGAAGACCGCCACAACCGGTACTATCGAATTCACAGTTCCCGCCCTCACTTATTATGGCGTGGAAATCCCGTCTACTGCAGACGTAAAGACTGTCATCACCTTAAACAACGATAAGGAAATCTATTCTGCAAACCTCAAACCGGGTGAAACCGTTAAGCAGAACTTCACTCTCCCCGAAGGTCTTAACGATATAACTCTCGTTTGCTCACTCAACGGTGAACAAAGCCCCGCACGTCGCCAGTTCATCTGCATCGGCAACGACAACCCCAAGGCTCCCACCGACCTCAAGATTGCCGGCAAGACCCTTACCTGGACCGCTCCTGATGAAGTAGGTCAGAACAATGGTTGGGTTGACGTAAATGCTCTTACCTACAACGTTTACATTGATGGCAAAAAGCAGAACACCGCTCCCATCAAAGCATGCACTTACGAACTCTCAGCAACAGGCAACACCGCTGACCGTTCAGACATCAGCGTGGTAGCTTCTGCAAATGGTAAGGAATCAGAGCCCGCTGTCCTCAACACTGTCTTCGGTAACGGTTTCTCAGTGCCTTTCGGCATGATGCCGACTAAGGAACAGTCTGAACTCTTCACTGTTGAAGACCTCAACAACGACTACACTGTCTGGAACTATACCACCTTCAAAGATGACACTACTAAGGGCGGTATGCTTTTCACCATGAGTCAGATTAACGACGCTGACGACTGGTTGTTCCTCCCCCTTATCAACTTCGATAAGGACGACATGATGTATCAGCTCTCATTCCATATCGCTTCTGCAAAGAAGGCTGATTCTGTTCAGAGCTTCGACATCGCTATTGCTAACGCTCCTTCTCACGATAATATCTTACGTACCGTATATACCGTTGATGAATACACCGTAACTGAAACAGGTCATACCTTCTCACTCAACTTCTGTCCTCCTTCAGCCGGTCCATACTTCATCGGTATCCACGACCGCTCTACCAAAAATAACGAAGCGAGAGGTATGTTCCTCAACGATTTCAAGGTGGTAGCTCTCGACGGCACCTCAAGCGCCGTGCCTGAGAACCCCACAAATGTTGAAGTCATTCCCGCTCCCCTCGGTGCAGAAGCAGCTACTCTCAAGATTACTCTCCCCACAGTTGACCTCGTGGGTAAGGCTCTCCCCGCTAATCAGGACATCACAGCTACTGTGACAACCGGTTCCAAGGAAGCTAAAGGCACCGGCAAACCCGGTCAGACTATCTCTGTAGACATTGACACCAGCGGATTCGGCTTCACCAACTTCAACGTGGTCCTTTCCAACGCGAACGGTAGCGGTATGCTCACCACTTACCTCCAATACATAGGTCTTGACTGTCCGCTTGCTCCCCGCAACATCCGCAAGAAAGTGTCTGACGACAACTACACCATGACTATCTCATGGGACGATCCCGGTTCTGTTGGTGTCAACGGCGGTTATGTCGATGTCAACAACCTCCTCTATGAAATGTATATCCGCACCGGTATCCAGTATACTAAGGTCGGCTCTACCTACAACAAGGAAATCAAATACGAAACAAACGTTGACAAGCAGACCTCTTTCGTAACCGGTCCGGTTGCCCGTAACGATGCCGGTATCTCCAGCTACTCTAAATTCGTTCAGGAAGTACTTGGTAAACCCTACGAAATGCCCGCTCTTGAAGAGTTCAACACCGTCAACTTCAGCTATTATCCCTACAGCAAGGCAACTCAGGATGAATATGCAGATTCTGAATGGGAAAACATGAAGGCTCCCAGCACTCTGGGTCTTGACGGATGTATCCCCGTTCAGGGTGCTTTGGTTGCTTACTCAGGCACAGGCGGCCCCTGCCACGCAAAAGTTCGCTTCCCCAAAGTTTCTACTCAGGGATATGAGGATATCAACCTCACTCTCAGATATTGGTCTTATCTCTATGCTCCTGCTTTCGAAGTGTATGCACGTACAAACGAAAACCAGGAAGAAAGCCTCGTAGCAAACGTAACCGCAAGAAGCCTCAGCGCTCAGTGGAAAGAAGCTGTTATCAAACTCGCTCCTGAGTTCGTAGGAAAGCCTTGGGTTGAATTCAGCGTTAAGACTAAATTCAACGGTCCTCAGGAAAATCTCGTTCTTGACTCATGGGAAATTTCTGCCGACTGCGACTATGACCTTAAGCTCATGGGCATCTCAGGTCCCGAACAGGTAAGTGTTGGTAACGAAGTTTCATATAACGTAACTGTTGCTAATGCCGGCCACCTCCGCAACTCCGGTAAACTCGTAACTGAACTCGTTCAGACCAACGGTACTGTAGTTGCTACAGATGAGGCCAGCATCCCCAGCCTTAACAGTTCTCAGGAATTCACCCGCAAGGTGACATTCGACCTCGGAGGTGAGTTCTACGGACGTGGTTCATTCCAGATCCGCTCTACTGTCTACGCTAATAATGACGAGCTCCCCTTCAACGACTCACGCAACATCCTCGTTAATGTTAAGGACAGCCAGCTCCCCGTTATCAGCGTGCTCCGCGGTTCTCTCAACACCGAACAGAAACCCACCCTTTCATGGGTGCCCCCCACAACTACCTACGGTAGCTTCCAGGACTTCGAGGTTGAAGAGCCCTTCCAGATCACTGATCAAATCGGCGCATGGAAGAATATCGATGCCGACGGTCTCAATCCCAACCGCATCGGTTCTGACGAAAACACCGGTATTGAGCTGAAATGGCCCGACAGCAATCTCCCCTGTGCTTGGACTGTTGTTGATCCCTACCAGTGGGGATTCGGTCTCGAAGATCGCCTTGTGCCGAAGTCTGGTAATCAGTATGTGATGGCTCGCTCAACACAAAGCCCGGATGAAGCTAATCCTACTCAGGCAAGCGACTGGTTGATTTCTCCCGAAGTTAAGGGTGGCACTGACATCTCATTTATGTTCAGCACACTCGCCGGCGACTTCACAGAGTATGTTTATCTCTACTACTCTAACTCCGGCACTAACCTCGACCCCGCCAACGCAACTCAGCTCGTCAACGGTGACTTCATCCGCCTCCGCTCTTACTCTAAGGTCGGTAGCGAAGGTTGGGAAGAATGTACTTATCATCTCCCCGATGACGCTAAATACTTCGCTCTCGTTTACTCAAGTCTCGACTGCCTTGCAGCTATGATTGATGACATCTCATTCACTCCTGCAAAACTCGAAAACTGGACCATCGACCACTACGAAATCCATCGTATCATTGATGGCAACGACGAAGTAATCGCTGACAACTTCACAGACCGCCGCTTCATTGACGAGACATTCCCCTCTGATAAACGTGCTATCTATTACGTGAAGACCTACGTTAACCATAACGACCGTCTCATCGCCGGTCCTCGCTCAAATAAGGTGACTGTTGATGGTCCTCAATACGATAGCGTTGACACTATCACAGCCCTCGAAGGCATCTATGGTGGCAAGAACACCATCACCCTCGAAGGATATGCAGGTCAGACCCTCAATGTCTATGCTGCCGACGGACGTCGCATCATGACTCTCACTCCGCAGAGCGACAAGGCACGCTACGAAATCAGCAACGGTATCTACGTCGTAACTAACGGTCGTGGCACTGCCAAGGTAATCGTGAAATAATCCAATAACTCCCTAAACCCAAAGGGGCCGAGTCACACGACTCAGCCCCTTTTTTATGCCCCTCAGAGCGTCCGGATTAAACATGTCTGTCAGAGACAGCTGGTATTCTGAACGGATTAAACATGTCTGTCAGAGACAGCTATTATTCTGTACGGATTAAACATGTCTGTCAAAGATATCTGATAAAGGGAAATAACATGATGTTTAGCCGTCAAGCAGCGTTTCCGGTCTATCCTCCGGAACTGCAGATAGGGTCAGAGATTCCGTGGACGGCATTAGGGATTCCAAGGATTGCGATAGGGATTGCTGTTAGGTATTGGATTGTAGATTGGTATAAACCTGCGAAGCGAGCCGGATTAACCCGGCCCTCGGATGGCGGTTGAAATTAATCCGTACCTTCGGATAGCAAATGTTGTTCTGAGAAAGATAGAGATAGATAGAGACATAAAAAAAGGACAAAGTCTGAGACTTCGTCCTTTTTTTATCTGTAGTCGGTTTGCGGCTACAAGTTGCTTCTTACTGAGCAGCTTCTACGTTAGAATCAGCAACGGGAGAATCAACAACAGGAGCTTCTTCCTGGATAGTTTCTTCAACGTTTACAGATTCTTCAACCTGGATTGATTCAGAATCAGCAGCTTTCTTTTCACCACCGCAAGATACCATAGCTACGCTGAAAAGAACAGCGACAGCGAGAATTACTTTCTTCATTTTTCTTTAACTTTAAATAATAAAACAATAATTTTGCTTTTTCAAAACCAGTGCAAAGTTACTACTTATTTTTTAATTCCAAACAACCATTCTACTTTTTTTATCAATCCTACCTTAATTTAACATTTCTTAACAACCCTACCGTTATCTCACTCGCTGAATAGTATCCTTTTTCTCCCCCCTCCCCTTTCATAAGCGAATAGGATGTAATGACATCCTTAACAAATAAAGAATTGATAAGATGGGAATTGACAGAATGGGAATCTGATTTAAGAAACGTTGATATGAGAAAGCTTGGTGGAATAGAGACTTATGGAAGACATAATGATAGGATAAAAAAAATCCCGGGGTTGGTCCGGGATTCGTATCTTAATCAGGCATTCGGTTATTGGTCGGGAAACTAAGCCTCAGGGGTTTTAGTAAAGGAGGCTTATTATCAAGGTATGGGGGTTTGTCGCAAGGTGAGGGGATTAGTGGCAGCCACAGCTTCCCCCTTCGCAACCTCCGCCTTCGCAGCTCCCGTCTCCACCGCCACAGCCTCCACAGCAGCCACCGGCCGGCTTAAGCTCCTCCGGAGTGGCTTCTCTCACACTTTCGACTTCACCGTCATAACGCACGGTGAGACCTGCAAAAGGATGGTTGAAATCCATAGTCACTTCTTTGTCGTCAATCAAAATGACTCTTCCGCGGATGCTATACCCCTCGGCGGTCATCATCGGGAGGATTGCCCCTTCCTTCACCTCCTCCACGAGTTTACCATCCTTCATGAAAATCTCCTTTTCAAGCTTCACGATATTGTCATCATATCTCTCTCCGAAAGCAGCTTCGGGAGGAAGCGTCACGCCGAAACGATCTCCGGCTTTCAAATCGCGCATGGCTGCGATAAGGCCGGGAACAACGTCATGGCTTACGCCATAGACCATCATGTCCGGAGCATCCTTCTTTGCCTCAAAAAGGAGCGATCCGTCAGCCTCATTAAATAATTTATATGAATAGGCCACAACCATTCCCGGGCCAACTTTCAATTCTTTCTCTTCCATAGTATTCTGAATTTATTTGTTCTTATCTATATTTTACCGACTCTTTCCCGATTACGCCGGTTTCTCCTACTCCTCGGCGGCATCCTCCGGGTGTTTCAGCTCATATTGTTGCTGTGGAATCATCACATTAAAATAGAATCCGTTAACATCTTTCGCGCGCCGACGTTTATTATTGGGGTCAGGTTGCACTTGCAGATAGTCTATTCCGTCAAAGAAATCAACATCCACAGCCTCATAACCTAACAGCTGCACCATATCATATTCGTGCATAGGGTAAATCACATACCACGGGTCGTCCTTCGTCTCGCCGCTGCCGGTGCTCTTGATAGCGCCTAACAGATGCTCCAGACGATATTCCCAAATCTTGGCGCTCATATCCTTTCTCTTCTCCTTGAGCACATGCACCAGAAACGACATCTGCCGCAGGTCGAAGGGATTATCCATCAGAGAGAGTTCCGCATATTTCCTGATAGTGTCAATCTCTTCCTTGGAATGAGAGGTCTTCTGTCGCAGAGAGTCTGTCACCCCTGAATAGGGAGATGTGCGATAAGGGTCATAATCCTCCTGAAACATATATCCCAGATAGAAATTGCGATACTCCTCATTAGTCATGGTCGTATCATTCCTCAGATACTTTGCAAGCAACTTGGGATAATAGAACTTTGAACCCGGGTCAAGGGTAATCTTCCTGACATTCTCCAGGTCAGGGGTAGATACGGTTATCTTCCTCTTGTCGGCGGGACGTGTCTGCACCTCCGATTCGGGGATAGGCTTCGTGACCTGTTTCCTTATCGTCTGGCCCAACGCAAGTGAACAGCAGGTGAGCAGGAATGAAAGGATATATATGTGTCTTAACTTCATGGATTAAGCTGATTGAGCGCCACGACAATCACCAGCACCACCCCGATTTGCATAAGGGTGATAGCCGTCGGGAATCCCTTGGCGAATAGATATTTAAAGAAATGGCCTGACTGCATATTGATGCCATCGCCACCGGGCGTACGCGAGAAGAGGAGAAATCCGAAGAAGACTCCGGCGATAACACCCACAATCATGACACTATATAGCATACTGAGATTTGAAGAGAATGTGAAGCCGAGCAGCCCGAGCATCAGTCCCATCAATCCTCCGATAATGATATATCCCGTTCCGCGTGCTGAATTTCTCACTGGCACCGGCTGCATATATGTTGCCAGCATCACTACGACCGTCATACAGAGCCATCCGGTAAGTATGGTGTTATTCACCGGGATGATTTGGAATCCGTCGCGCCTAGCCAGCGAAATCACCAGCAGCCCAACAAACGAGAGTGCCGGCGAAAGGAGTGCCTTTTTCGGGAGCGTCACAATTGCGCCTATCCACAACAGCACACTGAGTATAATCAGAAATATAGCCATTATCTTCAATATTAAAAATCTTCAAGGCGCCATCTCCTTCCTGCGGGAAGAAAGATTATCGCCTGTATAATAATAACGTTTACCTTACCTGGATGGTTGGTCGCGGTCGTAATGGGGCATATCCTCCGGGAGGGGGATGGAGAGCTCTACCAGGCCGGCAATCTCGCCATCCTTGCGCCAGGGGGTCTGGAATATCAGCTTGTTTATGCCGTTTTTGCGTATGGTGTAAGCATTCGTGTCGCCGGTAGCGAGCATGTGTGCTATTTTCTCCTGTGCATGTTTAGGATGATATTGCATCAGGTCATGCCCGATGATATCGCCATGTCTTGCAAATGTCTGGCGGGAACGCTCATTCATATAGAGGATTTTGCAATCCTTATCGCAGACAGTGGCCGCACACCCCATCTGTTCTGCCCAGTCCAATATCTCTTTCATCATTTTTTCATTTGAAATTCTCGGGAATCAAGGCGATAGCCGTCGCAGAACACCTCTACCCTATACCCTCCGGGCACCAGTGTAGAGTTAACATTCCAATAAATGCTGACATGCGCCTCTTTGTTGTCATATTCCACCTTTCTATGGGCGGTGGCTGCCAGAGAAGCACCGTCATAGCTGAAGCTTCCGCCGTTTCCGCCAAGCAGCTCTCCCTCAGGCGACACTATTCTGATATAGAAATCCTTCATCCCGGCAGCCGCCGTGTTGTTGGGGCTGACTGTGAAGTTAACTCCGAGTTTGCGCGCCTTCGTGATATTCTTCTCTACCTTATCTTTCTTATTATAAGACTGCAGCGAGAGATTCGTGATATTCAGTTTCTTTGCCAGACGTACGGTCTGTGCTAATTCTGCATTGTCGCGGCGTGTTGTCTCATTCTGGGTTTCAAGAGCCTGATTCTTCTGTTGCACCTGTTCGATTTCGCGCTTCAGGCCCTCGTTCTCCTCTCCGAGACGCTTTATCTCTTCCAGATAATGCTTCACAATCCCCTTGAGGGTAGCAATCTCCCCCTCCAGCTGCTTGATACGCTTCACATTTGTGTCATTACGACGCTTCTCGCCGTTGAGCTCCTTAAGCAGCTGTTCGATGCGCGCGCGAGCTTCGTTATATTGCGAAATCAGTGAGTCATTCTTCAGATAGACCTGTTGGTCCTCATATTGCTGGAAGTCGGAACTCAACTGATTAAACTCGTTGGTGAGCTGAAGGCGGTCGTTAGCCATGGAGAGGGAGTCCAGGCGTGCCTGTGCCTCCTCAGCGCGTTCAGTCTCCTTATTCTGTGTGATAAGGAGTGAGACTATCAGACCGGCCAGACAGAGAAAAACGGCAATTGATCCGAAAAGTATAACCTTCTGATTCTTTGTCATAACAATCAATTTTTGAGGTGTTCAACTTGGTGGGTGGGGGGGGAATGAAGACAGGCGTATTACCTGCGTCTCTTCCCTTTCTTCTTTTTGGAAGATTTGGAGCTGGAGCCTTTTGTGCCACTCCCTTTTGTTGGAATAGTTATGGCATCTCCCGGGTGAATCATATCGCCCTTTCCGGAATTCGCCTTCTTAAGTTCTTCAACGGATACTCCATATTTCTTGGCGATTTTAGAGAGGTTGTCGCCGGATTTCACTTCATGCTTCACCTCCTTGGGTTTGGTTGTAGCCTGTTTTCTCTTCCCCTTTCCGGAGGTATACGGGCGGGTATTGTCACCCTGAGGAGTTTTGGAGGCAGCGGCACGTGGAGTTCCGGCCTTTACTCTTCCGGAGGGGGCTGCCGGCATATCGTCAACTGATGTTTGATTCTGAGATTGTGTCGCAGTCTGCTGATTGGAAGCCAAATCGCCGGCGGCAGCAGTAGCACCACCCTTGCGGGCGTTTACGGCGTCTTCGGTCAACTCGGTGGCTATCCGCAGTTTCTGGCCGGGACGCACCGCATTGCGACGCAGTGAGTTGGAATGGCGGATTTCTGCCACATCCACATCATAAAGTCTGGCAATGTCATTGATAGACTCTCCGGAAGCCACGGTGTGCACAAGCTGAC
>CAMWXI010000050.1 GCA_947178175.1 uncultured Porphyromonadaceae bacterium | reverse complement strand
CTTGTCTTTTGACCCGAAGATTTCGTAAAGAGTGCGTTTTGACATTCCCAGGTCAGCGGCTATAGCATCCATGGTTGTGGCTTTAAAGCCACGTTTAAGAAGCATATTTCTCACATGAGAATGAATTCGGGACAAGTCGTCGAAAGAGAAGTTTTTTCGTTCCATAACAAAATCGGCGACAAAATTAACAAAACTATTTTTTTAAAAAAAGTTTTCTTCAAAAAATAAAAAATTACCGTATCAACCTTTCCGAGAAATGGATGATGATACGGTAATAATCCGGATGTATGTTTGAGATTATTTGATATTCAATTTTTCGCGCAGATGTAAGAGCATATCCTGTGTCATAGCATCAAGGTCGAATTCCGGTTTCCATCCCCATTCCTTGCGTGCGCATGAATCGTCAAGGCTGTCAGGCCATGAGTCTGCGATTCTCTGGCGCAAGGGGTCAAGCTCATATTCCATCTTGAAGTCGGGAACATACTCTTTAATCTTGTTATAAATAATTTCAGGGTCGAAGCTCATGGAAGCGATATTGAATGAGTTACGGTGAACAAATTTTTCTGAGTCTGCTTCCATAATTTCAATAGCGGCGCGAAGAGCATCCGGCATATACATCATATCCATGAAAGTGCCCGGTTTAAGGGGACATTTAAATGTCTCGCCTTTAACAGCGGCATAATATATGTCGACCGCATAGTCGGTAGTTCCGCCACCCGGAGGTGCAACGTATGATATGAGTCCCGGAAATCTCACAGAACGTGTATCCACTCCAAAACGGGAAGCGTAATAGTCTGAAAGCATTTCGCCGGTGACCTTTGTCACGCCATAGATGGTGCGTGGACGCTGGATTGTATCCTGGGGAGTATGGTCGTGAGGAGTGTCAGGACCGAATGAGCCGATAGAGGAGGGGGTGAAAACGGCACAACCTTTTTCACGTGCCACTTCAAGAGTGTTGTAAAGTCCGCCTACACCGATTTTCCAGGCCAGCTGGGGTTTTGCTTCTGCTACAGCACTGAGAAGAGCCGCTAAGTTGTAGATAGTGTCAACATTATATTTTTCAACTGCTTCTGCAATCTGAGCAGCGTTAGTGATGTCAACCTCATGACTCGGACCGCTTTCAAGCAGTTCCCCTTTAGGTTCGGCACCTTTAATGTAGCCGGCAACAATATCAGAGCCGGGGTATTCCTTGCGGAGACGCATAGTGAGTTCAGAACCAATCTGACCTGTTGCGCCAATTATAAGGACGTTCTTCATGATGTTTCTAACGAATTAGGTTGAAGGTTATAATTTTTTTGCAAATTTAGTTTATTTCCCCAAAAAAATATTATAACTTTGATAAAAATATTTGGATAAGTTTTTTTTGATGAGTATTAAGCACTGATTAATACCTTCATAACTTGTCTGATTAAACCAATCTAATATTATGTACACAGATTTCAAAGAGCATCTTACCAAAGAGCTCCAGGACATCAAGGATGCAGGGCTCTATAAGAATGAACGAATCATCGTAACTCCGCAGAAGGCAGACATTGAAGTGGCCAACACAGAAGGTGAAGTGTTAAACTTCTGTGCCAACAATTACCTCGGTCTTGCAGACAACACCCGTCTGATAGAGGCAGCCAAGAAGGCTATGGACAGACGTGGCTACGGAATGTCATCAGTGCGCTTTATTTGTGGCACACAGGATCTTCATAAGGAGCTTGAAGCAGCAATAAGTGATTACTTCAAGACAGAAGATACAATTCTTTATGCAGCATGTTTCGATGCTAACGGTGGACTTTTCGAGCCTCTCTTTACTGAGCAGGACGCTATAATCTCAGATTCTCTCAACCATGCTTCAATTATTGACGGTGTTCGTCTTTGCAAGGCAAAACGCTATCGTTATAAGAATGCGGACATGGCAGATCTCGAGCGTTGTCTCAAAGAGGCAAAAGAAGCCGGAGCTCGTCATATTATAATTGCTACTGACGGCGTGTTCTCAATGGACGGCAATGTGGCCCCGATGGATAAAATCTGTGAGTTGGCAGAGAAATACGGCGCGTTGGTGATGGTTGACGAAAGTCATTCAGCCGGTGTGGTTGGTCCCACAGGACACGGTGTGGCAGAACAGTTTGACTGCTATGGCAAGATTGATATCTTCACCGGTACTCTCGGAAAAGCATTCGGAGGTGCAATGGGTGGATTCACAACCGGTCCGAAGGAAGTGATTGATATGCTCCGTCAACGCTCCCGTCCGTATCTCTTCTCCAATTCAGTGGCTCCCTCAATTGTTGGTGCGTCATTGGAAATGTTCAAAATGCTTAAGGAAAGCGACGACCTTCATACTAAGCTGATGGATAACGTCAATTATTTCCGCGACAAGATGCTCGAAGCCGGTTTTGACATTAAGCCCACTCAGAGTGCAATCTGCGCTGTGATGCTTTATGATGCCAAACTTTCTCAGGAATTCGCTGCTGAGATGCAGAAAGAGGGAGTGTTTGTGACCGGATTCTACTATCCTGTGGTTCCCAAAGGGGAAGCTCGTATTCGTGTCCAGCTTTCCGCAGGTCATAATCGCGAACAGCTTGACAAGGCAATCGCGGCTTTCATCAAAGTTGGCAAGAAGCTTGGAGTTATTAAATAATCAGGGCTTTAGAATCAGGGCTTTAGAATCGGAGCTATATAATCAGGGCTGTAGATTCAGGGCTGTAGATTCATGACTATTAAGAATAGGAGCTAAAGCTCCTAAGCTTATACAAAAACTTCTTAATAAAGAACTGTAATTGAGGGCTTACCAGAATTTGCTTTTGGTGAGCCCTCCTTTTCTATTCTCTTCTTTTCAACCCTTTCCTTTTCAAATCTATTACTTTCAACTCACTTACTTTGAACTCTCTTACTTTCAACCGGGATTCTTTCTGATGCTTATGGATATATCAGAAAAGGAATGAACGTCAAAGTCAATTTCTTCTTGGAATCTTTCCAAAAGAGTGCTTATATAAATGTCTGAAAGGGAAGGGGGAGGGTTAATCTGCGAAGTCAACACTGAGACCGAATTGAAGACGGCGGGGATTCAGGGGATAATGTGGCATGGAGAAATAGTTTGAGCCTCCAAACCATCCCTGGTTAAAGTGACTCCATAATACGAAGAATCGGACTTTATAAAGTCTTGCCGTGGCGTATAGATTGCAGAAGGGGTAGTTACCCACTTTGATTGCATTCTCTTTTTCCTGCACATGGAAGCTCATCGTGGCAGGTTGATAAACCAATCCCTTATAAGATGTGTAAAAATCACAGTCCACTCCTATCTGAAGATCTAATACATTAAATGCTTTGAATGAAAGATACATGTTGGAATATATAGCAAGAGCGGGCAAGGGAAGGACATCAGAGTTTGAAGTTGCTTGATAAGTTATTGAGTTGTTCCAATTCCAAATTCCGAAGTGCAATTGCTGGTCAAGGCGTGCGGAAAACACCTGAACGTTACCGGAATGTTGTGTAGGAAGAGATTCCGGGTTAAAGTATATAAGATTCTGAGTGTTTTCCAGTGAGGCAGAGAGAGTGGTATGTGTCCATGGAATATTAAGGGAAGCATTGGCTTTAAGAGTTCTTGTTTTTCCGAATTTATTATCCCAGGCAAAATGGTTGGAAATATAATGTCTCAGGAACCAGGAGGGAGTGAGATTTGCAAATCGAACGTCTGCTGCAATGCTGACAGTGTCGCCAAAGAGTTTGAAATTAGTAGATATATCCCCTTTCAGGTCTAATTCACCGGCAGCATCTCCAATTAAACCGAATTTGGCATCGGCTGAGTAATTGAGGAGCGAACCTTGTGTTTTTTCCAGCCGCCCTCCAATCCATAATAAGTTCTGATTGACTCTTGAGGGGTTAGAAATGTAGACAGGTAGCGGGGTCAGTTTGCTATCTTCATCTGTAGGGGGGCCGGAGGGGACCGGTGTGTAGAATGTAGGTAGAGTAAATCTGCGGAATTGATGAGAAATATATGCGGAGAGTCCGAATTTTGCCCATTTCCGGAATCCTTCAATCATCTGGATTCCAAAAGAGTTTGTGACAGCCCAATAACGTGTGTCTTCATTTGTTCCGGAAGCAGAGAGATAATGATTTTTCCAAAATTCGGCTGCTTGATTGGTATTGGTGTTGATGAAGAACCGGTGGCGGTCTTCATATTTAAGAGAATATATGAATTTGGTTACAGGGATATATATGCGGCGTGTGAGAGTGTCGTTGACCTGTTCATCCTTCCAGAAACCGACTTTGAAGGCTTGGGTAGTGAAGAATTGAGTGCCTGAAAGTCGGTTGTGGGCAGCTGTAAGGTTTGTGGGTATGCTTTTGGCTTCAATATGGTCTACTCCACCTTGCACTTCGGCAGGGTCTGTGATATAAAGGTCGTTGGTGATTCCACCGTTCTCTTTATTGAGGAAGTTGAGGTGATTATACATCACTTGCATTTCATAGCGGTTTCCGGTGTAGTAGACGGAAGCACCCCAGGAGAAGTCTTTTGTTGCCTGAGATTCATAGCAACCTTTGGAATAGAGATAGTCTATGAAAGCTGCAATCCCGATGTTGCGATTGACATTCCCGGCAAATTGTCCGGAGAGCCGGTCGGTTTTATTCTGTCTGTTTCCGGCAAAGTTGTATGCCAGGATAGTCATCGGGGTGTAGACATTATAGAATTTCTGATTTGAGAGGTAAGTGGCCCAGGTAGAGAGAGGGTCTTCAAAAAAGAATTCGTGAGAAGAATGTCTTTGGGAGTAAATCATATTTATACCTTCCGAACCGAGGTTGCCGGTCGTGGCGTAGGCATCGGAACGCATGGAAGGAATGACACGACGTTGATAATTATAAAGGAGTGTATCCATATCGGCTTTTTTGTGTAGGCCAAGTGGAGACACCAAAGTCCAGGCGGAACTTATATGTTTTGTGGATACAGAGTCAGATAATGAAGGTGCAATATCAGTGTCCTCAGCTCCGTAAGAGGGAAGAAAGCTGAGTATAATGATAAATATAGTTAGGAGAAGTTGTATCCTTCGAAACATAATGCGAAGTTAACAAAAAGAAATGAAATTAGCCTTCTTATTATTAATGAAGTCGTCTGAACTTATTTACGAAAGATAAATCCTATGAAGAGATTTTAATATTTTCATAATTATATGTTCAGACGATTCGATATAAAAAAAGAGAACCGCCGGGATTGTCAGTTCTCTAATTTTATAAAGAGATTTTTTAATATTTGACTTTGTCAGGGTCGGAGGCCCATTTCTCGAAAGCCTTGATGGTTTCGCGGTTGTCTACCTTAATAGAGGGAAGATGGCGACGATCAATGGGTAGTGCCAGTTCATCATAGATGAATTTATCAGAGAAATCAATGGCTTCGGCATCTTCTTTGGTATTGCCGAAATACAATTTGTCAAGACCGGCCCAATAAAGCGCACTCAGACACATTGGACATGGTTCGCAGCTCGAATAAATAGTATGTCCCTTAAGGTTGAAGGTCTTGAGTTTGCTGCATGCTTCGCGTATGGCGGAGACCTCTGCATGAGCTGTCGGGTCATTGTTGGCGGTTACGCGATTCACACCGGTTGCCACAACTTCACCATTTTTATTGACAATGACAGCGCCGAAGGGGCCCCCTCCATTCTCAATGTTCTCATAGGACAGGCGTGCCGCCAATTCCATATATTCCGGTTTAAAGTCTTTCATAGTTATAAATAGTTTAAATATTATTGGTGGAAAGGACGTAAGAGGTCGTTAACTGTCTTCACGGGATTGAAAGTTTCGGGAGCAACTTCAATCAGAACAGTGTTCCAATCGCTCATAGCGCCATTCCAGAGCCCGGGAAGTTCAAGGGCTTTGATAGCCGTGCCTTTCACACTTTTATGGGAGATAAAGCCGGTTGATTTATCCACAAATTGCGTGAGGTTAAACTTATTACCTTTCCAGTCTTTAGTTGCACATACTAAATCTACGGGATTAAAATGGGTTGACTCCTTAAGCATTTTAACTGCTTCCTTATTTTTGGGGTCAATCTGTGTGGATTCCAGTATCTGAGGAGATACAGAGCCATCCCTGTTGACTGTAAGGAATGGGCCACCTCCGGGTTCTCCTTCATTTTTCACCATACCGCAGACTCTAAGGGGACGATTGAATTTTGTGAACAGATAGTTCAGTTTTTCCTCACGATACATTTTGTCAAGTCCTGTATGAGAGATGCATAGATTGTCGTTAAGGAATTTCTCCATCTCGTCGATTTGCGTGTCGGTGGGTTTACCCTCTTTGATAAGTTTGCAGAAATCGTTGATTTTCTGTTTGAGCGCTATGAGGATACCGCCGATAATCATCTTGTATCTTAGAGTAGTATCACGTTTGGAGTCGGGGACTACATTGTCAATGTTTTTGATGAATATCACATCGGCATCAAGATCATTAAGGTTCTCGATCAAAGCACCGTGACCTCCGGGACGGAAGAAGAGTTCCTCGTTCTGTCTGAAGGGTTGGTTGTCTTCTGTGACAGCGATGGTGTCGGTGGAAGGTTTCTGCACACTGAAGGAGATATTAAAATCTTTACCAAACAGATGGGCGATTACCTCCTTCTTTTCTTCTGCTTTCATCTGTAGAAGCGGGAGATGGTCTTCACTCACAGTGAAGTGAATGTTGACTTTTCCATCTTTTCCTGCAGCATATTGGGCTCCTTCAGCCAAGTGTTCTTCAAAGGCAGTGCGACTGTCACCATGCGTTTTGTGAAACTCAAGCAGAGCTTTGGGGAGTTGACCGTAGTTAAGACCGCCATGCTCAAGAAGAGCACGAATCACATCCTTATATTTTTTTCTCTTGATAAGAGTGGCAACACTCTCTCCATAGAGAGAGGTGCAGATAAAATTCAGGCGTGGGAAGAAGGCGAAATTTTCAATTTCGTTAAAGAACTGTTTTACAAAATCAGTTGAAGGGTTCTCCTTTTTATCATTCAGAAACTCAAAGAGATTCTTAAACATTCTGGAAGCGGCACCGCTGGCAGGCACCATTTTCATTATTCTTCCGCCGGCTTTCAGATAATCCAACCATATTTCCACACACTGTTTCTCCATTTCCGGATTCAGGACAAAGAGCCCTTTGTGTGGAGTAGCGGGAGCAATGATTTTCAGATAGGGGAACCCCTCTGAGAGCGATGTTAATTGCTCATGTAGTTTTTCAGGGGAAATTCCCTTTTCTTCAAGTTTGCGGATGTCGCGTTGCGTGAGATTCATTGTTTATGTAGGTTTATTCCCGAAACGGAAGTCGGGTGTAATGATTAAACATACGATAAATAATACCGGAAAGGGATGACACTTAGCCTGGAATTATCAGGAAGGTCTCCTTAAGTTATAACAAAAAATAACGGTATTCGGATAAATTGTATAACACTTATTTTGATAATAGATACTTCAAGTTCAGGAAAAGGGATTAAATTCTTTCAACACTTTTCACACCTTTTACAGTGGCAATCTTGCGTATAATTTCATGAAGCTGTTGATTATTGCTTATCCCGACAGTCAGAAATCCCTGAAACAGGCCATCATTAGAGTCAATAGAGATATTCCGCATGCTGACTCCCATTTCCTTAGAGATGATTGAAGTGATGTTTGCTAGAATTCCGAGGTTGTCCAGACCGATAATTTTTATGGAAGCGGACAGCAAATCGCCTGTGCGGCCGGTCCAGCGTGTTTCAATTATACGATATGGGTATCGTGTCCTGATATTCTTGGCATTAGGACACGTTGTCTTATGCACTTTGATGACACCGTCTGAGCTTATAAAGCCAAAGACATCATCCCCATAAATAGGATTGCAGCATTTGGCAAACTTATAGCTTAATCCATTGATGGATTTGTCACCGATAACCAACACGTCTTTATTTGAGAAGTCGGAATTTTGGTTTTCGGTGTGCAGTTCGAATTCATCTACAGAGACATGCGTTGTTTCAACTTGGATTTCAAGCGATTCTAAATATGAGTTCAGAAATTTTCCGGGATCAAGCTTTTCTTCGGCTATGTCCGAGAAAAATTCATTTGCGAATTTATATCCCTTCTTCTTGATGAGTTTCATCATCTGGGCTTCGTCAAGCTCAATCTTTCTGTTTCGGGCTCTTCGTTCAAGTAGTTCTTTTCCGAGCGAAGCACGCTTCACTGCTTCTTCGTTGAGCGACTGTTTGATTTTATTTCTTGCTTTGGCACTTACCACAATGGAAAGCCAATCTTGTTTGGGAGATTGAGTAGGGGAAGTGATAATCTCCACCGTATCGCCGGACTTAATTTTGTAATTTATTTTCTTGTGGGCTCCGTTGATAAAGGCTCCTGTACAATGGCAACCAACATTGGAATGAATGCGAAAAGCAAAATCAAGGACAGTGGCACCGGCAGGAAGACGATATAAATCTCCCTTTGGTGTGAAGGCATAGACTTCTCTGTCATAGATATCCATTTTCATGTCCTTCATAAGTTGCATTGGTCCGGCTTCGGCTGTCTCAAGAATGTCGCGGATATTATTCATCCATTGGTCAGTGGAGTCTGATTTCCCACCTTTATATCTCCAGTGTGCGGCAAGACCCTTTTCTGCCACGAGATCCATTCTCCTTGTGCGGAATTGCACTTCAACCCATTTTGATTCAGGACCCATAACTGTGGCATGAAGGCTCTCATATCCATTGCTCTTGGGAATAGTAATCCAGTCTCTCATGCGTGAGGGGTTAGCGGTATACATATCTGCCAGGATCGAATATGCCAGCCAGCAGTCGCTTTTTTCACGTTCCGGGGGTGTATCAATTATTACTCTGATAGCGAAGAGGTCATAGATATTGGGAAGGTCTACTTTCTGTTTCTTCATTTTTCCCCATATAGAGGAAATGGATTTTGTCCGTCCTTTTATTTCAAATTTTAGTCCTGCCTCTTCCAGTTTTTTCTTCACGGGAGCGATGAATGATTCTATGTAGGCATCGCGTGATCTTTTGGTCTCGTTAAGCTTATGCGCGATTGAAGTGTAAATCTCGCGATTGGTATATTTAAGGGAAAGGTCTTCAAGCTCACCCTTGATTTTATATAGTCCGAGGCGGTGGGCAAGCTGGGCATATAGATAGTTTGCTTCAAAGGCCACACTTCTTACCCATTCCGTATCAGGATGATGATTAATCATCCTCATGAGGGCAAGATTATGCACAATCATGATTATAATTACGCGTATGTCATCAGCCAATGACAACATCAGACCTCTGAAATTATCATGATTCACATTATTGTTTTTATTGGAGAACCTGGATACACTGCTTATGCCAACAAGAAGAGAGGCAATGTCCTCGCCCCATTCTTTACGCACGGTCATAATGTCAGTGATTCCATCGCGAAGAAGGGGAAAGAGTCCGAAACAGAGGAGAATATTGTGGTCAGGCTCTATCGAGGAGGCAAAAAGAAGAGCGCTTTTAAGGGCCAGGAGAATCTTTGGTAATCCCTTCTCGTCGCGTGGAGACTCACCGGAGAGGAATCCTTTCTTCACTAATGTGAGAAAACGCTGCGACTCCTCCGGAGTGAATAAATTCTGAAGGAGTGCTTTGAGTTCACGCCCTGTAGTGATAATTTCTCTTCTTTCCTGGAATGTCAAAGGACTATTGGTGGGTATGTTATTCATAGTTAATTAACCAAGTGTGAAAAGGAGTGTTGCAGTTTATCAGGAGATGCTGTATTAAAGTTTATTCCATACATACTCTTGCAAAACTGTCAGTATATATTCAAAAGCTCCATACAAAATTAACAAAAAAATGACAAAAAGAGATAACCCGGGGGGGCAAAACAGGAAAGGGAAATGGATTGCATAACATAAATAAATGTGTTAAATTTGTGAATAAAACCCATATTTCCCGGATGAAGAATTTACCAAAGACAAATGCGGCAAGGATACTGGACAGGGCAGGTGTTTCATATGAAATGGTGGAATATCCGGTAGACCCTGATAACCTGGCTGCTGATCATGTGGCAGAGGTTCTTGGAGAGCCGATAGAGCTGGTGTATAAGACATTAGTGCTGCGTGGAGATAAGACCGGACTTTTTG
>CAMWXI010000049.1 GCA_947178175.1 uncultured Porphyromonadaceae bacterium | reverse complement strand
GGATAGCAAAAGTAATTTCAAAAAATCTAAAAGATGTTAAAACAAAAGCCAAAACTATTTTGTTAGAATAAATAAGAGAAGTATTCCAATGTGAAAGATGGATATTTCGAGGCATTAAACATAGTTAAATGCTGAGACGATCCAGCCGGAGAAACAAGGGAAGCGTAACCATAAAACTCAAAGAATATGCATTTTACACCACAAGAACAGGATCGACTGACATTATTGACAATCGGTTTGATTGCAGAGCGAAGATTAAAGAAAGGATTAAAGCTCAATTATCCTGAGGCAGTAGCTTATATCACGAGCGCTGCATTGGAAGGGGCGCGAGAGGGAAAAACTGTAGAAGAAGTGATGCATGATGCGGCAACAGTCCTGACAAAAGATGATGTAATGGAAGGTGTGGCAGACATGATAACTTTGTTGCAGGTAGAGGCGGTGTTTACTGACGGAACCCGTTTGGTCAGCATACATCATCCTATTAAGTAAATCACGGTATTGTGCAACTAAAAAACGAAAGAATTATGAGTCAGGATACAAACCAAGCCCCCAAGCAGGGTTATGAGACTCCTCAGGGAGTATATTCAGGCACCCCGGATATTGCATATCCCAAGACCCCGGGTTTCACCCCTACAGACTATGTGCCGGTAGGTGGTGTGATTCTAAAGGATGATCCTATTGAATATAATGCAAATCGCCGCACGGTAAAGGTTGTGGTTCATAATACGGGCGACCGTCCCGTTCAGGTCGGTTCACACTATCATTTTTTCGAGGTAAACAGATATCTGGAGTTTGATCGTGAGCTTGCCTTCGGAAAACATCTCAACATTCCGGCAACCACAGCGATAAGATTTGAGCCGGGAGAAGAGAAAGAGGTGGAATTGGTGACCTATGCAGGCAAGACCAGAGTTATTGGTTTCGACGACTTGACCAATGGTTATACCGGTCTTGAAGATTCACCGTCATATTATCCGAAGAAGGTTGAGGCCTTGCGACGAATCAAGGAATATGGCTATAAGACAATCAGCGAGGAAGACGCTGAGGCAGAATATACAGAAAAACAAGAAACCACACCAAAATCATAAGCCATGGCTACTATATCAAGAAAAGAAAATAATATGCTCTTCGGCCCAACAGTGGGTGATAAAATCCGATTGGGCAACACGGACTTATATGTTGAGATAGAGAAGGATTACCGCGTATATGGTGATGAAGTAGTATACGGAGGAGGAAAAACGCTTCGCGATGGTATGGGACTTGCCAACAGCTGTGCTTCAGCAAACGGTAGTCTTGACCTTGTCATCACAAACGTAACAATTCTTGATCCGATCCTGGGTGTGGTAAAAGCTGATGTCGGTATTAAGGATGGTAAAATAGCCGGTATAGGCAAAGCTGGTAACCCTAATGTGATGCAGGGTGTTACTCCGACGCTTGTGACCGGTCCTTCAACAGACGCTATTTCCGGTGAACACATGATTCTGACAGCTGCCGGTATTGACGGTCATGTTCACATGTGTTCTCCTCAACAGGCTTATAACTGTCTGAGTAACGGTATCACTACTCTCGTAGGTGGTGGTATTGGTCCTACAGACGGAACAAACGGTACGACAATCACTTCCGGACCTTGGAATTTAGGGAAGATTCTTCAGAGTCTTGATGGACTTCCCATCAATGTCGGACTTCTCGGTAAAGGAAACTGTTCACAGACAGTTCCCCTTGAGGAGCAGCTTGAGGCCGGAGCCTGTGGATTTAAAATTCATGAAGACTGGGGTGCTACCCAGGGTGTGATTCGCACATGTCTCGGCATCGCTGACAAGTATGATGTGCAGGTTGCAATCCACACAGATACGCTCAACGAATGTGGCTATGTAGAAGATACTATCGCGGCTATTGACGGCAGAACCATCCACACATATCATACTGAAGGTGCCGGTGGTGGTCACGCACCCGACCTTTTGAAGATGGCTTCCATGATGAATGTGCTTCCATCCTCCACCAACCCGACTCTTCCGTTCGGTATCAATTCACAGGCAGAGTTGTTTGATATGATTATGGTTTGTCATAACCTCAATCCCAACATCCCCTCAGACGTGGCGTTCGCAGAGAGCCGTGTCCGTCCGGAGACTCAGTCGGCAGAAAATATTTTCCATGACCTGGGAATTATTTCAATGGTCAGCAGTGACTCTCAGGCAATGGGTCGTGTGGGTGAATCATTTATGAGAACATTCCAGATGGCATCATACATGAAGCAGGTGAGAGGAAAACTTCCCGAGGATTCTGATCAGAACGATAATTTCCGAGTGCTTCGTTATCTGGCCCAGATAACTCTTAATCCGGCCATTACATACGGTGTTTCCGATCTTCTCGGTTCAATTGCTCCCGGAAAGATGGCAGACCTCGTGATTTGGGAGCCTGAATTCTTCGGAACCAAACCGAATCTCGTGATTAAGGGTGGTGTGATAGCCTGGGGGAACATGGGAGACACCAACGCATCGCTCACCACACCCCAGCCTAAGATTATGCGCCCGATGTTTGGATGCTTCGGTTCAGCACTGCCCAACACCCGTGTAAGCTTTGTTTCCAAGGCTGCATACGATCTCGGAATCAAAGAGAAGCTCGGCTTGCAGAGTATCATATATCCTGTTCATGGCACACGCCAGCTGAACAAAGAGCATATGGTGCGCAACACCGCAACACCGCATATTGAAGTTAATCCCGAGACATTCTATGTGACAGTAGATGGTGAACTTGCTTACGTTCCGCCTGCAAAGTCACTTCCGTTGGCACAGCTCTATTGGTTTAGCTAATTTAACTCTTGACAGATACAGAGCCGGGAGGGGTCCCTGCGACCTCTCCCGTATTTTTGAATATATTATGGAAAACAAGATTTATACAGAGGTATTAGGAAATATCAACTCAGACCCTCAATGGGCAGAGAAACTGAAAGGATTGGAAATCGAGGAAATATTCCTTGATCAATGGACTGCACAGAAGAGCCGTTTCCTGGCTACGGGGGAAAAGGGTAATGAGTATCCGGTAGCATTAAAGCGTCATACACAAGTGGCCGACGGAGACATTATAGAATATAATCCGGAGGCAGGTAGGGGAGCGATATTACGGATAAAACTCAATCCTATTCTGGAAATAGACCTGGGCGGTATCGCAGACAGACCAAAGGAAGATGTAATACGAATCGCATTGGAGTTGGGTCATGCAATAGGGAATCAGCATTGGCCGGCAGTGGTGAAAGGAGTTAAGGTATATGTTCCTCTCACGGTTGATAAGAAAGTAATGCTCAGTGTGTTGGAAACTCACCATATTGAGGGCATAAAATTTGAGTTCAGAGAGGGACAGGAGACCATACCCTATCTTGCCCCACATGAAGTAAGAGAGCTTTTCGGCGGCGCATCACATGAGAGTCATGCACATGTTCATCCGCATGATCATCACCACCACCACCATTGATGTGGGGTATATGGTTGAGAAATGAAAAAAGAAGAAGGCAGAAGTATGGAGTCTGTGATGCGATTGCTTCAGATGACAGACTCGACATTTCCGGTTGGCACATTCTCCTTTTCCAATGGATTGGAGACAGCCGCATATGAGAAAATTGTATATGATAAGGAAACTCTTCGGGAGTTTGCCAAATCACAGGCAAGACAGGCGGCTTTCACGGATGGAGTAGCTGCCATCGCGGCTTATAATCAATATAAAACCGGAGATATAGAAAAAATAATTGAGATTGATGAGGAGTTAATCAGAAGCAAGATGAACGACGAGGCACGCCAAATGCTCCAGAGGATGGGGAAGAAGATGGCCGAACTCGGACTCAGATTGTTCCCGGAAGATGAATTAATCTCAAAATGGCTTGAGAAGATCAGAGGTGAGGAGACTCCGGGCACCTATCCGGTAGCACAAGGGATAGTGTTTGCCGCGGCGGGAGTCGGCCGAAAGGAACTCTTCTGTTCTCATCAATATGGTGTCGTTAACATGGTTCTGGGAGCTGCGCTGCGTACGGTGAAGGTGTCTCATTATGATACTCAGGAAATATTGCTTGAGCTTGGTGAGGAGACTGAGTGTCTTTACGAAGAAGTTCTGAAGCTGACGCCTGAGAATATGCATGCGTTCTTCCCTCAACTTGACATTTTGGCATCTTTGCATGAGAAGGGAGCAATGAGAATGTTTATGAATTAAAGACATGGGAAATACTTGTAGAATAGGAATTGGCGGACCTGTAGGTTCAGGAAAGACAGCGTTGATAGAGGCGTTGACTCCGCGTTTGCTCGAAAAGGGGCTTAAGATATTAATTATCACAAACGATATTGTCACGACTGAAGACGCCAAGCATGTCAGAAAGACTTTGAAGGGCGTGCTTATGGAAGACAAGATAATAGGTGTAGAGACAGGTGCCTGTCCTCATACGGCAGTGAGAGAGGATCCGTCAATGAATATTGCGGCGGTAGAGGAAATGGAGGCGAAATTTCCTGACACAGATATTGTATTCATAGAGTCGGGCGGTGACAATCTGACATTGACATTCAGCCCTGCATTGGTAGACTTCTTCATTTATGTGATAGACGTGGCGGCCGGCGATAAAATCCCGAGGAAGGATGGTCCGGGCATTTCCCAGAGTGATATACTTGTTATCAACAAAACGGACTTGGCTCCTTATGTAGGTGCAAGTCTTGAGGTGATGGATCATGACTCCAAGTTGATGCGTCCCGGCAAACCGTTTGTCTTTACAAACTGCATGAAGAACGAGGGCATAGACGAGCTGGTAGATTTAATCTACAAAATGGCACTTTTTGATAAAAACTGAACAGATGGCATTCGATTATCAGTTAGGCACCAGAACTCCGGCTCCGGAGGTGGATTTTTCAAGAAATCCGGAGATGGCTCCGTATCTCGCACCTCCACGTGCGATGTATGTTGGAGCTCCGGGGAAACATGGCTACCTTCGGATGGGGTTTGAGTTGGATAAGTCAGGAAAGACTATAATGCGCGATCTTGACAGAAGAGCCCCATTGATTGTTCAGCAGGAGTTATATTTTGATGAGGAAATGCCTGAGCTCCCATGTGTCTACATATTATCCTCAGGAGGACCAAATGTTGACGGTGATCGTTATCAGCAGGATATTTCCTTGAAGGAGAATGCAATGGCTTGGGTTTCGACCGGTGCGGCAACCAAGCTGGCTGTGATGCGTGATAATTATTCCGGTCTGATTCAGAATATAACACTTGATAAAGGAGCCTATCTGGAGTTTATGCCTGAGCCGGTGATACCATGCAGACACACCAGATTCGCTGCAGATTCACGCTTGATAGTGGATGAGACCGCCACACTTTTCTATTCTGAAATCTACATGGCCGGTCGCAAATATTACAACGAAGGTGAGTTGTATGAATATGATATACTATCAGTGACTTCTCATGGGGAGAGACCTGATGGCAAGAAGCTATTCAGGGAAAAATTTATTATAAGTCCACCTTTGCAGAATCCGCGTCAATTAGGGATTATGGGAGAATATGATGTATTTGCAAATGTCATTGTGATGACTCCCCCTGAGATGGCCGAGAAAATCTATGAAGCAACTGATGCTTTCATAGACAAAGAGAAAAAGTTGGCAGGAGGAATCACCCATCTTCCCAATAATGCAGGAATACTGTATAAGGTTGTGGGTATGGAACCGGGCCCTGTAAAGCAAAAGGTACGCGAGTTCTGTTCGACAGTGCGCAAGATTGTGAAGGGTCATCCTGTACCGGAAGAATTCCCTTGGCGATAGAACGTTAATATAAAGAAAGATAGAATATGGATATGACATTCACAGACAATGGATGTCATATCCTTTTTTGTAAAAGAGATTTATTTTGTATAATTTTGTGGAAAACTGTCAGGTATGGCAGTTTAACAGGTAAAAAAGGTTAGAGGGAAAGGCCCTCAAATACAGGTTATGTCAGATTTACGATTTAGGAGCGTGGAGGAAGCAACTTCACGCAAACCGGTGAAGGTTGAACTTCCGGAAGAGAGAGTAGACCGTTATTACGGCTGCAAAGTGTTTAATCGCAAAAAGATGTTTGAGTATCTTCCGAGGGAGACCTATGCTCATCTTGTAGATGCAATAGACAATCATAAGCCATTAAGCCGGGAGGTAGCCGACAGTGTGGCAGAAGGGATGAAGCGTTGGGCGCTTGATTGTGGTGTGCGACACTATACACATTGGTTTCATCCTTTGACAGACGGAACTGCAGAAAAACATGATGCGTTTATAGAGCATGATGGGAAGGGAGGAGTGATAGAGAAATTTTCCGGGAAACTGCTTGTTCAGCAGGAGCCTGATGCCTCATCTTTCCCGAATGGAGGAATCCGCAACACATTTGAGGCGCGTGGATACTCTGCATGGGATATATCTTCTCCTGCTTTCATCCTTGACAATACTCTTTGTATCCCCACGATCTTTATCTCCTACACGGGTGAGAGCCTGGACTATAAGACCCCGTTGTTGCGTGCGCTCAACAGCATAGATAAGGCTGCGACACGCGTAGCAAGAATGTTTAACCCGGAGGTGAATCATGTGTCAAGCTTTTTGGGCTGGGAACAGGAGTATTTCCTGGTTGATGAGGCCTTATATGCAGCTCGCCCTGACCTGGTGATGACGGGAAGGACATTGATGGGACATGAGAGTGCTAAAAACCAACAGCTTGAAGACCATTATTTCGGCTCAATCCCAAGAAGGGTAGAAGCCTTTATGCTTGACCTTGAAATTGAATCTCACAAGTTGGGTATTCCTGCCAAAACCCGTCATAATGAGGTTGCCCCGAATCAGTTTGAGTTAGCACCTATCTATGAGGAAACCAATCTTGCCAATGATCATAATCTGCTTCTGATGTCATTGATGACTGAGGTTGCAAGACGACACAACTTCAGGGTGCTGCTGCACGAAAAACCGTTTGCCGGTATTAACGGTAGCGGAAAACATAACAACTGGAGTCTTGGTACCGACAAAGGGGATATGCTTTTTTCTCCCGGGAAGACTCCTATGGAAAATCTCAGGTTCATAGTCTTTCTGGCAAACGTAATGGCTGCCGTCCATAAGCACAATGCACTGTTGAAGGCATCAATCATGAATGCCACCAATGCACATCGCTTAGGAGCTAATGAAGCTCCCCCGGCAATTATATCCATGTTTCTCGGATCACAGCTCAGCGAATTGCTTGAGAGAATAGAGAATGACCCGGCAGGGGAGATTCTCATAAGTGGAAAGAATAAACTTGAGTTAAATCTCAATCAGATTCCTCAACTCACTATAGACAATACAGATCGCAACCGCACAAGTCCGTTTGCTTTTACCGGGAACAGATTTGAATATAGAGCAGTAGGATCAACCGCAAACTGTGCATCTGCCATGATAGCATTGAATGCAGCTGTGGCCGACCAGTTGAATAACTTTGCCGACAAGGTAGAGGAACGGGTCAAAAAGGGAGAGGCATTTGAATCAGCCTCTCTGTCTGAGGCGCGTACACTTCTTATCAATTCAAAGGCAATACATTTTGATGGTAATGGATATAGCGACGAATGGAAGAAGGAAGCGGAAAAAAGAGGTCTGGATGTGAAGACCAGTGCTCCGGAAATGTTTGACGCCTATAATATGCCTGAGAATGTGGAAATGTTCCGACGTACAGGTGTTTTCTCGAAGAAGGAGCTTGAAGCGCGTAATGAGGTAAAATGGGAGATGTATTCCAAAAAGATTCAGATAGAGAGCAGAGTCCTGGGAGATCTTGCCATCAACCATATAATTCCGGCGGCAACGCGATATCAGGCACTTTTACTTGACAATGTGTTTAAGATTAGGCAGCTGTTCGAAGGGGAGAAAGGAGAGCGCATAGCAGCTCAGGACATGAACGGTATAGAGAAGCTTGCAGACCATATGGCTGCTATAAAGAGCGGTGTGGAGAAGATGGTAGAGCTTCGGCACAGGGCCAACCGTATGCCTAACGAGCGCGAAAAGGCCATTCGTTATCATGATGACATATGTCCATGCATGGAGGAAATCAGGCACCATATCGACGAACTTGAACTTATGGTGGACAATGAAATCTGGCCTTTACCCAAATATAGGGAACTGCTCTTCATCAGATAAATCTTTATACTGCTAAAATTTTTTGCCGGAAGGAGCCTAAGAGGGTGATTCAAAAATTTGTATTTTGAATCACCCTCTTAGGGTTTTATTAAGTATGAAACTAATTTAAACGGATTGATATTATAGAGTCACTTTTGATGCTTTGCCGTTCAAAACGCGGATATAGATGCCGGGGGCCGCGGGGGTGTGGATGCGGATTCCGTCAAGAGTATAATATCCGTCGTAATCATTCGAATCGATCACTGCATTAAGAATCTCTTCCTCAGAAGAAATGAGTGAATTTTTAACTTTACCGCTTACATAGAAAGGATGAGACACTAATACCTTATCTTTTTTCATAAGGAATACCCTTCCTTCGACAGGCACTTCGGTAGGAAGCAACCATGTTGTCTCTGTTGACATACCAGAATTAATAAACTGATCTTTATCTTCCCATTTCTGTTCAGCAGAATTAACATCGGAATTGGCTGAATAAGCTGAAGAGATATAATCAGAAGGATTTTCTTCAATATCTTCATCAAGTTGCGGAACAAGCCCCCCTATAATTCCATCATATCCTTCAGGAACGTTGAAATTGATTTCAAATGATATGGACGGTGCTTCGCCACTGAGAACAATGAAATTCAAGTCATCCGGTTCTTTTGTGTATTCGATATTGATAGTTTCGTAATTGGCTGACACTTCCAAGATCTCTGGAGTGACCGGAGTTGTTGTATCATCCATATAGAATACCTGTATTCTTGTCATGCAGCGAGTGCTTATAGTCGGAGACGCAGTGAATTCCACATAATCCTTATCATAGTTTTCCGGACAATACCACACAGCATTAGCCGATCCATCAGTTGTGATAGGGGTATTCTTGGCAGTGATTGCCATGTTTCCGCTGTTTGTTATGTATATTTTGGCAATCTTCTTGCCCGGGCATGAAACCTTGAAATCAGCATTCCCTTTCAAGATATATACACCTCCTTTAGCAATTTCAAAACCGGTCGTGTTCGCACTATTAGCTGCCGAATGGGAAATAAATTCAACAGTAGAATTTCCAACTGTTACGGAATAAGGTGTTTGAAGCGTTTCCTTGGTTGTAGTGCTGACTATATTTTGCAACGAGATGTTGTCTGCGTAAATCTGATCGGCAGCTTCGCCGGTGGCGGGAAGGTATTCGATAACCGCAATTTCAAAATAATTTTTATTTAGAGAAACATAACTCTTAGCAATGCCGAAAATGTCGTAAGTCCCTTTCGGCATAACGGGAAGGTTATTCGGATTCCTTACGCGGATAGTTGAGCCGTCGGCTCCGGCGATATCCACGTAGGAAGTCTTTTTCGGAGTGTCGACAGTGAAAGTGGCGTTAATAAGGGTGACAACGCGATTATTGTCGGAGGGAACGAGGTACTGCACGAAAGGATACTTTACTTCCTCAACATTACCTGTAACTTCCGGGAAATCTCCTTTGTATGAGACGGTATTTGCCGGACTATTGTTAGTCGCCATCCATCCCGCAGGGATGACATCGCCGACCTGGAGGGTTTTGTCAGAAGTAATCTGAGTGGCTCCATTAGCGTCATCAATAACGTATAAAGCGCCGCCGGCACAATAAGATATCGTCATCGGGAAGTTCACCAATACTTCATTACCAGGCATTGGAGCGTAGCTTAGCATATCAGCGATATTCTTAGCAACGTTGATAACAGTGAGCGTATAGGATGCTTCATCGGGGTTATATTCGTCATTCCCAATGAAGCGAGCTTTGATGGTAGTAGTGCCCTCTTTTAATATTTCAGGAACGCCTGATACATTAATTGTGGCGATTTCCGGATTTGACGATGTCCATTCCACAGGTAGATTGCTGTGATTAGATAATGTGGGATAGACATTCTCTTCACTGCCGATAATTGCCTTGCATATGCTTTCATTAAATGAGAGATCTGCAGATTTCTTATTGGGATCAAGAATTGAGTATTCCAGTTTAAGAGCCTTGATATAGTAGCGGATGCCTAGGCTTTCCGGCACGTCGGGAAGAACCATCGAGATTGACTCATCCTTACCCATCCATACATATTCATATCCCGTTTCTGCTTTCGGGAGTACTTCTCCGTTAACTTTTACGGTGCTTGAAC
>CAMWXI010000048.1 GCA_947178175.1 uncultured Porphyromonadaceae bacterium | reverse complement strand
CTTTGGATTTCCTAGAGCAGATATTCTGGATGGTTTTTAGAATTTGTTTTGTATTTTTTAGAATTGGAATTTCCGGAAGAGCGTTTTTTATTTCGATTTTTACGGTTCTTTTTGCCTGATGACTGAGAAGAGTGTGACTTTGAGCGGGCGTTGACAGAGATGGCAGGCTCTACTATAGAACAGATTATAAAGACGGAAAGGACAATATACAGGAATCTTCGTAGTTTCATACCACAAAGATAATCAAAATGTCTGATAGTATCCGGTCTCTTGATTTATCGTGCCCCGGGGGCTTGTCAGGAGAGGAGGTTAAGGGAGAACGGCGACTTGACTGTAGATATTCCTGATGTCTTGTCCTGTGATTTTATCGAAATCCTCCTTTCGTGGAAGGATGAGAATCCCTGCCATGTCGATAGTGCCCGGCGACACGAGAATCCGTTCACTTCCTTCCTTATAGAAACATTCCGGGCGATGAGCGGAGCGCGGGATAACAATAGCACGCAGCACCCCTTCCGAGCCCATCCAGAAGATAGCGTTGACAAGGTCGGGATCGGGACGACCGGAAGCAGCGTCGTTCCCCTGAATCTGAGGGAGGGCCCGCAGGATATCCGCCCCGGTCGTGTCGGGATAAATGATTGCACTGTAGAAATGGAAAGGGAGATCGGCAGAGGTGGAGGAAGTGTGGATAATAGAGGATTGATTATAAAAGGGGTGAAGTTTTTCAGCGAGGGTAATAATCGGCAGTTCAGACTTCAACACCGCCTGGCAATGGGCATGGTCGGGTGCTGAGGCACAGGCTTTGGCTCCATTGAAAAAAATGGCCCGTTCGGGCCATCGTTCGGCGAAAGAGGCCATCTCAAACGGTATCTTTTTCTGAGGAGTATGAGATGTGGCGGCAATGGTGAAATGCACCGGGAAAATAGGGAAAGGGTTAAGAAGGAGTTCCCAGCCGTCAGCTGCCGGCACGGCTATCTGTTCCTCAGGTCTGTTTTTGGCACAGAGGAAGCAGGGTCGTTGCGCAATTGCCTGTTTTGAAGTGACAGCGCCTGTGGAGCGGATACGGGCAGGGTTGAATTGAACAGCACATTCAAAGTCACCGAGGGAGAACCTGCGGCGAAGTGTGGCACCGAGATTCTTATAATTGTCAGCTGCCTCCTTCCAGAGGAGCAGCTGGTTTTCAATGAAATCGTTCATGTTTAATCTTGAGAAGGTTGAGTGTTTTCCGGGTCCTTGCGTGAAAGAGTCTTAAATACGAGGTGCGTCACAATGAATGTGGAGCAAGCGCAGATTATGACAAACCAGAAGAAAGAGATATATCCATCGGTTTTTTCATTACTGAATATAGACATTGAATTCAAAGATTCCCATATCCAGCCTGCAGCCATTCCGGGGAGCATCATTCCGAGAGCCATAAATCCGGTGCAGAAAGCGTAATGGGCGGTTGAGGCCTTGCCACGACAGAAATATATCAGATACATCATATAGGCAGTGAATCCGAATCCGTAACCGAACTGTTCAATACCGATAAAAGTAGATATAAGGAGGAAATTTGATGGCTGGAAGATAGCGAGAAAGCAATAGAAGAGGCATGGGAGAGTCAGGGATAGTGCCATAGGCCATAGCCAGCGTCTGAGGCCGTTTCTCGCTATAGCCACACCGCCGAGTAAACCCCCGGCAAGAAGGGCAATAACGCCGATAGTGCCGTTTGCCAGGCCTACCTGCGCATCAGTAAGGGCCAGGCCGCCGTCTGCCACAGGGTCAACCAGGAATGGAGTCACCATTTTAAGGCAGAATGCCTCCGGCAGTCTGTAGAGCAGCATGAATGCGAGTGCGATTCCGATGTTAGGTTTGAGAAAGAAAGATGAGAAAGTCTCGCCGATGTCAGAGAGGATAGAGCGTGAACTGACTCCCGGCAGAGGATGGTCATCGGCAGGTTTTGGCAGAGAATAGAGATGCCATATGAAAATACTTATGAAAATTAGAGAGAGAAGGAAGAAGACATATTGCCACGCTGTTGAGGGAGAATAATTATGTTCCTGAAGATAACCGGCGAGAATCACGAGGACACCCTGTCCGAAGACCGATGCAATCCTGTAGGCGGTGGAACGCACTCCCACATATCCTGCCTGTTGTTTTTCGGTCAGAGCGAGAATATAGAAACCGTCGGCTGAAATATCGTGAGTGGCGGAGAAGAAGGCCATCAGCCAGAAGATTGTGAGGGTGGAAGCAAAAAACATATTTCCGGGAAGGGAAAGCCCCACAAGAGCGAAGCAGACTGCAATTAAAAATTGCATGGACAGAACCCACATCCGTTTGGTGGAGAATATGTCGATGAAGGGACTCCATAGCGGTTTAATGACCCAAGGGAGATAGAGCCACCCTGTGTAGAACGCCATTTCAGTTTTCGGGATGCCGAGACGGGTATATATAAGAACAGTGAGAGTGTTGACAGCAAAATAGGGTAGACCTTCGGCCACATACAGAGTTGGAATCCAACTCCAGGGATTGTTACTGATATTTTTTAAAGAGCGTTTCATGTCGTAAAGTTAGCAAAAATTAGTAAATTTGCAGATAAGAGCCCGTCCGTTGCAGAATGTCAGGTATTGAGGCATGCTCATATAGAGAATTATTTCGTGATAAGCTTTGTCAAGGAATCCGGAAATCAGGTTTGAAGAGACAGGGGGGAAATCTCAGGAGAGATTCTTCCGGAGAGCCCGGACAATGTTGATATTGTCAGGCTTGGTATTGATGGTGTGCCTTTCGGCGTGCACCTCAAGCCGTCATGTGCCGGAAGGGGAGTATCTTCTTGACAAGGTGAGTGTGAGAGTGGATTCCTGCGGAGAGAAATTTGACAACACCGAGTTGCTGAACTATCTTCGTCAGCGTCCCAACCACAAGATGTTGTGGGCTATAAAGTTTCGGCTCGGAATTTTCAATATGAGCGGGACGGACACCACAAAATGGTGGAACCGTTGGGTCAGAAAAATGGGTGAGGCGCCGGTGGTTTACAGTCCGACGCTGACACTTCAGGGAGCGGACCAACTGAAAAAAATGCTGGAGAATAAGGGTTATCTCCATGCCGGGGTCAGGATTGACACTATTGCAGATTCCCGGAAGAGAAAAATTTCAGTTGCCTACACGCTGACTCCCGGAGAGAGCCATACAATTCGTAGTGTCACCTATGATTTTCCGAATGACAGCATCTTACGGCAGGCCATAGGCGATTCGTCGCTGAGCGCCTTGATTCCGGGCGACAGATTGGACCGTTCACTTTTGGAAGCGGAGCGTGACAGAATAATCACAAGATTGCGCAACAGAGGGTATTATCGCATTAATAAAGAGGATATCTCATTTGTGGCCGACACAACGGGCGGCTCTTTGGAAGCAGATCTGACATTGCGGCTACAGACCTCACGCCTTATGCCGGACACTGTTATGAGGACAGACAGGGAATATATGGTGCGCAGGGTAATCTATATCACCGATTTTGACCCTTCGGCAGTCATCGCCGGAGAGGGTGGATTTCAGGCTGCCGACACAATCAGTTATAAAGGGTTGGAGATCGTCAATTCATCCCGTGCCTATCTCCGGCCCGGAGTCTTGTATGAGAATTGCTTCATCACTCCCGGAATGCCCTACAGGGAGCGGGATGTGGAACGCACATATAAGGCACTCAGTCGTCTGGAGATACTAAAATATGTCAACATCCGTTTCCGTGAAGTCGGAACTGTCGGTGATGTCGGTTTCCTGGACGCATATATCTTATTGACGCCGGGGAAGTCGCAAAGCTGTTCATTGGAGCTTGAAGGCACCAATTCCGAAGGAGACTTCGGTGTGGCAGTCGGCATTGCATATAAACACAGGAATGTGGGGAAAGGGTCGGAAACACTTTCGCTTAAACTTACGGGAGCCTACGAGGCCATCAGCGGAAAGATTGAGGGATTGATTCATAACAGATATATGGAATATTCCCTTGAAGGAGGAATTTCATTTCCGAAATTCAAGGCACCCTTCCTCAGAGAATCTTTCAAACGTAAGATAAACGCTATCACGGATATCAACCTGTCGATCAATTATCAGGAGCGTCCTGAGTACACAAGGATTATTTCCACTGCAGGATGGTCATATAAATGGACGGAGCGGCTGAGCCGTAACCGACACACCTTCACCCCCTTGGATATCAATTATGTGTTTCTCCCCGAATCAACCAATGACTTCATAGACAAGATAGCTCCCGACAATCCCTTACTCAGATACAGTTATGAAGACCACTTCATAATGCGTCTGGGATATTCCTTCTATCATACCAACAAGCGTCCGGCATCCCCATGGAGACGTGATATTCAGAAGGATATCTACACTATCAGGGTAAACGCCGAGACGGCAGGAAATCTGCTCTATGCGATAAACAATATCTTCACACCACATCCTCATCCTACAGAGAATCCATATAAGATATTCGGAATTCACTATTCGCAATATGTAAGGGTAGAGGGTGATTTCGGATTTCTCCATATTTTTGACGAAAGGAATTCAATAGCTGCGCATGTCGGACTTGGGGTAGGCTACCCCTACGGTAACTCCCGGATACTTCCATTTGAAAAGCGCTTTTTCGGCGGAGGAGCCAACGGAGTGCGCGGGTGGGATGTAAGGACGTTGGGTCCCGGTTCCTATCATGGCAATAATTCAGTGTCGGATTTTATCAATCAATGTGGGGACATACGGTTTGATATGTCTGTGGAATACCGTGCGAAACTGTTCTGGATAATAGAATTGGGATTGTTTCTGGATGCCGGCAATATATGGACTATCCATTCATACCCTAATCAGCCCGGAGGGATGTTTCACTTCAATTCTTTCTACAAACAGCTTGCGGCGGCCTATGGTGCCGGAATACGTCTGGATTTCGATTATTTCCTTATTCGTTTTGACTTGGGAATGAAGGCCCATAATCCGGCAACGGGAGCTGAGCCGTGGCCATTGATTCATCCGCGATGGCATCGTGATTCATCATTCCATTTCTCCATAGGGTATCCCTTCTAAATATTAAAGTATGAAAAAACTCGTAATTTTCGATCTTGACGGCACATTGCTCAATACAATCTCCGACCTCGGGAGTTCATGTAACTATGCCTTAAGGAAGATGGGATTCCCGGAGCATCCCCTGTCAGCATATAATTATATGGTGGGTAATGGAGTGCGCCGCCTTTTGGAGAGGGCACAGCCTGATGCCGATGCAAAGATGATTGACGAACTCCTTCTGCATTTCAAAGAGCACTACGATGAACACTGCACCGACACCACTGTTCCCTATCCCGGCATTCTGGAGCTGCTTGCCGAACTGACGGAGAGAGGAATAGGAGTTGCCGTAGCTTCAAATAAATATGAGAGTGCCGTGGAGAAGATAATCACCCATTTCTTTCCCGACATACCCTTTAAGGCAATGTTAGGGCAGGTGCCTGACCGACCTGCGAAGCCGGACCCTTCAGTAGTCTTCGCAGTGCTTAACATCTCTCCCACACCGAAGCGGGAGGTGTTATATTGCGGTGACAGTGCGGTGGATATAGAGACAGCCAAGAGAGCATGTGTGGAATCAATTGGTGTAACCTGGGGATTCCGTCCTGTCAGTGAGCTCAGGAAAGCATACGCTGACCATCTGGTGAGCAGTGCTAACGAGATTTTGAAATATTTGGACGACCCTTTTTAATATAAAAACAGACTCGAAGTGTATGGTAAAAGAATATAGTGAGGATTTTTTCCTGTCTTCCGGAGAGACCAATGCGGAGAAAGAGATGTCATTGCCACTCCTTGTCAGTAAACTGATTGATATCGCAACTTCCCATGCCAATTCCCTGGGAATAGGGAATCCTGACATGAAGAAAGAGAGTCTGGGATGGGTATTGGCGCGCCTGACTGTGGATATGAAGAGTTATCCGAAGGTAAATACAAGATATCGTATCACCACATGGGTTGAGAGCTGGAACCGACACTTTTCAGAAAGAGCTTTCTGCATCAGCGATGCGGAAGGGAACGTGTTCGGTTATGCCCGTTCTGTATGGATGGTGCTTGATGCCAATAGTCGGGTCAATGCCGGATTGTCAGATCTTAACTTTAATTCCGAAATGATTTCGGCGCGGGAATGTCCCGTTGCGCGACAACAGAAACATATTAAGATAGACACCCCTCCTATAGCCTCCTACACTTTCCAATATTGCGATCTGGATGCCTATCGCCACGTCAACACCGTCAGATATGTAGTGATACTGCTCAACCTATTCCCCTTGCGGATGCACGACACAAGGAGGGTCAGCCGTCTGGAGCTGGCGTTTCTTCACGAGGCAAGGTATGGAGAGACAGTGACTGTTCATTCCGAAGAGGCAATTGAAGATGAAGAGGGAACAACTACGTCACTTTATATGACTACCGCAGAACACCCGGTGCTGTATTCACGAATAAGATTCACAGAAAGATAAACATGAAGCGAAAATTCTTAATCATCTCCCTTTCAATATTACTTGCAGCATTGACTGCTGATGGCCAATCAAACGGAGAAGAAACCTCAGGGAAGGCAGATGGGGGGATAACCCTCTGGGCAGACGGGAAGGAACAGAGTGGCGGAGAATATTACATAGATGCGAGTCGCGGCAGTTCCGAGATGAGCCGGCTGACATTTTATATCCGCGGATCGGTGGCATTTGAAGAATATTTCCGTGAGGGGGGAGATATCGCGTCACTAAGATGCTCCATCACCCCGGATTTTGACGTGACGCTGATGGGTGACAGATATTATCCACCCTATCCGTTGAGCGTTGAATATGACTATAGCGAAGAGATATTGGAGTTGACATCGGAATTCATCCCGATTCCGGGCGTCTACACATTGAGGGTTCAGTTTGAGGGGACGGAGAATCTCGAGAAGGGGGATGCAAGCCTTAAGGTTGTGGCTCGTCCTAACATACTGAATGTCATACCCACGTTTACCACTATGGAGTGGGACGGCCCGACACTGCCATATATCAACGGAGGAGCCTATTATGTGCAACTGCAGTTGAATTCCGACCCTGTGGATTCGGAAGGGAATCATCTTACGCCGACTCCATTGGTTTTGGGGAGTTATTATGGCTTCCGCAAACCTTATCTGAAGATATATGATTCATTGTCAGGAATAATGCAGAAAGGGCGAAGTATAGACCCGGAATTGAAAGAGTATGTTGGTCCGATACCGTTCGATGTGGTTGATAGTGCATCCTCCATACGAATGGAATTTTGGATGAATGGAGCGGAGAGTGTTCGTCCCGAGACGATTATCATGTATAAAGATGTAGTGACAGCCTTAAGAGGGATAGATGGAGAAGAAGAGATAGCGGAATATTATAACCTGATTGGTGAGAGAGTTTTTGGAATACTGTCGCCCGGGATATATGTAAAGAAAAAAGGGAGGGAATCAAGTACAATCCTGGTGAGATAAGGTCTGAAAAGAGTTGAAAAGTATATGGCTGACAAAAATTTGTAATTTTTAAAAAATAGTTGATAAAATGTTTTGAAGTTATAATGAAAAATTGTAAATTTGTCGGAAGAATAAAGGCCGGATAAGATAGCCCTTAATGTTGAAAAAACGGGGATGCCATGAAACTCGAATCCCATTTATAAACCACATTAAGATAACAGCTTAACTAAACAGGGAATAAAAGTCCGGTTGGCTTTAATTAAACAAATTCAAAATAGTATCGGGAGATGATAAGAAGGCTTATTGGATTGTCTGTAATGATGATTCTGACAGTGTTGTCCGTATTTGCACAGGACTCTGCTACAGAGGATGTTTATTATTATAAAAATAGTGGAAATTGGGGTGCGGTTTATGCACACGCATGGAAGAAAGTTAACGGTACAGATACGCCGATATTTGGGGATTGGCCGGGAAGGGAGTGTACGAAAGTCACTATTGACGGACAATATTTATATAGGATCGTAATACCCAAAAGCGATAATATAGTGGGTTTGATTTTTAATAATAAAGGCCAAGGGAGTCAGACCGGTGATATAGAGGGTACCAACTTAAAATCAGGCTATATATATGATTATACGTCTGCTGAGCCGATAGCGAGAGTTAGTAACGGTAAAATAGTTGGGGTGAACGATCCGGATCCTGAGCCGGAACCGAATCCTGAGACTCATAATTATTATTATTTTAATAACAGCACCACAAACTGGAGCAATGTCTATGCTTATGCCTGGGGCGGTGGAAACACCATAATTCTCGGGGCATGGCCGGGTACGCAACTTAATGAGATAACAATTGACAATCATAAGGTTTACAGGGTTGCCATTTCCAAAACTCAGACGTTAGATGGTTTGATCTTTCACCAGAAGGATGCAGGTAATAATACAACCGGTGACATTATAGGTGGAAATCTTTCACCGGGATATGTGTATGGAGGAGATGGCGCAAATTATATTGCAACAATAAGTAATGGGAAATACCGCGATAAAAATGACCCCAATCCGGATGAGCCGGCGCCTGAGAACCCAGACCCGATGCCGGAGGCTAAAGATGGATATAATTTGGTATTCTTCAACACAGCCGGTTCCAATATAACCGCTCCATGTTTTTACATATTTGATACTAATAATGAAGCGGCAAAAGATTGGGCTGACTCTCCGGCAATGGAGGGGCCGATATGGATTAAGGTTCGTGAAAGTGAAGACTCCGATAATTATATTAATACGAAGGTTTATTATGCTTACGTAGACCAGCAATATGACTTCGTCATCTTCAAGCAGGAAGGTGATGTGAAAAATTCTGATGTAAATATGCAGACAAAGGACCTTTTTGTGGTCCCTAACGGATATTATACATTCTCCCAGCGTTCAAGGTCTGCCCCTATCTATGCCGTCTCAAATTCAATGACGGTGTATAACCATGTTCCAACTCCGCTGCCATATACTCTTTTTGTGACATATAACGGTCTTACAGCAGGTCAGAATATGACGGTCGTTGAATGTAAGGGTGTAAAAGGTGGTATTTATTCCGGGAATGGTAATATTCCCATGACTTACGTTGAGTTTGATGGTAAAGGATATTATAAGTGGACAACGGCTTCGCTATACAAGGTGAGTGAAGTTTATATCACCTTTAAGCGGGGAGATGGACGAGAGTGGAACTTTAGTTCAGGTAATTCTGACCCATGGAAACAGGTCAGTATAAAGGATGATTTGATTATCAACCTGGATAATCCGGCAAACTCCACAGTCATGCCTCCGATTACGGATCTGACTCCGGTGTTTGGCGGAGGTGTAAAAGCGAGAGCTAATGAGGAGGATGTGAATGACACCCTAACCATGATATATGATCAGGACACCGAAGACTATATAGCGGTCATCACTACAGACACTGCCAAGTCAAATCCCGGAGTCTTCTGGCTTGAAGTAGGCGGGAAAAGATATGGTGTTGAGGATCCCGCTAACAATGGTTTCCAGAATGGTGTGTGGAACGAGTTGGTAGAGGGTAACGACGAGACTATGCAGTTCTCCAATAGGAAACGTTCTTACAAGATGGTATATGATCCTCGCGGACAGATATTGGTGGCGGAGTGGATCGCCAATAATTCCAATCTCTCACTCTGGGCTGAGGGTAAACAGCAGAATGACACTTTCAGTATAGACGCTGTTCGCGGCAACACAACAGGGCAGCCGACAGTAAAGATGTATATCAAGGGCTCACGAGCGTTTGACCAGGCAGTGGATGATGTGGCGCAGGTATTTAATTTGGATAATGTCAAGGTGACACTTGAACCCCGTTTTGACACTGACCGGATGATATCGTCACAATCAGGAGAGAACATATATTTATCTCCGTCGGCTGCGGAAATCACACATATTGAAGATGAGGACTCTTCAGTAGCGGGTGAGTTGATATTGAGTATTGACGAGATACCAGTTCCCGGCCTTTATAATCTTGAGGTGACCTACGTCGGCGATGATGACTTCAATCCGAGCACAGCCAATATTACGCTTGAGGCTCGTCCGACAATCGAGACTGTAGGACTGGCAATAGCCACCAATGCCTGGCAGAACAAATCGGAGGTAAAAGAGGAAAACGGAGCTTATACAGTTGATTTGGTTGTCAATTCGACCTCCAGATTACCTCTCTATTTCTACAGCACCTACGGATATGGTGCTCCTTATCTGCAGATTTACAACACCCTCAGCGGCTGGGGCAAGACCCGTTCTGTTGATCCGGAATTGAAAGAGTATACATATCCTATCCCTTATGATACATATGCCGAGGTTCCGTCGTTCAACTATCAGTTGACGATGAACGGAGCGGAAGGACCTAAAGGGACCGTCACCATTGGAAACCGGGATATTCAGACCGAAGTTGAGGATATATCGGACGACACTGAAACGACAGAAACAGTTTATTTCAATCTTAACGGTTTGAGAGTGGAGAAAGAGAATCTTACTCCCGGAGTCTATGTGGAGGTGAGAGCCGGAGAAAACCGAAAGGTGGTGATAAA
>CAMWXI010000047.1 GCA_947178175.1 uncultured Porphyromonadaceae bacterium | reverse complement strand
ACAACACGAAGCGTCTTGACGTAGCGGGAATGAAAGAGCAGTTACTTCGCCTGCGTCTCATCCAGTCCGACCTCCACTCCACCGATTCAATCCCCCTGA
Source organism: uncultured Porphyromonadaceae bacterium (assembly GCA_947178175.1). Classification (GTDB taxonomy): domain Bacteria; phylum Bacteroidota; class Bacteroidia; order Bacteroidales; family Muribaculaceae; genus Lepagella. Next base: position 10,844 of record CAMWXI010000047.1, on the reverse strand, counting down.
AACGCGAAATTCCAAGCGAATAATACGGAGTTTCAATCATAAAGAAATTTAATTCAAGGTCCATTATCCTTGTCTGCTGAGAATCAAAATAGCAAACGAATAGCAAAGAATACAATTTACTTGTATGCACGTATGTTATTCAGTTTGTTGGTTTCTTTATTTACATCCAGGGTAATTTTAGAGGGATTAGGTGTTAGCGATTACGGTACATATAATCTGGTTGGTGGTGTAGTGGCAATGTTATCATTTTTAAACTCATCAATGGCCGGTGCCACTTCACGCTTTATAACCTATGAGATCGGTAATAATAAAGATACAGACCTAAAAGTATTTTTTAGCAGTGCCATGTCAATGCATTTAATTATAGTATTGATAGTATTGATATTGGCGGAAACCATTGGTTTATGGTTCTTGAATAAGAAGTTAGTGATTCCTGATGGGACAATGTTTGCTGCAAATGTTGTGTATCAGGTTTCAATTTTTACTACCATACTCAGTCTTACACAGACTCCTTATACTGCAGTTTTAATTGCGGAGGAAAGGATGAAGGCATTTGCCTATTTTGACATTCTTGCAACGCTGTTGAAATTGGGGATAGCATATTTATTATTCTTATTCTCCGGTAACAGACTTATTCTTTACTCCATATTTATGGGAGTGGTGAGTGTAGGGATGATGATGATTTATAGAATCTATTGTATACACCATTTTTACTATAGTCGTTTTTCCTTTAATTCAGTTCGCAGGGATGTACTTTCCCCAATGTTAAAGTTTTCGGGGTGGGATTTAATTGGTAATTTAAGCGTAATAGCACGCACTCAAGGAATAAGTATGTTGGTCAACATATTCTTCACTACAATTGCCAATGCTGCTATCGGAATTGCAAATCAGATACAGGGTGCATTAAACGGGTTTGCCACTAATGTGACGTTAGCACTAAAGCCACAGATTATAAAAAGTTATGCATCGGGCAACTACGAATATATGTCAAAGCTTTTGTTCTTTGGTGCTAAATCTTCATATTTAATAATCTTAATTTTATCTCTGCCTGTATTAATAGAAACTGATTTTATCCTTCATAAATGGCTTGTTGTAGTTCCAGAATATACAGTATGGATAACTCGTTTGACAATAGGATTTATATTTTTCTCAAATATGTCATTTGTGTTGGTGACAGGGGTACATGCCACCGGTGATATCCGTCCTCCTAGTATTATTAATGGGTCTTTGTATTTAATGGTAGTGCCTATCACATATATCGCGTATAAACTCCATTCAACAATTTATATCCCTTTTATAGTAAATGTACTTTTTGTTTTCATAGGCGCTTTAACAAATTTTTATTATACAAGGAGATATGTTCGAATTCTTTCAATAAATCTATTTTTTAAGGACGTCATATTTCGTTGCTTTGTTGTAACAATTTTATCAGCAATCTTTCCTATATTAGTCTCTAAATCATTAGATTATGGATGGTTGCGATTCATTATGGTTACTTTGATATCATTAGTTACAACAATTTCACTTTCCTATCTCATTGGAGCTGATAAATACGAGAAGAAATATTTGGAAGGCTATATTAATAAATTAAGAATAAAGTTAATTCATGGTTAAAGACCTCGTAACCATAGTAACTCCATGCTATAATACAGCATCCTATTTAGGAAAATTGTTACAATCTGTCGTAGAACAAACCTATGATAAGATAGAAATGATTGTCATTGATGATGGTTCACCGGATGACATCAAGGGTGTAGTTGATAAATTCAAGAATAAGTTTGAAGAAAGAGGTTTCGATTTAAGGTATTTGCGACAAGAGAACAGTGGTCAGTCAGTTGCATTACAAAGAGGGATTGACGAGGCAAAAGGGGAATATTTTGTGTGGCCAGACAGTGATGATTATTATGCTTCTGCAGAAGCAATATCCAAAATGGTCAATCGACTTTTGGAGTTTGGTGATGATTATGGGATGGTTCGGACACAAGAGACATTAGTCAGGGATGATGAACGTAATACTCCTATAGAGATTTGGGGGCTCAACGCTAAGGAAAGAGAGACATCGGAGTTATTTTCAGACTGTATCTTTCATCGTAATGGATTTTATTTTGCGGCAGGAGCATGCATGATAAGAAGAAATCACCTTTTGCTTTCCACTGGATTACCGATCTACACTCATAAGGCTGCCGGACAAAATTGGCAGATATTATTACCGGTTCTTTACAATTATAAATGCACCACGATATTGGAGCAATTATACAGTGTAGTTAAAAGAGCAGGTTCACATTCGAGAAAGAAATTCAATTTTGAAGATTCAATAGAGAAGCAGGAGATTTATGAGTCTACTCTTTTAAATACGATTCCGAAAATTAAAAATATGTCAGAAAAGCAACAGGAGTATTATTTGAAATTAGTTGAGACTCATTATCTTGAAATCAAATTTAATATTGCTATCGGCTTTAACAATTCAAAGAAATTAACTGAGTATTATAAGAAAATTAAAAGTCTTGGAAAATTGAGTCCAAGAATTCGATTAAGATATTTTATGTATAGGTTGGGAATATACTCACTTATGTTCGGTCTTAAAGATACAATAAGAAGGATTCATTAGGTGAATATTTTTATAAATGAGAATCTGAATCATGGAGACTAAGAAGCGATTAATAGTTGATATAGATAATACCATCACAGTTACAGAGAAGGGTGATTATGTTAATAGTAAGGCAGTCCAGCCGACTATTGACATGTTAAAAAAATATAAGGAAGAGGGTTTTGAGATAGTCCTCTTTTCCAGTAGGAATATGCGGACTTACGAAGCAAATGTAGGAAAAATAAACATTCATACCTTACCCAATATAATCAACTGGCTTGATAAACATGAAGTCCCTTATGATGAAATTCATGTTGGTAAACCATGGTGTGGGTTTGATGGATTCTATGTTGATGATTCAGCTGTTCGTCCCTCAGAGTTTGTATCAATGAACTTTGACGAGATAACAGAAATGCTTGAAAAAGAAAAAGCATTTGTGAAATCGGTAGCGAAATAATGTTTTTCATCACTTCGGCAGCCTACGTCACTCCGGCTTTAGCATCTGAATTCGGGAAATTACCCCCGAGCATGCTACCTGTACAAAATCGACGGCTTTATGAGCACCAGATTGAATTAGCACCGGAAGGAGAAGACATAATATTGTCATTGCCGGAAAGTTATGAGTTGACAAAATATGATGAGAAGAGATTGGTGTCGTTAGGCGTTACGATTGTCAAGACTCCTGATTTATTAACATTAGGGCAAAGCATAGTTTATGTGCTGAATGTTTTGGGCAGATATTCAGAAGACCTGAAGATATTGCATGGTGACACTTTATTTACAAAAATTCCCGATCTGATCGACTTGTGTGCAGTCGCAATCGCTGAGGATAATTATGATTGGGCTCAGTCACGACTTCTTGACCATAGCGTTTATGCCGGATATTTTTCATTTTCCGATCAATCACTGCTGATAAAGAAGATTACCGAAAACGGTTATGATTTTATAGCAGGAGTTGAAGCATACGGAAAGGTAAAGGAATTGAAGGATGTCGTAATTGAAGAATGGATGGATTTCGGTTTGAGTAACTCTTATTACAGGTCAATATCCCGTATGACTACTCAACGCGTATTCAATTCAATAAAAGTTACCCGATATGGCTTAAGAAAGAGTAGTAATGATAAGCGAAAAATGGCAGCTGAAGCTAACTGGATTGAGTCTCTTCCTGTTGTTATGAAGCATTACGCACCTGTCATCTGGGATAAAGGGGAAGAAGGAGAGAAAGGGTACTATGAAATAGAATATTATTTCCTTTCATCGCTTGCCAATCTCTTTGTATTCGGAAGGATGCAGACCGAGGTCTGGAAGGAGATAATTAATGCATGTGTGGAATATCTTAATGACGAAAGCAATTTTTATCCTCATCAGATGGATAAGGAAACGATTGCATTTCAAAATAACAAACTTTACGCACCTAAGACCCTTGAAAGATTAACAGAGTATGCGGAAAAATCCGGGGTATCATTAGATGAACGATGGAGAATAAATAATCAGGAAACCCCTTCTCTCAGAGAAATAGTTACAGAGACAGATTCAGAAATAGCTAAAAATGCAACGCAGTTTGTAACGTTAATGCATGGCGATTTCTGTTTCAGCAATATTCTCTATGATTTTAAATCGAAGACCATAAAAGTAATTGATCCGAGAGGGTTGGATTTAGATGGAAATCTGAATGTATACGGAGATTTCCGATATGATGTGGCAAAACTTTCACACAGCATATTGGGAATGTATGATTATATCATTAGCGGACGGTTTGACTATGACGAAACGTCAAAATATTCGGTATTTCTGAGATTTGAGGAAATAAAGGAGTTAGAGGATATTCGGAGATACTTCAAAGAACAGAAGTTTGGAGGTTATACGTTCGATGAATTGGGAATTTATCCGATTCTTATTCATTTGTTTTTATCAATGCTTCCTCTTCATTGTGACAATCCGAAGAGGCAGAAAGCTATGCTTGCCAATGCCCTCAGATTGTATGTGGAATATATAAAACAGAAATCACAGGAGTCATGACTATAATTATACCGATGGCGGGACTGAGTTCCAGATTTTCTAAAGGTGGGTATTCACTTCCCAAATATATGCTATATGTTAAAGAAAAATCTTTATTTAATCTTGCTGTCAGCAGTTTTAGAAAATACTTTGATTCCTGCAGATTTGTATTTATAGCCAGAGATGTCTATGATACACCCCGATTTATAAATGAAGAATGTAACCTGCTCGGAATCAGTGATTATGAGGTTGTCATAACCGAGCCGACCAGAGGTCAGGCTGAAACAGTGATAAAAGGTATTGAAGGAGGAGGCGTAGCAGGTAGTGAAAGTATTCTCATTTTCAACATAGATACCTTCCGTCCAAATTTTTCCTTCCCTAAAGATATAGAAGAATGGGATGGCTATTTAGAGTGTTTTGAGGGAAAGGGTTCAAATTGGTCATACGCTAAAACAGAAGATGGAACAGTGGAAACAAAGGTAGTTGAAACTGCGGAGAAAAGAGAAATATCAAAATATTGTTCCACGGGGATTTACTATTTTAAACGGTCATCTGATTTTGTTACGTCATATTGGGAAAATGAGGAGAACCCCTTAAGTGGAGTAAAGGAATTATATGTTGCCCCGCTCTATAACTATTTGATTCGTGAAGGTAAAGATATTCGTGTAGATTTGATTCGAAAAGAGGATGTAATATTTTGCGGTGTTCCTGAAGAATATGAAGAATATTTAACAGCCACTTTCACAAAGTGAGATTACTTCAGATTTCTCTGCCATTAAAATGTTGATGAATTCAGATAAAATTAGTGTTTCATTTGGACCTGATAAGTCACAGATATTGCGTGGTATTGCCATTATCTGTATGATAATCTTACATAACGATGTTCCGGTTCCAGGTTTTAAGATATGTGTTTCTATTTTCACATTCTTGGTAGGGTATGGCTATTACTATGCAAAGGAGAAAAATCTGAAACACGGACTTAAACGCTCATGGCATTTGCTCAGTCATTTCTGGCTGATACTCCTTGGATTATTTTTGCCTGTAGCAATATTAGGAGGAGAGTATAAACCTACACTTTATAATGTATTTACCAATATGTTTGGCCTTGAGAGCAATCTGAATTGGTTCAGCTGGTATATATATTTCTATCTCTATTCTATGGTTGCGATGATACCCTTGTCCAGAGTGGTAAACAGATATGGAATATGGGCCGTATTGGGATTATGGGCTCTTTGTTACGGGATTGTTTTTCTATTACACCAAATTCCAAATTGGAGTGATAATATATGGGTACAGGCAATTCACGATTGTATTTTGTGTACACCGGTAATGCTTGCAGGCTACTATCTTGCTGAGGGGGGGTAGTTACAAAAATTTCAGTTCAAAAAAAACCATTAATGGCAATCGGGTCATTAATAATTATGGTTGGGATATTTGTATTAAGGACTTTACCATATATTGTATTTCTTGATACGATTATGATACCGGTTTTCTGCACATCGGCAGTCATCTTCTTTAATATAGTAGATTGGAAGATATTAAGCAATATACTTATTTCATTAGGAAAGGAATCCATGAATATGTGGTTCCTGCACGCGTTGTTTTTTACAGCGGTTACAGCGGTTGTTTGTGCTCCGTTAATGCTATGGATTGCGCCCAAGACTCTTTTAATAGTTGTGATGATAATAGTGTCATATTTCCTTTCGAGAATATGTTCAGCCGTGTATAATAAACTGTAACGGGTTCATAATGAGAATTAACATACTGACACAGCCATTATTTTGTAACTATGGAGGTCTACTCCAGAACTATGCTTTGCAGGAAGTGTTACGGCAAATGGGTCATGAGCCGTTAACAGTAAATATACCTCCGGGGAAACCGGGGAAACGTATTTGGTGGAAAGATGATATTAAGACCGGAATTAATCTTATCAGAAGAATACACGGAAGTTTCAGGGCTCCCTTTCTAAGTCCGCATAAATTTGCGGTTAAAGAACATGAGCTCTCCTTTCCGCAGAGGGAATTTATAGAGAAGTATATTGACAAAGTCAATGAGCCGGGTCCTTTCTCGGAAAAAGTTGGTGAAAAATACCCTGCAGAGGGGTGGATAGTTGGAAGTGATCAGGTATGGCGTCCGTGGTGTTCTCCCTATATAGAAAATTGCTTCTTCGATTTTGTAGACAACAGTACAATAAAGATAGCATACGCAGCATCTTTTGGTACAGACCAATGGGAGATAAACACAGAGAAGACAGAAAAGATAAAAGAGTTAGCTAAAAGATTCAAGGCAATCTCAGTCAGAGAAGAATCCGGAGTGGGACTATGCAGAGATTATTTGGGTATTGAGTCAGAGCATGTTTTGGATCCAACTTTGCTTCTTTCCTCAGAAGATTATTTAAAGCTGATAGATTCCGAACCGAAAAGAGAAGGGAAATATATAGCTGTCTATGTTCTTGATTTAGACCGTCAAAAAGAAAGAAAGATAAAAAAGATAGCAAAAGATAAAGGATTTAAAATAGTTAGGATAGGACAGATGCATAAAGATCGGTTTGATAGTGTAGAAAGCTGGATATCCGGAATTGCAAATGCGGAATGTGTAATCACCGACTCTTTTCATGGCACAGTGTTCTCACTGATATTCAACAAACCGGTGAATGTATTGGAGAACGGTCTGCGGGGTAATAGCAGAATACAATCTTTGGAGAGGCAATTACACATAACTAAAGACATATCAGGATTCTATTTATTTGACAACGATGTTAAAAATATTCTTACCACCCTTCGAGATAAATCTAAAGATTTTTTGAGAAATAATCTAAGATAACAATTGGTAAATCCATTAATTAGCATATTAATACCGGCATACAATGTAGAGAAATACATTGTGGAATGTCTGGATAGTGTTGTCAATCAATCCTATAGGAACTTACAGATTGTAATTGTAGATGACGGTTCAACAGACGGAACAGGGGAAATCTGTGATAAATATGCTGAATCTGATTCACGGATTGAGGTTTATCATATTCAGAATGGAGGAGTTGCTAATGCACGAAATATCCTTCTTTCTAAAATAAAGGGAGCATATTTCCTCTTTGTTGATTCAGATGATAAAATAAATCATAAAACTATAGAATTCTTAGTTGAAAAGACAAGGGGAGGATTGATGGATATGGTAACATACGAAATGTACAAGCCCCCTTATACACCTCAGTTCGAAGAAATCTCAGAAAAAGAATATACGAGACAAGAGATTATAAAGGAGTTTATTAAACATACAAGAATTAACGGTTCTCTCTGTATTAAATTGATTAAAACTTCAGTAATAAAATTTTCCAGATTCAGGGGTGATATATCATATGGAGAAGATGCACTTTTTTGTTGGGAATTATTGCAAAATATCAACAGAATAAGCGTAACAGACGCTCCATTATATTTTTACCGTATGTCCCCGATAAGTCTGAGCCATAGGAAATGGACACCTGAAGGGAAGGGTAGTGGTGATAAAGTATGGAAGGAGATTACCAAAGACGTTGAGAAGAAATATCCCCAATTTAGGGGTATCGTTTATTCAAGAACCGCTTTAAACACCATGTGGTCACTTCTGTTTGCCTCACGCTCAAATTATCCTAAAGATGATCATATTAAAGAACGTCAGAGGTTTATAAATAGTCACGTATTTGATTTAATAAAACTTCCGTTAGCAGGATTTAAGCAACTTATGGCTACTATTGTTGTGGGGAGATGGTATGGAGGTGCAAAAATTATTAATAAATTATTGGGTTAAAGAATGAAGAAGGTTTGTATACTTCAGAATGGATTAGCCCGGGGTGGTACTGATACTTTTGTAAGAAATCTTGCGAAAGGATTGGATAAAGAAGAATATGATGTAACAATCGTTAATACATCATCAGTTCCGGAATGTACGATTGGAGAAAAGGAATTGGAACAGTGTGGTATAAAATTATTTCATACAACTCCTCCAACCGGTCTGTTTAATATCGTAAAACATCTCTTACAATTATATAAATTTCTCAAGAAAGAGAAGTTCGATATTTTTCAGACAAATATTGACCTGTTTAATGGTCCCAACCTATTTGTTGCATTCTTTGCCGGAGTACCGGTAAGGGAATGTCATTCACATAATGCTTTACAACAAAGAGAATTATCGAAGGGGCTGGCTCTTTCTACACGTTTTTATCAAAGGCTAATGCGATGGATGTGTTGGAATTTCTCAAACAGGAGATGCGGCTGTTCACGCATGGCAAATGAATTTTTGTTTAAGGGAAAGGATTGGGGAAACGGAGATTATCCGCATATAATAAATAACGGAATTGACTTAGACAGATTTAAGATAAATGTTAATAAAGACAATAAACTTAAAGAACTAAAGCTACCGGATAAAAAATTTATTCTTACCGTAGGTCATCTTATACCACAGAAGAATCCCCTTTTTATCGCTGAACTGTTTTCAGATTTTTGCGAGGAGAACGATGAATATGATCTGATTTGGGTTGGGAACGGGATATTAAAAGATGAAGTAATTAAAATTATTGAAAAAAGGGGAGTAAGAAGTCGCGTGCATTTCTTTGACAATAGAGATGACATTAACGAAATAATGAATTGTGCCGATGTTTTTATTTTACCAAGTAATTTTGAAGGTTTAGGTATTGTTGCAATTGAAGCCCAGGCTTGTCAATTACCGGTTTTATTGTCTAATAAAATTCCGAATGAAGCTGATTGTGGTTTAGCTGAATATCTTCCGATAGATCAAGGAACGAGGATATGGATTAGGAGAATATTGGAAATTTTGAGGGGAGAGAGCTTATTGAAATTGGATAAAAATAAATTATCAAGATTTTCTACACAATATATGGTTGAACAAATGATGGAGGTTTTCGAACTATGAAGCAACGTATAATATTTGTAAATCTTCATTCGGATTGGATGCTGCTTAAAGTTGCCATGGTGTATATTTTCAAATATTCACCTGCGTTGAAGCATGCTTATCTATTGAAATATTTGTTAGACCATCCGGATGAATATGAAGTTTGTAACTATATCAACAAGAGTGGATTTTCTCTATATACGCATGCAACCGGATTATTTAAGAGATTCATAAATCTTTTCAGTGGTCTGGAAAATTATGTAACTCTTAAAAAGAATGGTATTTCACCTGGAAGAATCAGAGTGATTAGAAAACCGGAAGATATTAATGAAGATGATTTGGTAATTGCATATAATGTTTGTCCTGAACAGCTTGAGGGATTAGAAAAAGTCAAAGGGAAGAAAGCATTAAGTATGCTTCATTTTCATGGATGGGAGGGTGAAGCGGAAAGAATTAGAAAAGCGGGCATAGATGTGTTGTTTAATGAAGCTAATTTAAGTAAGACATCAGAAATATATAGAAGATACTACAATTTGGATATTCCATTCGTAGTTCATCCTTTTATTCCGGCACCAAGATTTAAAAAGGTCAAACCATTCAATGAGAGAAGGAATAAGTGTTTCTCAACCGGAACAATTACATTAAAAACTCATCCTGAGTTTCTGGAAGTCTATGGAGATCCGTGTGACCAACCTGCGAGAAAATTTGTTAAGGATAATCCTGAATATTTCAAGGATACAGTGGATTGTTACAGTGAGTACTATATGGAGGATACAACTCTAAAAAAGATTAATCCTACCGATAACCCTCTGTTGAAAATTTATAAGAAATTTTATAATAGATTTCATACCGGCACACAGAAGAAATATTTCTCTTTTGATATGGTAGAGAAATTCAATGAATATAAGATGCATCTTCTGGGGGAGGAGATATTGGGTGTACCGGGGATAGGATTTGTAGAGGGTATGGCATGTGGAAGTGCATTTATTGGACTTGATTCCCCAATGTATAGAGACATGGGACTAATTCCGGGAGTGCATTATATTTCTTATGATGGTACTAAAGAGGGATTGAAGGAAACTATAGAATTTTGGCAACGTCATGAAAATCAGGATAAACTGGAAGAAATTGCTAAAAGGGGGATAGAATTCATAACAAAAAAATTTAGAGCTGATACTTCTACCAAGGAATTAATTCAAAGACTTATGTAATTATTCAATGAAAACTGAGACACTTCCTCTTTCCCTATAGTGCGGAATTATAATTTAACACTTGAAAAATGTTCAATATCCCGGTACATTTATATAATACTTTTTGTTCTATTATTATAGGAATTTTAGCCTTAACACAATTTCTAAAAGTTTCAGGCCTAAAT
>CAMWXI010000046.1 GCA_947178175.1 uncultured Porphyromonadaceae bacterium | reverse complement strand
TGCGGACGGGACTCGAACCCGCGACCCCATGCGTGACAGGCATGTATTCTAACCAACTGAACTACCGCACCTTTTTATTTTGTTTTGCTTTCCGGAACTCTTTTGTCCCGTTTGCGAGTGCAAAGTTATATCATATTTTCTATTCTACCAAATAATTTCGCAAATATTTTTGAAAAAATTTTACCCCTCCTCTCTATCTTTCAAACCATCAATTAAATACCCCTCAAAAAATTTTTCATTTTGAGGGGTATTTTTTCTGCCATCCTTATAGGATGTGTTGTTTACTGACTGATACTGTCCGTGGCTGTTTCAGGAGATGATGCCGACACACCTGAAACATGAATTGTGAATTTTATCAGCTGGGTCCCCTTGTATTCTCCTAATTTATACCGGCGGGGAGTAACCTCCATAGCTGATGACAGGAACTGTTTTGTTTCTCCCACCTTCATTCCGGGGAGGGCAGCCATTATCATCGGTGAGGTATAGCTGCGGCCAACTATCACCTCTCTGGGAAGTTTCATCCCTACCATCTTCCCTTCAAGGGTAGCTGCAGACACATCAATTGCCACTTTATCACCGTTCTTGACAACCGCACCGTCTCCCGGAGTCACAACCTTGCTGTAAAGCATCGGCAGCTGCAGCTTCAGACCAAGTTTCGCAGCTTCCTCTGCCAGAAGCTTCTCGGCGGCCTTTGCATCTTCCGCCTCTTTATCACGCATAAGCTGGTCCATCAGTTTATAGAATGTGGACTTGACCTCATTCTCGTTCACGGCTGAATCACTCTCCAGACCGGCACGAAGCGAGCTGAGAAGTAATGCCTCGTCAAGCTTAAGGTTGGGGAACTGCTCTCTGAAATCCTTCAGGTTTGCCGCAACCTGCACACCCACAAACAAACCCTTGTTATAGGCTTCGTTCTCCCGGGCTGCCGCGATTCCGGCCTTTACGCCGCGCAGATAATCCTCGCGCTCATTCTCTCCACGCAGTGTTGTGTCACTTTCTGTAGACAACCAAAAGTCAGATGCCAGATTCTGTCCGAAATAGAACATCACTGAATCGCCTGCTGTTGCATTTGACACATCATTGATAGAGCCTGTCTTGCTTTTATTGCATGAAGCCAGCAGCATAAGGGCCGCCGCTCCGAAAAAAGATAGATTTCTTAAATTCATAACTCGATATTGTTTACCTTGATTGTTCACCTTGTCGAATCTATGGGAATCTCCACTTCAATCGTTTCGCCCGTAGGCTCCACATTATCTGCAGTGCGTCCCTTGCAGGAAGTGAGAAGCAATAAGACTGCCGGCAATCCGCAGATAACCGCCAGTCTTACTATTTGTCTGAATATTTTCATATATAATCTTATTCTCCTTATCAGTTGATACTGATGAGTTCCACTTTGAAAATGAGCGGTGCGTTGGGGGGAATCGGACCGCCGGGAGTCCCTTGTTCTCCGTATGCGAGGTCTGCCGGAATATAAAACTCAGTGATTCCTCCGACTTTCATTGTCTGAAGACCTTCTGTCCAACCCTTTATAACCCCATTCAGAGGGAACGATGCCGGCTCGCCACGGTCATAACTGCTGTCAAACTTCATGCCGGTAAGAAGCTTACCTTCATAATGCACTGTTACTGCATCGGTAGCTTTGGGGCTTGCTCCGTTTCCTTCTTTCAGAATACGGTATTTAAGACCTGAAGGTGTCTCCACGTATGTGGAATCAAGTCCGTTACCTTTGTTGTCGCTCTGGAAAAACTCTACTGTCTTTTCAAAGTCCGCGTCATTAGGGGTGATTTCCTCAACTATCTCTTCTTCTACTTCAGCGTAGGCTGATTCAGCGTTATCATTCTTCTGTGAACGGCCGCAGGATTGCATAGAAAGGATTCCCGCCGCAATCAGCAGGGATCCCATCATAAGTTTCTTATTCATTATTTTTTGTTGATCTTTATGAGTTCAACATCAAAAATCAGAGTAGCGTGGGGAGGAATCACATTGGGCACCCCGTGAGGACCGTAGGCAAGGTCTGAAGGGATAAAGAATCTGAACTTGGAACCCTCCTTCATGAGCTGAACACCTTCCGTCCATCCCGGAATCACCTGATTCAAAGGGAAAGTCGCAGGCTCGCCACGGTTAACACTGCTGTCAAAGACAGTGCCGTCGAGCAGACGTCCTGTATAGTGGACAGTCACTTCGCTCTCAGCTGTCGGATGCTCTCCTTCACCTTCCTTTTCTATAATATATTGCAAGCCGGAGGCTGTCTCCTTCACATTCTCGTTAATCTTATTGTCGGCAAGGAATTTCTCGCCTGCTTCACGTGCAGTCTTAGCGGCTTTTTCCTGAAGGTCCGCAAGATAATCCTGAATCAGCTTCTGAGCCTCGTCAGGCTGCATTGCCGGTTCGCCACCTTCAAACACACTCTTCACTGCATCTGCATAACTTTCGATGTTGAGGTTGCTGACACCCATAGCCTTAAGCTGGTTGCCCATTGCAAGACCCCATGCATAACTTAATTTATCCATAGTATTTATAGTTAATCAATCATTCTCTTAAATCATCAAGCCGCTCTGCGACTTTCTGACCTTAGAACGCCTTTATTCTCAATTTTGTTGATTTCCGAAGTGTGTTATAACATTTTATAACACACTTCCATATTCAAGACTCTTCCTACTGAAGTTTTGCCGACGCTTCGCGGATACGCCGCAACGCTTCACGGATATTCTCGTCGGAGGTAGCATAGCTCAGACGCAGATACCCCGGAAGGCAGAACGCCGCACCGTCCACAGCAGCCACATGAGCCTCTTCAAGCAGATACATCACATAGTCGCCTGAACTCTTTATGACCTTATCGCCATAACGCTTGCCGATATAAGCGCTGACCTCGGGGAAAAGATAGAAAGCACCCTCGGGATTGTTCACAATCCATCCGGGAATCTCGCGGGCCAGACTCACTATAAGGTCGCGGCGACGACGGAATGCCTCACGCATATCCGCTACACACTGCTGCGGCCCTTCGTAGGCTGCCTCGGCTGCTTTCTGAGCTATAGAGGAGGTTCCGGAAGTGTACTGACCCTGAAGTTTGGTCACTGCCTTGGCAATAGGCAACGGACCCGCCATATATCCGATACGCCAACCCGTCATTGCGTATGCCTTGGAAACTCCGTTGATGATTACTACTCTGTCGCGCACTTCCGGAAATTCAGAAATGCTGTGCACCTTATCCACAAAGTTGATATGCTCATAAATCTCATCGGCAAGAATAAGAATGTCCGGGCAATTTGCCAATACTCTCACCAATGCCTTCAACTCATCGTAGGTGTAGACACTACCGGTAGGATTGGAGGGGGAGTTGAGCATTATCATTCTTGTCCTGGGAGTTATGGCAGCCTGCAACTGTTCGGCACTGATTTTGAAGTTTGCCTCGACTCCTGCCGGCACTGTCACGGGAATACCCTCGGCAAGCTTTACCATCTCAACATAGCTGACCCACGCCGGGGTAGGGATAATCACCTCATCGCCCGGATTGATAGTCGCAAGCAACACATTGCAGAGTTCCTGCTTTGCTCCGGTCCCGACCACAATCTGCTCCGGTGTGAATTCTATATTGTTCTCACGCTTGAGTTTGTCAGCGATGACCTTGCGCAGACTCATATATCCCGGCACGGGCGTATAGCGTGAATAATTCTCATCTATTGCCTTTTTTGCAGCCTCCTTGATGAAATCCGGGGTGTCAAAATCAGGCTCTCCCACACTCATATTTATTACATCAACTCCCTGAGCGCGGAGCTCCGCACTCTTCTGTGACATGGCTAATGTGGCTGAGGGGGATAAGCTTTCAACCCTCCTTGAAATGTGATTCATGATATTTCTTTAAGTATTTTCCGCGAAGATACACATTTTCCTCCGTTTACCCAAATTTAGAGCCTCTTCACTAAGGTGGATAGTGTGACCTCTACCTCTTTTTATTATCAACAGTTTATGCTAAAGAGACTATCCCGAAAAATCATTCTAATCTCCGGCTTTCCCGTTTCCCTCTCTTATTGCCGCATATCAATCCGATGTATGCAAGAACTATCAGTTCGATTAAACTTATGACAATTTCCACTCCTGAAGAAATTATTCCTGAACATTGCCTATTTATAAAAAAGGGGCACCCTTGACGGATGCCCCTTTAGGTTAATTATGGCGTGATGTTTATTTCACGAAGACTTTCAATGACTTCTTGCCGATAGTCACGACATAAACTCCGGATTCAATGTTGACAACCTCACGATCTGAATTGAGGTTAAGGTTGCGAACCATCTTACCGTCAGCAGCAAACACTTTGGCATTGTTGCCTGCCAAGCCACCGAAGAGAATGATATTCTTGCCACCGCCTACGAAGGTGTTTTCTCCGAAGATTTCATCCACAGCAGAGCTGGTGAGAGTGACAGGATTTGACTTGGGAGCCACGAATGCTTTTCCGTCGTTGTAAACGATAGGAGTCACATAGTAGACTGCGTTCATGTCCTTATTGGTAAGGTCTACATAATTTGTATCCTTAACATTGTCAATGATAGATTCATTGCCATCCATTGAGCGGATGATGTCGTAAGATTCAATATCCCAGGATTGATTGTTCACAGGTGAGAACTGAATGTCATCAATCATACATCCGAGCATACCGATTGAACGATATACGAAGGCAAAGTATCTTGCATCTTCAGGGAGTCGGAAGTTTATTTCTTCCCAAGCGTCAGAACCGGATTTGGTGAAGTGACGGAGTGACTTGAAGGCACCGCAATAGTAAGTCTTGGTTGCCTCGTCATATTCAAGTTCCTCACCGAGTTGGTCGGTTGTTGAAGAATAGAAGAGGGTGATTGTCTCGGTATAGCTGGTATCAATCGTACCCATCCAGAAGTTAACGTCAGAACCGCCAACAACCCGGGGAGAAATAAGCCAGTCGATAGCCGGGATAGGATCTTCACCGGCAGCTCCATCGTAACCGATTGAGCGAGCCATGATATACTGCTTACCGCTCTTGGCAACTGTACGCTCATCGTTAAGTCCTGCTTCCTCTGCATTGATAACCATCCATCCGGAAGGCTTAGTGCAGTTTTCCCATTCACAACCGCTCAGATAGAAGGGATCCTTACCATCCATATCCACATTCTTCCACTGACCGATACGGTCTGTGAGCTGGAAGGGCTTGAGAACCTCGAAGTCATCATGCGGTCCCCATTCAGTTGCAGGAGCTGACCATGAGAGTGATGCACCGTCGTTGTTGGCATTCCACTGACCCTTAAGATCTGTTACAACCGGGAGCATGCTCTGCTTAACGATGAATGTGGTGCTCTTTACATTATTATGGACGATCTCATCATCGGGATAGCTGACGGTTGCTCGCACACGAAGGTCTGAATATTTCATAGCATCAGTGGTGAGATCGAAGTTCACTTTCTGGATGAGTGAGCTTGAAGCATTGATACGACCGAGAGTGTAGTTCTTCTTATCAAGAACATTTTCATTGCCGTCTTCATAACCTACGAGCTCTACCAGAAGGTCGGGACGTGCAGCTTCAAGACCACCATTCACTACAGTAATCTCAAACTCGGGAGATTCACCGATAATTGCACTGTAAGGACCTGATACCTCAGTCACTGCAAATTCATATTCAACCTCTGCAATCGCTGCGTAAGAGTCGATGATGGTGTAGGTGTCGCCTGTGCGATGGTAACCGCGGAGACATGTCTGAACCCAATCGCAATCCATGTATTCATCGGGGAGTACAACCTTCCAGTCTTTCCATGAAGAACCGAGAACCTGGCGTCCGTTAATTTCTTCAACCTTCTTGAATTGCTGGTCTTTGTTGCTGCGGACGAAGAGTTCCATGCTTGTAGACTTGGCACATGACCAGTAGCGGAGGTTGATGGATGCCTTCTTCTGTCCCTTGGTTGAGAACTTGGGTGAATACATGCTACCGTAACCGCTGGATTCTGCCGCATTGTAAGCATAGAGCATACCGCCACCTCTCGGATTGGGAGTTCCAACACCCAGCGGTGTCAGGTCGGTTGCAGTTTCCCAATATACATTGAGACTTTCAGAGTGAGTTGACTGAGTCCAAGGTTTGGTCTGGAACTTAGTGTTGCTGAATTCCTCAGACATAGGAAGTTCGTAGGGAGTACCGAGGACGTCATCAATAAATTCTGACGTGCGGTTCTGACCCTTGGAATTCACTGCCATAGGACCAATAAAATATGCCGCCATATCGCCGGGGTTCACTCTGAATGTATATGAGAAGTCGTTGTAAACCTCTGCCACAGGCACATAGTTGATACCGCTCTTACTCATGATACGATATGTAAGGTCGTTTACATCAACGTATCCGTTGTTTTCTCCTATCGCAGACGGCACATCCCAGGAAAGTGTCAGTCCAAGGTTATTGTCGAGTGACTTACCCTTCACGTTGCGGGGTGCGGTAGGAACGTCAAGACCGATATATGTGTAGTAAGTGTGAGCCACACCTTCTCCATGAGTGTTGGAAGATGTGATGTATACTTCCTGCTTACCTTCTATATCTGTAGGAATACGGAGTTCACCTTTTGCACCGGGAAGAACCTGTGTGCTGACTGAACCAAGTGAGTTTTTCGCAGTGATTGTAACCATCTCACTTGAAACCAACGGACGATTCTTCAGGTCTAATGTAGGAGCAGTGAATGTGATGATACCTTCCATCTTTCCGGTAGGATCTGAAGCTATGCTGACATCGGTAGCTTCGGCAGGAGCCTCAGTAGTGTAACCCTCAAGTTTCTGAACCTTGAAATCTGAAATCTTCGCACCGCGATATTTCTGGTCATCCGCCTTTTCATGGAGAACAATATAATATTCACCCGGCTCGGGAACTACAAAGCGAATAATATGAGTCTTTGTTGAAGGAACTGAAATATTTTTTCTTGAGTCAATGCGAGTCATACGACTTGTGTTGGTATTGACTGAAGTTGCCAGGTAAAGGTCATATGTATTCAGCAGGGAGGGGTCGGCAAAGTAACCGCAATAGTTGAAAGATACGGAATACTGAGCTTCTCCATCGTTGAATGCCATGCGGGGGAAGAACAGGAAGTCATTAGCCTGTGTATAATGCCACTCGTCGCGGATTTCGAAGCAATTCTCTGATGCATTATAACGGAACTTGTTGAAAGTACCGGTAGCATCACGGTTAGCGTCTATAATCTCGAAGAGATTAGCCTCTGCAGCTGTCGGAGTGAAGTTTACGGGAATCTGGAAGGCCGGACCGAAGATTCTTGACAATTCTGTTGAGGGTTCTGATTCCATACCGTTGACCAAGGTCTTCACCGTCACTACGTGACGTTCCATCTGCGCAATCTCGGGGATGGTGAACTTGCACTCTGTCAAAGGCTCGCTGTTGAGTTTTCTTGTGCCGTCCCAATATACATTATATGTCACTGCATTGTTGTCAACATAGCCATTGTGAACACCACCTTCGCGGGGAGCGCCCCAGGTGATCACATAGTTGCTGACGTCTACATCCTGCGGAGGGAACGGATTGTCGTTTCCTGCATAGAAACGCAACTTGATTTCCGGACCTACGAGGTCACCGGACAATTTGGGAGTAACTGAAAGATTATGCAAGCCCTGGGTAAAGGTATAATTCTGCTTTACAGTAGCACCGGGAAGTGCCTTTCCTGTCCATGCAGTTTTACCGTCTACTGCCACTGTCACGTCAATCTGCTGTGATGCAGGAAGGGCGATACCGCCGAAAGTGGTGACCGGCATTGTAAACTCAAATGAACCTGACAACTGATTCTCTACAAGATTAACCTTGAGGTTCTCAACTCGGTCGGGAGCGTTGTCCACTGCATATTTATCTGTACAGTAGAGAGATGCCACATAACCTGTGGGATGAAGAGTACTGATTTCGTAGACATCGTATGTTTCAACGTCAATAGCATAAATCTGGAAAACCTCTTCTGCACTGTTGGCATGCATACCGATGAAGGCTTTATCACGCGGGCTATAAATCAGTGGGCTGGTGATATACATCTCGTTGAAACAGAAGGGAGCTTCCGCCTCATCAAACTGGAATACGGGAACCGGGCGATCCTGAGTTGTCGGATCAATGCAGAGGAACTGACCGTTGTCGCGTAATACATAGATGAGCTGATCGATAGGATTGTAGACGATTTCATTTGCGAATTCACCTTCTACAGGACCTACGTTGATACCGGTGTTGTATGGATACCAGTATTTGGCATTGCCGGCACAGTCTACTCTGATGAGGTTACCGCCGGTCTGTCCGTTTATATCAACTGAAAGACCCCAGAAACAATCGTTCTTCTCATCGTAAACCATTGAATAGAAAAAGGCATTCAGCGTCGAACCGAAGTTGAGCGGATCAAGCACATCACCTGTTTCAAGGTCTACACGTGTCCATGTGATACGATATTCACCTGTAGCAGGATTTTCGTAATATGCCGGAATATGAAGGATGTTTTCGCGCACAGCACCTGTCTGATAATAATATTCAGACTGTGACATCTGAAACTGCGGACCGCGATAAACCATGTCCCAACCACCTGTGGCAAGGTTAAGCTTCCCATAGGCACCTTCCTGACCGCTGGTAGCGGATGTGAAAGTTGCAAACACTGCATAGATGTCTCCTGTAGGGTCATCTGCAGAACGGTGTAACACTTTCTTTGGAGTTTGCTTCACATTGAGCAATGCTGTCTGTTCGGCTGCAGGATCACCAAGGAAGGTTCCGCCACCAACCCGCTCCAGGGACTGCCCCCCCGGTTTACGAGCTGCAAGAAACTCCTTCACTGTCTGCGCCTCTTTCTTGGCTGATTCCGACATTCCGGGATTTTCAACTATCTCTCCGCGAAATGCTCGCTTCGGAGATGCGAAAGCGCCTGTCGGAAAAATCATGGCCACCGCCATAAGGGCTGTCGCCAATGAGATTGACAATCGTTTCATAAATTAGAGGTTATATTAGAGTTTAATTTTGGATACATCATTTATTGTCGGTTGCCGACAACTTCTGCGCCTCTCCACATCCTTTCATATTACATAATAAGAACGTGTTTTGACTTTATGATTAACGCAACTTTGCCCTCAAAATTAGCCAATAGATATTAAAAAAACAAACCGTTTTCATAAAAATTACAAAATTTCTCTAAAATTCCCTCATTTTTTATTCCAATCTCTCTCCAATTTATCGTTTATCAAGGAATTTCTTTCTATTTCATTTATTTACAATTTTCAGCCATCATTCCGCCGCCACTCTTATATGGATGTTTCTTAAAGTTTTTATATTTTTGCACCCGAATTCTTTGCCACTGCCGGCCGGTGACACCTGCACTGTTCTGTCATTTCTGACACACCTTATATTTTTATGAATCGCGACAAGGAATATAGCGTTCTGTTGAAATTAGGGTTCCCCGTGTTGATTACTCAACTCGGGGTGATCATCGTCAGCTTTTCCGACACTCTGATGATTGGACGTTACGGCACTCCCGAACTGGCCGCCGCAGCCTTTGTCAACAGTCTGTTTCTAATCCCTATCGTGATGCAGATAGGGTTCTCAAGCGGTCTGACTCCCCTGATAGGCGCTCTCTTCAGCCGCAACGACCTCCCGGAAGCCGGACGGATGATGAAATCCGGACTCCTCGTAAATATCCTTCTGTCCGTCATCTTCACCCTCATTATGGGCGCCCTATACTTCTTTATAGAGTTTTTCAACCCCCCGTCCGACATCATTCCCCTGATCCGGCCTTATTATCTTATTATATTAGGCTCTCTCCTCCCGATGGCCGTTTTCGCCAGCTGCCAACAGACCGCCAACGGTTCAACCGACACGGCTATGCCAATGTGGATTATGCTGGGTGGAAATATTCTGAATATAACCGGCAACTTTCTCCTTATATACGGCATCGGCGTATTTCCGGAACTGGGGCTTAAAGGTGCCGGCATTTCAACGCTTTTCGCTCGCTGGTGCATGTCATTCGCCATATTGGCGGTGATATTCCGCCGGAAAAGATATAAGGAATATGTCAGCGGATTCATGCATCCGCTGACACGTGCAATCAATCGCGTGGTAATCAAGACATCCTACCCTGTAATGATTCAAAGCGGTGTGGAATGTATGTTATGGACCTGGGGGGCGGTAGTCTGTGGCGAATTCGGGAAATTCCAACTCGCGGCCTACCAGGTGGTCAACACTATAGGCCAGCTCGGATTTATGATTTATATGAGCTTTGCAGCCGCTGTCTCTATCCGCGTTGCAAATTTCACCGGGCTTGATAATATTGAAGGGATCAGACGCACCACACGTGCCGGATTAAACATCAGCCTTATCCTCGGCACCCTTGCCTCTGTCGTCTTCATTGTTTTCAGCCATCAGCTGATACGCCTGTTCACTCCCGATGACAAAGTACTGACCTCTGCCTTAGGCCTGATTATTCCCCTGATTCTATACCAGTATGGCGACGCTGTCCAGCTTAATTATGGAAATGCCCTGAGGGGTATGTCTGTAGTGAAGCCTCTTCTCACAGTGTCTGTCATCGGATATGTAGTGATGGGAATTCCCTGGCTATATATTTTCGCCCACGGTTTCGGGCTTGGGAATGTAGGAGTATATTATTCATTCTCCTTAGCCCTGTTCACTTGCTCTATCCTCTATTACCGCTCCTACCGCAAGGCAATACGCAATTTCAGGCCCGTTCAATAATCATCCTTTATAAAGACTTTTATCTGATTTACTCCGACATTCACCGGTTTTGTGAATGTCGGAGTTCTTGTTAAAAAAGAGAATAAAGTGTGAAAAAATTAAAAAATTTTCTTATATTTGCGATTTAATGGGAAGATTGTGTGGCAAACACAACTCTTCAAGGCTATAGGAATTATTGAAGAAATGAAAAACTCTTACTTTTCCCTGCGTCTCTCGAGAGAGGGAGCAACGTGGAGATAAGTAATTCTATATAAGAAATTTTCGAGATAAATAATAACTATTTTT
>CAMWXI010000045.1 GCA_947178175.1 uncultured Porphyromonadaceae bacterium | reverse complement strand
CAAAACATCGCCGCGCTCCCATCGTCTGTTGAAATTTGGAAATGCATACGATATCTTCCAACTTAATTGTTCTACTGTTCAAAGGAGATTGTAGAATCAACTTGTTTTCAGTAACTTTGAGATTTAGGGGAGCCTGGAATAATGTTATTACTCCCGTAAACGTGAATAAACCCACTAAAAGGTAAAATTTACTTCTGTTATCAGAAGTAAAAGCGAAATAACACAACACTATAAAAAGTGCAAAGACTAAAAGAGTGATAATCCGGACGAAGGAACTATACTTAATATTGAATTTCATGGTAGCATTTTATTAAAGCAAAATTACAAAATATCAGTATAAGCTGAAATATTTTCCGAAGAGAAATTCATTGCATTCATAAAAAATGAGGTCGTCTGAAATTATTAACAAATAATAAATCAGAGCATACAAATATGTTCAGACAACTTCGATTCTAAAATGATTTCATCGAATACATAAGAATGATAATGTTTTGATTTCTCATCAAGCATCAATTTTTGTAAATTTGCAAAATATTAAATGTGGATAAAAGATGAGTAGAAAGAGGAAAGAGTTACCCACTCTCAAAAATATAGAAATTATTGATTTTGCAGCTGAAGGGAAATCAATTGCTAAGGTTAAATGGCGTCCTGAAGATGAATCGCATATAGTTGTCTTTATACCTTACGGGGCTCCGGGTGACATTGCTGATATAAAGATAGACAGAAAGAAACATTCTTTTGCAGAAGGTCACATTGAAAAACTTGTTAAACCTTCAGACCTCCGAATTGAACCGAAATGTGAGCATTTTGGCACATGTGGCGGTTGTAAATGGCAACATCTCCCCTATTCTGAGCAAATAAGGTTCAAGCAACAACAGGTTGAACAGGTGTTACAAAGAATTTCAAAAGTTGAACTGCCGCCGATCAATACTATATTAGGGTCCGCCAAATGTTTTGAATATAGAAACAAAATGGAGTATACCTTTTCCGACAAGAAGTGGCGTACATGGGAAGAGATAAAATCCGGTAAAGATTTTGACGATTCTTCAAACGGTCTGGGATTTCATATACCGGGTGCCTTTGACAAGGTACTTCATATCGGGAATTGTCATCTTCAGGAAAATCTCGGTAATCGGATACGGAATTTTATATATGATTATGCCCTGGAGAACAACTTATCGTTCTTTAATATAAAAGAGAACCGGGGACTCTTGCGAACATTGATGATAAGATTATCATCTACCGGACAGGTGATGGTATGTATTTCATTTGGAGAGGATAATACAGAGCAGATTCATTCATTGTTAGATGCAGTTTCCGACAGGTTTCCTGAAATCACTTCACTTGTATATGTTATAAATAGAAAGTTAAACGACACCATTTCCGATCAAAGGATAATTTCATATAAAGGACCTGATTATATTGAAGAGGAGATGGAGGGTCTGAAATTCAGAGTAAATGCCAAATCCTTCTATCAGACAAATTCAGAACAGGCCTATGAATTATATAAAGTTGCCCGCCGGTTTGCAGGACTTGACAGAGATGTTCCGGATGGAGATAAACCATTGGTATATGACTTATATACAGGCACGGGAACAATTGCAAATTTTTTGGCTCGAAACGCAAAAAAAGTAGTGGGGATTGAGTATGTCGAAGAAGCGATTGAGGATGCAAAATTAAACTCTTCGGTCAATGGTATAGATAATACAATATTTTATGCCGGAGACATGAAGGATATTCTCACTGAAGACTTTATAGAATTAAACGGTAAACCTGATATTATGATAGTTGACCCACCGAGGGCAGGTATGCATGAAGATGTCATTAACGTAATTCTTAGTGCGCAACCCACAACAATTGTATATGTCAGTTGTAATCCGGCCACACAGGCAAGAGATTTAAGTCTTCTTGACTCAAAATATAAAGTAATCGAGATTCAGCCGGTTGATATGTTCCCGCATACTCATCATGTAGAGAACGTTGTAAAACTACAGTTAAGAAAATGATTGTTATGAATAATATGACAATAGAACAGCTACAGGCACGCCATTCAACACGCAATTTCCGTCCCCTTCCCATTCCCGGAAGTCTTGTTGAGAGTTTAAAGGCAGAACTGACAATGATAAACTCTCACGAGGCGGGATTACAATTTAAATTAGTTACCGGTAATTCAGAACCGTTGAAGGGGTTCAGCAAAAGTTATGGATTCTTCCGCAATGCCAATAACTTTATAGTAGCTATAGTTGACGTTAGTTTTCCGGATGCCATAGAAAGAGCCGGATATTTTGCCGAGCAGATAGTGTTAAAAGCCACAGATATAGGTCTTGCCACTTGTTTTGTGGGCGGCACATACTCAAAGACTTCCATACCGGTTCCCTTGCGTGCAGGTCAGGAAGTTTTATTTCTGATATTAGTTGGACAGGAGGATATTATAGAGAAGCCAAGACCATTGGCAAGAATAGCAATGAAAATTGCCCATAGGAATGATAAGAAATGGGAGGATTTTTTTGTAGAGAGAAAAGATTGGACACTTAAAGCCGCTTTGGAAAGATTCCCGTTTCTTAAAAAGGGTCTGCAGGCATTAGCATGCGCTCCATCCTCTTTGAATAAGCAACCATTCAGAATCTGGATAGGACAAAAAGAGGAAAAGGATATAGTGAGAATTGGAATTCCGGATATATCAGATAAACAATTCATTGATCTGGGAATTGCCAAATGCAATTTTGTAGCTGCAAATGGTGGATATTTTGATTGGGGAAACGGTGCCGCTTATTATCAGGAATGACACATCTTTTTTTAAAAAGATTGATAGAGTGATAATTTATGATAATTTGACATCTTTCAAATTATGTCACTCCTGATAACATTTATTATTATTTCATTAAGATTTTTTGTTTTTCATAAAATTCTACTAAATTTGTAGAAATAACTAAACAATCAAAGTATGAAAAAACTTTTATCTACATCCCTGATTGCGCTATCATGTCTGGCCGCATCAGCTCAGTATCAAGATGTAAGTCCGACACCGGGTCCTATTGACCTTTCTATAAACGAGAGTGGACTCATGTCAATAAACTTTAAACTTGATGGAGCCTGGCAGGCAAATAGAAGTCAAAATTTATTTGCAAATCTTTACTTTAACGATGAAATAATCTCTAAAGTACCGGTTTCAAATGCTCAGTTGGTCAAATATGACGGTGTTATGAATGATGACTGGACGGTATCGTTCTACAGAAGTCTAAGTCCTAAAGTAAAACAAATCGGAGCATATAGAGTCGTTTTTGAAGAGGGCCTGTTTATAAATACAGAAACAGGAGAATTATCTGAAGAGCTGACCCTAAATTATACAATTTCAAGGACCCATGAAATCTCAATTATTCCTACACCGGGTATCACCACTTCACTATTTGATATTGAGGTTATTTTCTCAGACTATAAGTCTATAGAAGTAAATCCTGAACAGGAAAATCCTATTGAGATCTTCAATATCTATGGTGAAGAAACCGCTTCAGGCGAGAGAGAATTCTATGTGCCTATTTCAGATATTGATGGAAACCACCTTTACCTTTATCTTAGTGAAGAAATTACAAGTCCCGGAGCCTGGACACTCTCTATACCGGAAGATTATTTCTTGTTGACAAAAGAGGATGGCACGGTTGTTAAATCTCCGGGAATATCTGAGGTTTACAGGATTCCCAACATTATAGGAGGTATCCTTCCGACTCCGGATCCCAAGCCCGGTATTATCTCATATTTTCCCGGGGAAATTATTCTTCAACTCCCAGCTGGCCAACAGGTGATAAATGTTAATACTCAGGGTGGTAACTTTATTTACCCTGTTGACTCAGAGGGTAATTATGGTGAGAGTGTAGCTCGTTATCATGCTTCATTGGATAAATGGGATGATACTATTGTTATTCTTACCAATCTCGCAAAGAAAGATGGTAAGGGTGTTGACCTTAAGCTCGGTGCCGGAAATTACGTATTGGTGACTACAGAAAGTCTCTACGCAGTAAAGGGATATAAGTCCTGGCAATCACCTATGACTTTCGAATATACTATAGAAGGAAGTCAGGATGAGATTGTAATCACTCCGGATCCGAATGAGACTCATGAATCTATCCAGGAGATTTCTTTCACATTCCCCAACGCAACTGATGTAGCATTGGGCGATGGTTCTGCAGCATGGTTCACATCTTCTCTTTCATGCTATATGTTCTATCCGAAGTCTGTAGATAAGGAGACTAAAACAATCACATATTCAACGGGAGTAGCAGCAACTGTCCCGGGAGACTATACATTCCAAATCCCCTCTACTGCCTTGGCAATAGACGGAGAATACATTTCGTTAATGCCGGTATTTACAATTGGTGAAGAAAGCAGCGTTAATGAAATTGTTTTACCGGAACGCTTTACAATCTATTCAATTGACGGACGAATGGTAAAAGCAAATGCCACTTCATTGGACGGAATTGAAAAAGGACTTTATATCGTTGACGGACGCAAAGTTCTTGTTAAGTAAATCATTAATGTTCCAATATAAAATCAGGGCCGTGTTCTCAACACGGCCCTGATTTTATATTGGATGTATAGATTTAATCTTCAGCCTTTTCAATGAGGACTTCAAATCCATCAAGGAAGTTCATAGTAGCTGTGATATAGTCGGTCATTACGACGTCTTCATTAACGAATGGCACAACTTTTCTATATTCTTCCATAACTTTTTCAATGTAAGGAGAAGATTTCAATGGACGGCGGAAGTCAATACCTTGCGCTGCATTCATAAGTTCAATAGCAGCGATTCGCTTAAGGTTATCAATAATCTTATGGAGTTTGGTAGCTGAGTTAGCACCCATGGAAACGAGGTCTTCCTGTCCATTGGAACTTACTATAGAGTCGCAGCTTGCAGGCCATGCATACATCTTGTTCTGGCTAACCATTGAAGCGGCTGCATACTGAGGAATCATAAATCCTGAGTTTAAGCCGGGATGTGCCACAAGGAATTCGGGGAGACCACGTAGCCCTAAAATAAGCTGAGCAACACGGCGTTCTGATATATTTCCGAGTTCATGAAGAGCAACTCCCATGTAGTCGAATGCAAGAGCAAGAGGTTCACCATGGAAGTTTCCACCTGAAACTACAAGGTCTTCATCCGGGAAAACGGTCGGGTTATCGGTAACTGAATTGATTTCAACATGGAGGACGTCTGTCACATGACACATAGCGTCCTTAACAGCACCATGAACCTGTGGAATACAACGGAATGAATAAGGATCCTGAACATGTTCTTTCTCTCTTTTGATGATTTCACTTCCTTCAAGAAGAGAGCGGAATACTTTTCCGGTTTCAATCTGACCCTTGTGGGGACGTACTCTCTGAATACAATCCCAGAAAGGCTCGATACGTCCATCAAAAGCTTCGAGAGACATAGCACCGAAGAGGTCGAAACAGTTAACGAGGTGCCATCCGTCAATAAGGGCCTTGATACCATTCGCACTCATAAACTGAGTACCGTTAAGCAACGCGAGACCTTCTTTTGATTTAAGCTTTATAGGATTCCATCCAAAGATATTGAGAGCTTCACTTCCCTTAATCACTTTATCTTTGTAGAATACTTCTCCCTCACCGATTAATGGGAGGAAAAGGTTTGCCAAGGGAGCGAGGTCGCCTGAGGCTCCTAACGAACCGCGGTCATAGACTACAGGAAGGACATCATTATTATAGAAGTCAAGAATTCTCTGAACGGTTTCAACCTGAACACCGCTGAATCCCATGCTTAAAGCATGAGCCTTAAGAAGAAGCATCAGTTTAATGACAGTCTTGTCTACCGGAGTGCCAACGCTGCAGGAATGACTTTTAACAAGGTTTTCCTGAAGAGTGGAAAGTTCTTCTCTTGAAATATGTTTATTGCAAAGTGAACCGAAACCGGTTGTAACACCATAAATGGGCACAGTATTATTATCGGTTTTCTTATCCAGGAATTCACGACAGTGAGTAATCTTTGCAATAGCTTCATCAGAGAGCACCAGTTTGGTGCCATCATTCAGAATCTTTTCAATAAGGTCGTATGTAAGTTGACTTGACCCAATTGCGTAAGTTTCGAGTTTTGACATGATGTTATATAATATTAATGATTTCGAGCAACAATTTTTCCCTCTGAGATAACAGTTTCCACACAGTTCATACCTACATAGTAAGGGAGTACTTTATAATTATCAAAATGAAGGAGTACCACATCAGCATCCTTACCTACTTCGAGAGAACCTGTCTTATCTGCTATACCACATGCCGCGGCACCATTTAAAGTCAGGGCAGTGATGGTTTCTTCAACAGACATATTCATGTAGATGCATGCGAGGGCAATGGTGAGGGGTATTGACCCTGAAAAGCATGAACCTGGATTCAAGTCTGTAGCTAACGCCACGGCTGCGCCGGCTTCTATAAATTTTCTTGCAGGAGCGAAAGGTTCCTTGAGAGAGAAAGCAGTAAGAGGAAGAAGAGTGGCAACAGTGCCGGCTTCAGCCATCTTCTTAATTCCCTCATCACTTACATGAAGCAAATGATCGGCAGAAACGGCACCTAATTCTCCGGCAAGTTCTGCGCCTCCGAGTGTGACAATTTCATCGGCATGGAGTTTCAGGTCAAATCCCATCTCTTTTGCAGCTGTGAGGAGCCTGCGTGAATCCTCAATCTCAAAAACATTCTTCTCTGTGAATATATCACAGAATTTTGCTTTTCCCTTCACAGCAGGAAGCATTTCCTTAATGATTAAATCAACATACTCTCCGGTTCTTCCTTTATATTCTTTGGGGACAGCATGTGCCCCTAAGAAAGTTGAAATTACTTTCAGTTTCCTTTCCGGATTCTCAGCGAGACAGTTGATAGCTTCCAACATCTTCAATTCTGACTCAAGGGATAAGCCATAGCCGCTTTTTGCTTCAACTGTAGTGATACCCATATCAACCATGCGATTGATGAACCACTCCCCTTTTTTAACTAATTCTTTCAGAGAAGCTTCACGCGTTGCATTGACAGTCGATTGAATTCCTCCGCCTCTCTCCATTATACTCATATAGGAGTCACCCTTCATTCTCCATTCAAATTCATCGGGTCTGAAGCCTCCAAATATAAGATGTGTGTGTGAATCGACAAATCCCGGAAGCATTACTTTCCCTTGGGCATCAATGATTTCGTCAGCATTAGACGTGGGACATGAGGACGTAGGACCTACATATTCAATAATGCCGTCTCTCGCAAAGAGAGCGGCATTATTCTCGATATGAAGTTTATTCATCTCATAACCCTTAAGGGAGTTCTTTCCCTTAGGGGTCACCAGAGTCGCATTTTTTATTAATAAAGTAGCCATTCGGTAATATTTACTTCTCAATAATACCATTAACTACTGCAAGTAGTTCTGTTTCACGCTTGCAGGCATCAGCTGCTATTTTGTCTGCCTCTGCCACAAGTTCAGCTGCTTTATTACGGTCTTTTAATCCTGCAGCATTAATCTTGACATTCAGATGCGCACCGAGCACAGCTGCGCGTGCAGCAAGAATTCCTACTCCGGCGTCACTTACAGAAGAGGGATTACCGTTCTTTGCCATAGCTTCAAGAATGGTAAATGTCTCGTAAGATGTTTTCATCGTTCTTAAAGGAACCTGGGTTGCATACAGAGTAGCCGCTTCCATTGCTTCGGCGCGTGCTGCTTTCTCTTCATCAGTCTTCTTAGGCATTGCAAAAACATCCATGATTTTATTGAATGCTGCCGTGTCTTCGTCAACGAGGTCAATTAGCTTGTCCTGTAATTCACGTCCCTTCTCCGCTATGTTTGAGAATTCTTCCCAACGGTCATCCCATCCGGCTTTGTGCGCGGAAAGGTTTGCCACCATTGTTCCTAATGCAGCGGCCAAAGCACCCATATAGGCTGAGATTGAGCCACCACCCGGAGCCGGAGATTCAGAAGCTGTTTCATCCGCAAATCCTATGCAGGTAAGGTCTACCAGACGCTTCTTGTTGTCCTTAAGCATATATTCGATAACCTTTTCCTCCGGGTCGAACGGCTTAAGTTCGTCAAGCCCCATTGATTTAACGGCAATCTTGATAATTTCGCTATCCGGCAGACCCACTGAACGCTGCTGTTTGCGGAGTAAATATTTTCCCGCATCGATAAGAGTTCTCTTCGGAATCAGACCAACGATTTCAGTTCCGGTCACCCGGATTCCACGGGCTGCAGCTGCTCTTGAAACCTCATCAAAGGCAACGTGAAGCGGAGTCTTATTGATGTCGGTTATATTCATTGACACCTGGGCAATGCCATATTCATCAATAAACCAACCGATAGCTTTAGTGCCTTTAAGTGTACCGGGCAACATAATTGTGTTACCGTTTTCATCCTTCATGGGCTTTCCGTTTGGCTTTCCACCTTCTCTTTTGGGTCTACCCTTTTCACGTACATCAAAAGCAATTGCGTTAGCTCTGCGTGTGGAAGTTGTATTCAGATTATAATTGACGGCGATAAGGAAATCTCTTGCGCCTACTGCAGTACATCCGGTGCGTGCCACGCCTTCGTCGAAAGGACGATCGCCGAAGTCCGGACCTTTTCCTTCGACACCCATGCGGGCTGCGAGACCTTCGTATTCACCTTGACGACACACGGCCAGATTTTTTCTCTCAGGTGTAAAAGCAGCCGCCTCATAGCAATAGCATGGTATATTCAATTCCTCGGAAGCACGTTTTGCAAGTTTGCGTGCGAGTTCCGCACATTCTTCCAGAGTTATGCCGCTTACCGGAATAAGAGGGCAAACATCAGTTGCTCCCATGCGAGGATGAGCTCCATGATGTTTTGACATGTCTATAAGTTCCGCCGCTTTCTTCATTCCACGAAGGGCTGCTTCTATAACTTGTTCCGGTTCGCCAACGAATGTCACAACGGTACGATTGGTGGCCTCACCCGGGTCAACGTCAAGAATTCTTACTTCGCCATCTTTTTCTATTTCCGCAGTAATGGCATCAATAACTGCTTTGTCACGACCCTCACTAAAGTTAGGTACGCACTCTAT
Organism: uncultured Porphyromonadaceae bacterium; assembly: GCA_947178175.1. Classification (GTDB taxonomy): domain Bacteria; phylum Bacteroidota; class Bacteroidia; order Bacteroidales; family Muribaculaceae; genus Lepagella. Next base: position 1,960 of record CAMWXI010000045.1, on the reverse strand, counting down.
AATTTGTTTCATTATTTAATTTATCTGGAATTTACATGTTCTTTACAGACTCTTCAAGGAGTGTGGCATCAGCAACATAAGGCTCAGTGATAACGAATCCGTTTTCAGCCATTGTGTCGTTAAATTCTTTTACGGTAAACATAGCGTTCTCATTGCGTGCCCATGAACGACGTGCAACGCCACCCATAACGTCCCAAAGCATAGCCTGTTTCAGAATTTCATCCACTCTCTCAGAGCCGTCGCAAACCATTCCGAAACCACCGTTGATAGACTTTCCGATTCCGACTCCGCCTCCGTTATGGAGAGCCACAAGGCTCATGCCTCTCGCACAGTTGCCGGCGAAACACTGAATAGCCATGTCTGCCATAACATTGGAGCCATCTTTAATATTGGAAGTCTCACGGAAGGGAGAGTCTGTTCCGCTCACGTCATGATGGTCACGGCCCAACATGATAGGTCCTACCTCACCGTTGCGTACCATCTCATTAAACTTGAGGGCAATACGGAGACGACCCATGGCGTCTTGGTAAAGGATGCGTGCCTCCGTTCCTACTACGAGGGCATTCTTTTCGGCATCGCGAATCCAGTTGTAGTTATCTCTGTCCTGACCACGACGATTGGGATCTATGCATTCCATCGCCGCCTTGTCGGTCTTCACGAGATCTTCATGCTTGCCGCTCAGACATACCCAACGGAAAGGACCATAACCGAAGTCAAACAACATCGGACCCATGATGTCTTCAACATATGAGGGCCAGATGAAGCCATCTTTCTCGTCAATACCATTCTTGGATATCTCCTTGACACCGGCGTCGTAGATGGCCTTCATGAAGGAGTTGCCATAATCAAAGAAGTAGGTGCCGTTAGCCACCAGAGCTTTGATGGCTTCGTAATGGCGACGAAGAGATTCATCCACAAGTTCACGGAATTTCTCAGGGTCATCGTGAAGTAGTCTTGTACGCTCTTCAAAAGATAGGCCGGCAGGACAATAACCCCCTTCATAAACGGCGTGGCATGAAGTCTGGTCACTCAAAAGCTCAACCTTCTTCTTCTCTTTAACTGCATATTCAAGAAGGTCAACGATATTACCATGATAAGCGATTGAAACAGGTCGTTTCTCTTCCATGGCTTTTTCTGCGATGGCGAATGCTTCAGGAATTGAATCCGTCACTTCTTCCACCCATCCCTGATTCTTACGGGTTTCAATACGTGAGAGGTCCACTTCCGCTATGATGGCGGCGGCACCTGCAATTTGAGCCGCTTTAGGCTGAGCTCCACTCATTCCTCCGAGACCGGAAGATATGAAGATATGACCTCTGAGGTCACCATCCTGAGGCACTCCGAGTTTCATACGACCTGCGTTGAGAATAGTATTGAATGTTCCGTGAACGATACCTTGTGGACCGATATACATCCATCCTCCTGCGGTCATCTGGCCGTAATTGGCAACCCCCATCTGCATAGCCTCATGCCAGTCATGCAGGTTATCAAACAGACCAACCATCATCGCATTAGTGATAATCACACGAGGAGCATTCTTGCGAGACGGGAAGAGTCCTAACGGATGTCCGGACTCTATGACAAGTGTCTGTTCGTCGGTCAACTCTTCAAGATATTTTTTAATAAGACGATATTGCAACCAGTTCTGACATACCTGTCCTGTTTCCCCGTATGTAACGAGTTCGTAAGGATAGAGGGCGATATCAAAGCAAAGGTTATTGTCAATCATAACCTGGAATGCCTTGCCTTCAAGACATTTCCCCTTGTATTCATCAATTGATTTCGCCTTAAGATCACCGGCAGGACGCCAGCGATATGCATATATGCGACCACGTGTCTTTAATTCTTCGAGAAACTCGGGAGCTGCTTTTTCATGAAGCTCTTTGGGAAGATAACGCAGAGCATTTGCCAATGCTACTTTTGTCTTTTCCGGAGTCAGTGTATAGCCACGGTCCGGTGC
>CAMWXI010000044.1 GCA_947178175.1 uncultured Porphyromonadaceae bacterium | reverse complement strand
CCGGAATACTGATGCAAAGATAATTAATCTTTTGATATTAAGCAAATGATTTTCAAAAATATGTTTCCGTTCTGCAATTTTCCGGAGCATGATTCCGGACCGGATGTGATGAAGGGTTAAATGAAAGGGGTTGCGTCGTTGTTGACGCAACCCCAAGGCGTATATTCTTAATCGTTTAAGAATTATTATCGGATGATTACTTTAGAAGCCTTGCCGTTTACAACCTTGATGTAGAGTCCTTTTACGGGGTTAGCTACCTTAACACCCTGAATGGTGTAATATTCGGGAGCTGCTTCCTCTACAGATTCAATACCTTCAACGCTTACGCTGAGGTCTTTGACAACTTGTGCTCTGAGCTGATACTGATCTTCAACGTTCACCATTCCCTGATTACCGAAGAAGAGATAATAGTTATAATTATTACCGTTGGCATCAACATCGATTACATTACCTTTCTTAAGAGCAAATCCTTCGGGGTCAGTTGCATCTTCTTCAGAAATCCAATCATCAGTAGGTTCAATGCCTGCTCTTAAAGGATTGGAATCAAAACCGGCGAGAGTATAATACATTGAGTCGTAACCCTCGGGGATTTCGAATGTGATAGGAGCGGAGTCATTGCTTGTTTTGATGAATGCTACGATACCTGCAGGTTCAGAGATTGTTTCGGGGATAAAGGAGATGATACCCTGGTATTCGCCGGTTGAGGGGAATGTAGCTGAGAATTCAAGTCCGTCAACGGGAGCGAGATCGCCTGTTCTCATATAGGAGATAGGACGGAAGAAGAGGACACCGTCTGCTTTGGATACCGCACCGGTGAGGGTGTAGACGCCCTTTTCAAGGTCGGCATTGTTTTCAGAGATGACGTTGGAGAAGCGGCAGGATGTACCGTCTCTCAGAACCGCTATAAATTCTGTTGCATCACCGGGTAGGTCACTGTAGATAGAAACGTTGGTGAGCTTGATGATACGGTTGATGTCAGATTCAGAGAGGCTTGACTTGGTTTCGTACTGCACGAAATCCAACATTTTGTGGGTATAGGGTTTTGTAGCACCGCTCCATGTTTCGCTTTGGCCAGGAGCTGTGATGTTGGTAGCTTTCCAGCCTCCGGGGATGAATTCATCCTTTGTGTAGGCTGTTGAAGATTCTGTCATGACCAAAGTGGCATTTCCAAGAAGCTCGCTGCCCTTTACATCAAGAAGATAGAGATAAGGTTTCTTGTAGTAAGAAACGACTGTTTCGAAATCAACGTTAATTTCATCGCCTTCAACGGGAGCGAACGCTCTCATTTGTGCGATATTGAGTGCACCGTCAACTACATTGACTGTGAATGAAGCAGAGCCTGCTTCAAACTGGGGAGTGGCTGCTGTAGTAGCAGTGATGATTGCTTGGCCGGCACCCTTAAGTTCGAGAACATCACCGTTGACAACCGCTACCTTCTCATTGGAAGAAGTGAAAGTAGCCGGAAGGTCGTTGGGGTTGCTGAAGTTGAGGGGAGCAGTGCCGTTAAGGAGAGTCACAGTGATTTCAGAATCTGTGAAGCTGATGTCAGCGGGCTGTGCCGCATTGGGATCAACCACATAAGTTACCTCGATATTCTCAAGGAAGGCGTTGGACAGATAGTCACCTTCCTCTTCAGTCAAGCAGATTGTGAAAGTGAAGTTGCCGTTGACTGTTTTTGCAGAAGACCAAGTGTAGACAGTGTTATAGTTAGAGGCAACAAATTCGCCATTGGGAGATGTTACATTCTTCAGTGCGCTTGAAGCCGTAATCACAACCTTTGAGATATCTTTATTCCCATTGATAGTGAAAGTGTAATCACTCCCTTTTCTCATGAAGAGACCTCTGGTGCCGCGATTCTGGATATTATCTGAAGTTGTGGAGGCATCGTAGGTCAGAGAGAAGGGGGAATCTGCAAACGTGGTGCCCGGGTTGAGGGGGTTGGTTCCCGACGGGTAAATGTTATCCCATTTGCCGGAAGAAAGTTCGATGTTTGCAGTTCTTACAGGATTCTCTTCGCCTGAACCTCCATTAGCGATGTAAGTCACGGTAATAACTGTGAGAGAGCGGGCTCCATCATTGCTGAAGGTAAAACCTACGGTTTCTGCAGGATTATTAACAGTCATGGAGTAGAGAGTGGCCTCACCGTTGTTTGCGTCATTAAATTCTCCGTCAGGAGAAGTAATGGAGAATACTCCTTTGAGACCGGTACGGAAAGTCAGACTCACAGATGTGATTTTGCTATTAGCTCCGGCTGTTACTGAGAATTGATGAGTTCCCGCTTTAACGAAGAATCTGTCGTATTCCTGATACTGGACAGCATCGGTTGTAGAAACGAGAGTAAGGGTAAGGGGACCCTCCACCATTTTATCGCCATCGTGCAGATCGGTATAATCTTCATATTGCCCGACTAAGCTTCCTCTGCTGAGATTGATGGCTGTGGTTTCTTCTGTCTGAGCTTGAGCTGAGAAGCTGAAAGCAGCGACAGAAAGAAATGCTGCGGAGAGCATTAGGAAAGTTTTACGCATACTTTTGAATTTTGGTTAATATAATTATTTGAAAAATTTGGCTGAATAAATGAAGTTGTCGCATCATAAGGTTAAAAAATCCTAATGATGCGACAAATATACTAAAAAATTTCTAACTGACAATCTATAACACTTAAATTTATCTTTCGGGAAGATTTTTTTGATAAATCATTGACAGTGTTGTGAAAATTTCAGTTCAGTCCGGAGGGATTGTAGGGCGTCATGTGGTAGCCGAGTGCGTTCAGCTCCACTGCCATACCCATGAGATAGAGTTCATGAAGCGCGGCTACGTAGCACCCGAACGCTTCGGGACTCCCGGGTTCGATATGGTTGTGGGTTAGCATAGTGTAGACGCGGGAAGCGCATTCCGCCACATCCTCTGTCACTTTCTCCCCTTTCTCGCCGTCATATCCGAGAATGTCGGTGACAACAGCCTCGTCAAGGTTGTCATACCCCTTGAGGTCGCGCAGGGCCTCGTAGAAATCCTCGCGGGCGGAGTTTCCTTCCCAGTCGGTGTCCCAATAATATGCCATAGCCATCCCGATGAGCATCATCCAGCCTAATGAAGTGACGGGAAATTCCTGAAATTCCCGTATCCCGTCAGGCAGATATGCGCGTGAGATAACGTCCCATTTCTCTTCCACGTCGGGACATTCCGGAAGGTGGGCATCTATCGCCTTTTTGTCAAGAAGGAATTTATATAAATCATCGTGAACTTTCTGTTGAAATTCTTTTACTGTTTTGGGATCCATAATTTTAAGATTTTGTTTATTTTAAAACACAAATAATGCCATAAAAGTTGAGGTTGGTTATTGTAAGAGTGTCAGGTATGAAATAACGAAAGGATGACGGAAATAAGAAATGCTTGAAAGGGAAATAATTATTAAGAAATGTTATTGTTATTCAATAAATAAGTTTTAACTTTGCAGGCATAAAACAACCCCTAATAAAAAACTAACGAAAATGAAGAAATTTTTACTTTCAATGGCAGCGGTAGCCATGGGTATGACAGCCCATGCTGAGATCGTGGCTTACGTTGCTCAGGGTGCCACCTACAATGGTGCCGGCACTAAGGTGGAATTGCCTACCGGAAATATCGCAGGCAACACTTATTCGGCAGAGGGTGTATGCTCTTTCCAGATTACCAAGGTTAATTCAAGTACCTCTCAGGTTAACGGCGGACAAGTAAGATGGTATGCAAATGATGTGCTTATTCTTACTCCTGCCGAGGGTGTGACCATCAACTCTGTTACTTTCAGCTGTACTTCTAGCTGGGGTGCTATTACTTGCAATGGTACTCAGCAGACACCTTCAGCCAGCAACAAAATAATTACATTCAATAATATCGACAAAGCAGAAGCAATACAGATTACACACTCAGCCCAGAACCGTTTCGATTATTTGGAGGTGGATTACACTGCCGGCAATTCAGATCTCAAGCCTGCCGATCTCAGCTTTGACCAGTCAAAGGTAACTGTCCTCAGCGGCAAATCTTATTTCGACCAGCCAACTTTCTCAAATCCGAACAGTCTGGAAGTTACCTGGAGTTCTTCCAATGAGTCAGTAGCCGTTGTTGACGAGACCGGCAAGGTAACTGTCAAGGGCGTGGGAACAACAGAGATTATCGCATCTTCAGAAGAGACTGAAGAGTACAAAGCAGGAGAAGCACACTATGTGCTCGAAGTTATTCGCACAGCCACCAGCATTACCCAGATGAAGCAGTATGCACCGAACAAGGGTGATGAAATCTATGTAGACCGTGATTTGTATGTTGCTTACGTAAACGGAAGCTATGTGTATGTTGAGGATTATCTCTTAAACGGAACTCTGATTTATCAGACCAACAATCTTGCAAAGGGTGATGTGATTCCGAGAGGATGGGTTGCAACAAATGCTACCTACAACGGTCTTATTGAATGGACAGGTACCCTTCCGGAAGTGACAGAACATAACGGAGAAACCTACCCTGAAACTCTTGCTGAAGTAACAGAAGACGATGTCAACCGAATCGTTAACCTCAAGACAGTTAAATTTACAAGTGCAACTCCTTCAACCAAAACTGCTTTCAAGGGAGACCTCAATGGAACAGAAGTAGAATTCTACAATCAGTGGGAGGTAGCTTCAGTAGAGGCAGGTACCTACAAGGTGCTTTGTGCAATTTCTTACCGCACAAGTAACGGTATCCAGATTTTTCCCATTGAATATGTCAAGATAGATGAGAATGCAGATACCAACCCTGTATTTACAGTAGACAACGGCGTTATTTCCGCTGAATATGCTGATGATGAGGAATATGGCGAAATCTGGAAGGTTGACGTTAAGACTCCTGAAACCAGCGCTGTTATCAAAATCGCTGCACCTGAGGGATATACAGAGGTTTACTGTCAGGAAGCATACTGGAATATAAATCCCATGACCATTCCAGTTAATGATACCATGAATGTAAATGCTGATGGAGAAGCTTACATGTATATGATTGGCTTCGGTAATAACGGCGAACGCGACATGGATACGTTCAGCCTTGTTTCAGTAACAGCAACTCATGACGAAACAGTAGCTGTTGAAGGTATCGAGGCTGTCAGTGAAGCCGCTTACTTTACACTTGACGGTGTGAAGGTTGCAAATCCTGAAAAGGGTGTCTTCATTAAGATTGCTAACGGCAAGGCTACTAAGGTTGTTCTCTAAGATTCAGAATAACCATCAGTTATAAATAAAAAAACCGGCGGGTCTCGCAGACCCGCCGGTTTTTTTTAATGCTTAAGCTTTATTTGATTCTTGGTTTTTGATTAGTCCTGAATATAGAATTGGATAAGGCGGCGCAGTGCGCGCTGACATACCGGACAAAAATCGGGATGTACGTTATCTCTCATTCTGCAGGTGCTGACCGGACGAAAGACACCTTTCGTGCGATAGCCTCCCCCTTCAAAGATTCCGACACCGGGATTTTCAGGGTTAATCATATCTTCCCATTTTGAAGAGAAGTCAACCATCGTGGTGATGTTAGGTTCCCAGGGTTCAACAGAGAGAGGATAATAATCGCTTTCCTCATAGTCGTAGAAGTATTCATCCGCGAGCCCTCCGAAGCTGTGACCGAATTCATGGACCGACACCGGGAGAACCATATCATTGTCGGCTGCCGTAATGAGATAGGAGTTGTAGATTCCTCCACCACCATAGTTGTCGGTATTGACAAGTATTATGACATGTTCGTAAGGTAGGGTGTCGAGAGCGTCATGAACACGGAAGAGATGAGGAGTTGTGAGATAGCGGGGAGAATGAAAGGTGCTGAAATGAGAAGAGAAGGGGGTGTTTTTCCACACACCTTTCTTCGGGATAGAGACACCCGAGTCGGCGGAGGGTGAGAAGACGGCAATGAAGTTAAAATTGTCGGAAAAGGATTTGTATGGTTCGTAGGATAGAATCTCATTTACTATTGTCTTGGCACGTTCGAGGAATTTATCCTGTTCTTTAACAGTGTATCCTTCCGCCAGGATGGCAACGTCTATGGCTTTGGCGGGGTCAGACCCTTTGTGGATGTAGACAGATGATGCTCCTGAGGGTTGAGAGGATGCCACCAGTTCATCATCCGGGGAGTAGACATGCAGGGCATCTCCAATCGGCAGGTGGCAGCCGTCGAAAAGACGGAGGATAATTTCAGTCTTTCGTTTGGGAAGAGGGAGGATGAAAGTGTTCTCAAAGCTGCGTGAAGCGGAGTCCGCTTCAGCTGTGGCAAGCCATTCCTGAAAGAGGGAGGAGAAGGTGTGACGATAGAGAGTGTCGCCTGAGAGCGGGTCGCGCATAACGATTTCTCCGTTTCCCGCGTATGGGACGCGGTCGAGGTTGGAACGTCTGCCTGCCCACCCTTTAAACTTTGACATCTTGTGGAGCAGAATGGCACTCTTTGAGGAGGAATCGGAGGAAGACCGGTTTCCACCTCCGAAGATATAATCCATCCGTAGGGTGCTGTCGGAGAAATTGGTGGCAAAATCCGGGGAAGAGGCAGTTGCGGCATTTATAACTCCCGTCAAAGAGAGGAGGCATACCGCCGAGCCGGTTATCAGAGTTTTATCGAGTCTCATGATTTTGAATTCCGGGGTTAATATGAATTAATGACAATTGTGACAGATTCTGCAAATTTAGCAAATAAATCGGGAGCTGTAGCAAAGGGGAGGAGTCGTATATGAATGGCTACATCAGTTACATCACGTTAAAATGGTGCGGGGATTTCAAAGGAGTAGTGTTTGCCGTCAGGAGGGAAGGAGAATTCGATGCTTTGGGCGTGGAGAAGGAGACGTTCGGAGTTTTTACCACCCCCGGAGCCATACAGCTTATCTCCGGCTATGGGAAGAGCCAACCCCTCTATTGCAGCAGTATGCACACGCAGCTGATGGGTGCGTCCCGTGTGGGGATAGAGCAACACACGGCTGCGGCTATCCTCTACTCCCGTGAATTCAAAATCCGTGACAGCCTCCTTTCCATGTTCATGGTCTATGCGTTGTCTCGGACGATCGTAGATATCCGGGATAAGGGGGAGTTTAATCTGACCGGATTGCGGGATACCTTTAGCTTTATAATCACCCTCAAGGAGAGCTACGTATCGCTTCTTCACCATGCGGCGTGCAAAGAGGGATTGTATCGTTTTGTATGCCTCGGGTGTGAAGGTGGCGATGAGCAGGCCGGAGGTGTCGCGGTCAAGCCGGTGTGCCATCTTTACCTGACGAGAGCCGGCATATCTATTGCCGAGCCATTCTTCCACTGAAAGAGACTCCACTTTTCCGGGCACCGAGAGCATTCCCGAGGGTTTATTGACAACACAGAACAGGTCGTTTTCAAAGATGATTTCCGGCTCTGCGGGAGCAGATGAGGAGGAGTCAGAGGATGAAAGGGGCGGGCATACCTGCAGGCCTTCAAGCATCCAGGTGAGGATGGGCAGGCATTTACCCCTGCAGGCAGGATAGAATTCTCCTGCACGTCTGATTTCTCCATGTTTGGGTTTACCATACCAATATTCGGCAATTTCTAAGGGTGTCAGTCCTTGTCGGTAGGCTTCCTGAAGAAGCTTGGGCGCGCAACACTCGCCCGCACCTGAAGGGGGAATTCCGCCGGGTGTGTCTGCAAAAATCTCACTGAGTGTTTTGGACTCGCCCCGGGCATTGAGGAGAGAGAAATTTGAGAAAAGCCAGTCTTGGAGAGCTTCGGATCCGGCACGGCGTTGTGATTTCAGGACATTGATTTTGTTTCGTATTTCGGAGAGATTGGCATTTAAGGGAGCAAGAAGCTCTTTTACTTTATTCTTTATTCTTCGCAGTTCCGCCTTTTCAAACCGGCTTTGGTTGATAAGTTTCGCCGTTATAGCCGGGTCGGAGATTCCCTGCTTCCGGATGATGTCTCTTGCCGCCTTGGATTCTTTACATCTTCTTTGGAAATCGGCAACTTCACTGTTCAGGCGTCCGGAGACATCGTCAAATTCTTTCTGAGCAATGGGAAGGGATTCATTTTCTAATGAAAGGATTTCTGAATTAATAAGGGAAATTGCCCTCTCTTTGCTTTTGAAATATCCGTCGGGTTGGAGATAATCGAACACCGGGGGTACGAAGAGAGGATGAAGAAAGCCGAAGGCACCTAATTGCCCGGAGAAAGCGAAGAGGAATTGCCGTCGGCCAGATTTATCTTCGGCAATCATCACTCCAAGCATTTTCCCCTCCCGGAGTTCGTGTGACAGGTTGATATCCTCCCGGCGTTTGCTCAGTGTCAGGAGTTCTAACTTGGCAAGAAGAAAGCGGAAGGCTTTCTCACAATTGGGAGAAGGGGAATAGTCGAAAGGATTATTCATGTTGATTTGGGAAACCGGACCGTTGTGAGGTTCATTATCTGTAAGTTTCCGAAACCGCCCTATGTCGCGGGGCATAGGGCGGATATAGCTTGTTCGCCGGAATTCAAGATTCCGGCGAATGAAACTTTTGTTATCGGATATATTCTTTGGTTGTCTTGATACCGTCTTGTATTATATAAATACCCTGCGGGAGACCTCTGACAGACGAGCCGATATATTTTCCGTTAAGGTCGTAGACAGTAACATCATTTTCGGATACATTTACAGATGAAACTCCGGAATCAGGATTTACAGGATGTATATTTTTAAAATCGCTCCATTGGGCTGCCTGTGAATATTGTTCAACACTTTCTTTCGGCACATTGAGGTTACATTCAGCGGTGTCAAGCCCTTCGAATACATTGTCGCCAAGTTCGGGAGGAGTTAAGGCATAACAGGAGATGGAGCTGAGGGAAGAACAGCCGCGGAAGGATGCCAGGCCAATCGAATTAAGGCTCCCGGGGAGGGTCACTGAAGTCAGGGAAGTACATCCTGCAAAGGTCCATTCTCCTATGATATTTACATTCTCGGGAACGATTACAGATGATAAAGAAGTGCATCCATAGAACGCATCGTTGCCGATAGAGATGACATTCCCGGGAATTGTAACTGAATCCAGGGAAGAACATTCACAGAAAGCATAGCTCTCAATGGAAGTGATATTTTCGGAGAGAGTGGCTGTTTTCAATGCATAGCAACCCCGGAATGCTCCGTAACCGATATTTGTTACAGTTTCGGGAATGAGAACGGATGCCAGAGAAGAGCAGTCGTTAAAAGCAGAAGCTCCGATAGAGGTGAGTCCGTCTGCAAGCGATACCGATGTCAGCGACGAACAAGAACTGAAGGCAGAATTGCCGATAGTTGTGACACTCCCGGGAATTTCCACTGAAATGAGATGAAAACAATATTCAAAGGCTTCATCTTCAATTGAAGTCACTTTATAATTCTTACCGTTGTAGGTCACTTCTTCCGGAATGACTAAATCACCTTTGTAGGCTTCAAAATTCCCATCGGCATCTGCAACGGATAATTCTGTTTCATTGTCCGTCAGGTTGTAATAGATTCCGTTTGCTTCCATATCGTAAGACTTGGCGGTAAATACGCAAAGAAGCAAACACATAGAAATATAAAGATTTTTCATGTGGATTTAAAATTTGATTCTCGTTAAGAATATTGGTTTGTTAAAAATAGTTGTTAAATTTCGATTATGACTGCAAAGGTATATAAATCATGAAAAATATAAAATAAATTTCTTCCTGTTTAATTTTTACAATAATTACCGGGAGTGTAATCCATAGGGAAGTATGACTTAAAAGCCACGGCAATATCATTAAATTCTAAAAACTGTTAAAATATTATTCCGTTGCCTCCTTTTATAGTGTTTGTTTGTTATGGGATATATAGCATTTGGTTCAATAAAATTTTAAGCAACATGAAAAAGATTAGTACCTTATCCGTGCTGCTTTGCCTGCTGGCAGGATGCAGCAAACTGACTGTAGACAACACCGTAGTGACAAATTTTGACCTGAACCGCTATTTAGGCGACTGGTATGAGATTGCGCGTTTCGACCATAGGTTTGAGCGCGGAATGGAGCATACCAAAGCGAGCTACATACTCCGTGAAGATGGAAAGGTCGCTGTATTGAATACCGGAATTAAGAAAGGGAAACATTCAGAAGCGAAGGGAGTAGCTAAACTTACCGATACCTCCGGACATCTTCGGGTCTCATTCTGGGGACCATTCTACTCCGACTATCGGGTCATGCTTATTGACGATGGTTATAAGTACGCTCTTGTGGGAAGCGGCAGCGATAATTATCTCTGGATATTGTCGCGCACTCCTCAAATCGCCGGAGATGTGAAAGAAAAGATTCTTGCAGAAGCGCGAAAGCGAGGATATGATACAGATGAACTAATCTGGGTTGAACAGTGAAAGGTCTCTTTTATTGTGATGTTGAAAGCGATACCTCCATCGGATTCAACACCCCAGTTGGTACCAATCTTTCCGTCTTCATCTGTTTCGGTCTTAAAGGTGATAACTTCAAGACCGGTGGCATCACCGTCAAGTTTGATGTTATAGGTATAACCCATCTTCCACCCGGGATCAAATTCGCCGACTACATGTTTAACCAGCACTTTCTCACCCTTGTAGCTAACTTCGTGTTATAACAAGAAGGTACTATATTATGAACAAAGATGTAATTTAAGCGTATGTTTGCCAAGTGTCCTGCCGGTCGGCTTCACCACGGAAGCCTAATTTAAGTTTATCAGGTTATTGTCTTGAAAGGTATTCTTATTTTTTGAGCATCAGATCCACAAAGCAATAGAGGGAAGCATCATGCGACATTTCCCAGGAACAACTCCGTCTGCTTTCTGCTCCGCTGATTGTATTGATGATTCTATTCCACAATGACATTTGTCCGGATTTTTATATTTTAATAAACTCTCCTATTATGACCGGGAGCTGTTTATTCAAGCTCCTGTGTGATGCTCTGAAGCGCTACCCCGCGTTCGAAAGTTTCTATTCTGCAAAGTTAAAGGGATTATTTCAATCCAAGATACCCAATCCTCTGGGAATATGGATATTACCCATCAAAATTATTGAAAAATTCAATTTTGAATATTATATTCCTATTGTAAAGTTAATGATTCTAAATAAAGAGAGCTATTTATCTTGATAAAAATTTTGAATATACTCGCAAATATTATTTCTCGTTGTCTGAAACAGCTAAGCCATCTGTGCCTGCGTTAGCCACACCGGTTCATCCTCCACTCTCACATCAAGTGTAAAAGTGTTATCAGGCTGGTAAAGTATTATTTCATCCGGTTGATTCATTCCCATACACAAAATTACTCATAAATTCTGATGCTC
>CAMWXI010000043.1 GCA_947178175.1 uncultured Porphyromonadaceae bacterium | reverse complement strand
TTACCCGGTCAATAGGTATTCACGGGACTTGCTCTCCTTGGAGTATCGGTGGAAGAAGAAGTCATGGATGTATCAGATTGACAAATGAAAATATACTTGATTTAGTAGAAAGAGTAGAGAAAGGAGCACCAGTTATTGTTTCTCCGGGTCCGTATGATATGTTTGTCAATCAGAAAGAGGGGTATAGAATTCCGTCAGTAAGTCCGGTCAGGGGTACACCAAGAGCAAAAGCAGCTTCTTATTCACCGGCAAAAGGACTTTCCTCTCAGGAGAAGACATTAAATGTTGAAAAATCGGACTCGATTTCTCAAAACACCAACGACGTTGAAGAGGTCTCAGCAGAACCTTCCGGTTCGGAATAGAAACAGGTAAGGATTATTAGGGTTCAAAATCAAAATTGTAAAAGTCAGACACGGAATATATCATCCGGATACATCTCAATGCATCCGGATGATTCCTTATCGGAATTAATAAATTATAGTTAATATTTTTTAATAATTTGGTCGAAAAGTAAACACACTTCTGAAAAAGAACAGGAAAAATTAGTTATATTTGCAAAGATTTAGAGGGGAGAAATTCCGTAAATCAAACCATGTAGAAAGATTATGTTTGGTAACTTCTCTAATATACTGTAAATGAGTAAATACGACAACTATAATCCCGAAATATTTTATAATAACGACGATCCCGAAAAGCAGGACTTGTCGGGTGATACCATCAATAACACAGTTGAAGATAAGACTGTAAATATTAAATCAAATCGAAAAATCGTAAAAAGGAAATCTTCCAAGAGTGCCGGGAAACAGCAGGCAATAAGTAAGGATCCATCAATTTCTGCAAAGATCCGGGAATTCATCGAGTCCGGGAACCTTCGGCTTCTAATGGGTATTTTTTTAGGTGGTTTAGGCTTATATTTTGCAGTTTCTTTTATATCCTATCTCACCAACTGTTTTAAAGATCAAGCATTGGTTAATAATTCCGCGATAGGAGAGGCTCATGGTATTTCCAACAGTGGCGGAGAAGGAGGCGCGCGCATAGCTGAATTTCTAATAAACGAATGTTTTGGTTTAGGTTCGTTTATAATTATTCTCTGGTTGATAACAATGTCTCTCAAATTGCTGATTGACAGGCCTCGTTTTAAAAGTGTTAATTTCACCATAAAGAGTTTGGTAGCGTTAATTACTATCTCATTGATTATCGGGCTTCTGACAATAGGTCTGAACTCCTCAGTCAATTGGGGTGGTTATCATGGACGTTATGTCAATACTTTTATCCTCGAATTTGTAGGATGGTGGGGAGCTGTTATCCTCTGCCTGATGCTGATTGCTACTTTTGTCGTTATCTGCCTTAGAGATATTATTGTTTGGATTAATAAGATAAGAGCAAAAAAGAAGGAACGACAGAGAATAATAGATGAAGAACGAGCCCGGAGAATTGAAGAAGAGCGCATCATCGAAGAGATGAAGATCTATCAACAGCAGGAAGACATCGAAACCGGTGTGGTCAATAAGCCTGTTGAAGAGACGGATACTCTGCAGACTACTCAACTGAATTTCGATCAATCCGATGGTACCGGGCTCTATGAAGATATAGATTCTTCCGATACTAATCAATTAGCACTTCGAAATGTGCAGGTTACTAACGATAATATAGAGGAATCAAAGACAAGTTCAGAGACTGAAGAAAATAATCCAAAATTATCTGACTATGTGCTTGAAGAATCAACAGAAGAACAAAAATCAGATATTGCAGAGAAAATAGATCCGGACTCCAATGATTTAAATATCGGAACTGCAGATGAGGATGAGGTCGAATGTGACGCTGATGAGAATGCCGTAGTCCCGGAAAATAAAGAAACTGCGGATGGAACTGATAAAACAGAT
Source organism: uncultured Porphyromonadaceae bacterium (assembly GCA_947178175.1). Taxonomy (GTDB): domain Bacteria; phylum Bacteroidota; class Bacteroidia; order Bacteroidales; family Muribaculaceae; genus Lepagella. Next base: position 9,404 of record CAMWXI010000043.1, on the reverse strand, counting down.
GTTACAGATAATACAGTAAATATCGATAATCCAATGGTGGTAAATGTTAATTCCATTGCCACGACTGACAAGATAACAACACCGTGGTCCGGCACTGAAAAGATGAGTGCAGACTACAAATTTCCACCCATCTCAATTTTGAGAGAAGGGATCGCAACCGTACCGGTTGATGAAGAAGAACAATTGCTGAATAAAGAAAAGATTCGCAAGACACTATTGGATTTTGAATTCCCGATTGTCAGTATTTCTGCTACCGTAGGCCCCACTGTTACCTTGTATGAAATACGTCCTGACAAAGGTCAGAAAGTGTCTAAAATTAAATCCCTTGTTGATGATATTTCATTAAGTCTCTCTGCGACAGGAGTCCGAATTATTGCTCCAATTCCCGGTAAAGGGACAATCGGCATAGAGGTTGCCAACAAGGAGCCACAAATGGTCTCCATGAGGACAATAATCCAGTCCTTAAAATATCAGGAATCAAAATATAAACTTCCTGTGGCATTGGGTTCAACAATTAATAATGAAGTCTACATAGCAGACCTTACAAAAATGCCCCATATGCTTGTGGCGGGAGCTACCGGACAGGGTAAATCGGTCGGTCTTAATGTTATCATTACCTCGTTGTTATATCGTAAGAAACCCCATGAATTGAAATTTGTAATGATTGACCCTAAAATGGTCGAATTCTCCCTCTATGCAAAAATAGAGAAACATTACCTTGCGAAATTGCCAGGTGAAGACAAGGCTATAATCACGGATATGTCAAAGGCGGTTGCTACCTTGAACTCGCTGGTTCAGGAAATGGAGAACCGTTACGAATTGCTGATGAAAATCGGAACCCGCAATATTGAAGAATACAATACTAAATGGAAACAGGGATTACTCAGTGAAAAAGATGGACACCGTTTTATGCCATATATAGTAGTCATAGTAGATGAGTTCTGTGATTTGATAATGACAGCAGGTAAAGAAGTGGAGAAACCTATTGCCCGTCTCGCACAGAAAGCACGTGCTGTCGGAATTCACGAAATTATTGCGACTCAACGCCCGTCGGCTACTGTTATTACAGGTAATATAAAAGCCAACTTCTTAACACGCGTGGCGTTTAAAGTAAGCTCTGGAATCGACAGCAAAACCATTCTTGACACCACCGGAGCACAGCAACTTATAGGTAGGGGCGATATGCTTATTAGTAATAACTCTGAAATGACACGTGTTCAGTGTGCATTTGTAGACACACCGGAAGTGGAAGCTCTGACTGATTTTGTCTCCCGCCAGCCGAATGGAGGAGGAGCCTATATACTCCCGGAGCCCCAGGTGATGGGAGACATTGAATCCGGATATGGAAGGAATGGTGGTTTGATGGGAGCAGAAAGAGATCCTTTGTTTTATGAAATAGGAATGCAGGTAGCAGCATCAGGATATGCTTCCACATCAAATATTCAACGACAATATTCGTTAGGGTATAACAGGGCCGGGAAAATTATGGATCAGCTTGAAATGGTTGGAATAGTCAGCGCGGCTCAAGGTGGCAAACCAAGAAGCGTACTGGTGAGTCCGAGTGAGGCGGAAGAAATTCTACGACCATTCGCGCCCGGTGGAATGGCATAATCCGCAAAAGGCGGGGTATTAATATTTAATCAATTGAAATAATTATCGTGAAACATATTTCGATTAAAATTATGAAGGAATCACCCTTGAGAATAAGTGTTATTCTGCTAATTCTCTTTGGATTTTGCTTACCCCTTTCTTTATTAAGTCAGAATACTTCAGGAAATCAAGAAGCCGATGTCATTCTTAATAAAGTGATCAATAAATTTAAAAAGTCTTCTGGTACTGAAATTTCATTTTCCCTAAAAGGTGGAGGAGGAAGCGGAGTCGGCACCCTTAAAATGCAGGGAAAAAAATTTATGATTGCCAATTCAGCAGTTTCCACCTGGTATGATGGAAAGAATATGTGGGTTTATAACAGTTCAACAAGAGAAACTACCGTTACAACACCACAATCTTCCGATTTGGCAGAAATCAATCCCATTTATTATTTGAACGCAGCCTCAAAGTTTAATGTGAAATTAAGTCCTGCATCAACAAATAATAATAAGACTCTTATATTAACTCCTAAAACGAAGCGAATTGGAGTAAAGAAAGTAATAATTGATGTAAACACCCGGACATATACAGCGGTTGCAATAAAAGTGACCACACTCTCAGGACAACAGATTTCAGTGACAATATCCCATACAAATATGGGGAAGAAATTCGCTGCTTCTGAATTTACATATCCAAAGAATAAATATCCGGGAGTTAAACTGATAGATCTCAGATAAACAACGAATATATTACAATCTAATCACATAGACATGGAAAAGACAAAAGTATTGATTATTGGTAGTGGCCCTGCCGGATATACTGCAGGCATCTATGCATCCAGAGCAAATCTTAGTCCTCTTATTTATGAAGGAGACCAACCCGGTGGACAGCTGACACAAACCACGGAAATTGAAAATTTCCCCGGATATCCTGAGGGAATACAAGGTCCGGATATGATGAATGAATTCAGAAATCAGGCTGAGAGATTTGGAGCAAAGATTGTGTCACGCACAATTGAATCCGTAGACTTTTATAAATATCCCTTTGTCTGCAAGGATGACAGAGGTGAAGAAATTGAGGCAGAGTCGGTTATTATTTCCACCGGTGCGAGTGCAAAGTATTTAGGACTCGCAGATGAAGATAAATACCGCGGACTTGGAGTCAGTGCCTGTGCTACCTGCGACGGATTCTTCTATCGAAAGAAAGTGGTTGCTGTTGTGGGCGGCGGTGACACTGCCTGCGAAGAAGCAATATATCTGTCAACACTTGCAAAGAAGGTTTATCTCATAGTAAGAAAGGATTATCTTCGTGCTTCGGATGTGATGCAAAGACGAGTACGCGAAAGAGATAATATTGAAATTCTATTCAATACCAACACACGTGGTCTCTTCGGGGAAGATGGTGTAGAAGGTGCTGTATTGGTTCGTAACCTTGGAAAAGAGAATGAAGAGGAATTCAAGATTGATATTGACGGATTCTTCCTCGCCATAGGTCATAAACCCAACACTGATATTTTCAAAGGTCAGATAGATCTTGATGAAGAAGGATACATAAAGGTAAAAGGAGCCACTACTCACACTAATATACCGGGAGTCTTTGCTGCCGGCGACTGTGCCGACCCCCGATACCGTCAGGCCGTTTGTGCTGCCGGCACCGGTTGCCGTGCTGCATTGGACGCGGAACGCTTCCTGATGGAACGCGATGAAATGTAATGAATAATGTAGAAGAGAATCGTGATTTCCCGGATAAGGAGTCGCGGTTCTCTATCGTACCATTATTAATTATTAATATTGTCAATAGTAATCCCTATTATTTAATGGATAATAAGCAACAGAGACTCGATGCGAGATATTTAAGGATGGCTCGTATATGGAGTGAGAATTCCTATTGTGTCCGTCGTAAGGTAGGAGCATTGATTGTCAAAGACAAAATGATAATTTCAGATGGATATAACGGCACACCATCCGGTTTTGATAATATCTGCGAATCTGAAGAAGGCGTGACATTCCCCTATGTACTCCATGCAGAGGCAAACGCTATTACAAAGGTTGCCCAAAGCAATAATTCCAGCGATGGAGCTACTCTTTATGTCACTGCGAGTCCTTGTCTTGAATGTGCAAAGCTTATTATCCAGTCCGGAATTAAAAGGGTGGTTTTTTCCGAGTTATATCGTATCACAGATGGAATAGACCTTCTGAAAAAGGCAGGAATTGAAACAGTCTATCTACATTTGGAGGATATAGGAAACTGAATAATTCAATATCCTTAATTACGATGTATTAGATAAGGATAATGGATAATGACTGTAAATTTCAAAATAATTATTTTCATCGGTTTTAACAAAGATGAATAGTAAAAGGAATTTTGGTTTGGCGCTTCTGCCACTGATGTTGTCAATTGGTGTTGTAGTCGGCATCTTTATGGGGCGCAGTATGTTCGATCTTAATCTGTCTCCACAACAAGAGAAATTGTTGAGTGTTTTGCGCCTTATCGAGAGTGATTATGTTGATAAAATTGATGTCGATTCCCTTCTCGAAGAGAATTATTCCCAATTGGTATCGTTATTGGATCCACATTCTGCATATATCACGGCAAAAGATTTGACATCCGTAAATGAAGACCTTGAAGGTTCATTCAGTGGAGTCGGCGTGTCATTCCAGATACTGAATGATACTGTAAACATTATTGAGATTGTGTCAGGAGGTCCCTCCGAGAAAGTCGGGCTGCTTGCCGGAGATCAGATTTTAAAAGTAGACACGGTGGAGTTGACTGGTAAGAACGCTACAAATGAAAACGTCTTTAAATTTTTGAGAGGTAAAAAAGGGTCAAAAGTGACTCTTGAAATCAAACGCCAGTCATCAGCGAAACCGTTAAATTTTGAAATTACAAGAGGAGAGGTTCCGGTGAATAGTGTTGATAGTAAATATATGTTGTCAGAAAACACCGGATATATTAAAGTAAGCAAGTTCTCACGTACCACCTACAACGAATTCAATAAAGCATTACATGAGCTTTCAGCAGAAGGTGCAACAGATTTTATTATTGACTTGAGAGGAAATTCGGGAGGCTATATGGATCAGGCAATTTTGATGGCTAATGAATTTCTTCCATTCGGCTCGCTGATAGTTTATACAGAAGGTCAGAATCCCTTGAACCAATCACTCGCTATGGCTGACGGTAGAGGAGAATTCGTCAATAATCCGTTAGCGGTTTTAACAGATGAGTTTTCAGCATCCGCCTCTGAAATTTTTGCAGGAGCATTGCAGGATAACGACAGGGGATTGGTAGTGGGGCGTAGATCATTCGGAAAAGGATTGGTCCAGAATCAGACTACTCTGCCTGATAATTCAGCACTTCGGCTTACAGTCGGCAGATACTATACTCCCTCAGGCAGAAGTATTCAGAAAGAATACAAGCGTGGTGATAACGGAAAATATGAACATGATATAAATGATAGATATGCTCATGGGGAATTTTATTCCGCCGACAGCATAAAAGTTGATAAATCCAAAGTATTTAAGACTCAGGGTGGCAGAACAGTATATGGCGGTGGCGGAATTATGCCTGATCTGTTTGTGCCGGAAGACACTACGGGATATACCTCCTATTACATTAATGTCTTAAATTCGGGCCTGATTCAGAAATATGCATATAAGATTTCGGATTATTATAGAAATCTCCTTGGAAACAATAAGACTCTCGCGCATCTTAATCAGGTACTTCCCAGGGATAATTCTTTATTGCAAAATTTTGTGGATTTCGCCGCAAAAAACGGTGTGCCTGCCAGATGGTATTATATCAACAAATCAAAAAAACTTATCCTCCGACAGCTAAAGGCTGTCATCGCGAGAGATTTATTAGGATATAATGCATTTATTCAGGTATTGAATGAATCAGATAATACCGTTAACTCCGCGTTGGATAACCTGACTAAAGGGGTGACCCCATTTTCAATACAAATGAACAAGAGAAATAAGCGTTAATCTAAGAAAACCGAATTGTTAACCTTTTGCAAATAATTTTGTTTAATATGATAGGGAATGAGATGATTAAGACTTTTCCTACAGTAGTAACTAACTGTCTAAAGAATGATCACCTTACCACTGTCAGATTCTAATTAATAAAAAAACTATGGACAAGAGAGAAATAAGAAAAAGAATTAACGAGATGCGAAGAATGTTGACGGAACTTGAAAAGGTTTCAGCAGCAGAAGAGGTATTCAACCGTCTTGAACAGACAGCAGCGTTCTTACTCTCGGATAAAATCTTGATGTATCATTCACTCCCTGATGAATTGTCTACTCATAAGTTTCTCTCAAAGTGGAATAAAAAGAAACAATTCTTTCTTCCACGCGTAAACGGCGTAAATCTTGACATTCTTCCCTATGATGAAAGCCGACTTGAATTGGGGGCTTTTCATATCGAGGAGCCATCAGGAGAAAACACTGTTGATCCGGAAGAAATAGAGTTAATAATAGTTCCCGCTGTTGCCTACGACAGGAAAGGGAACAGACTTGGACGCGGAAAAGGCTTTTATGACCGTTTGCTCCAGACAACCAAGGCTTCAAAAATTGGTGTTGGTTATGAGTTCCAATTGGTTGAAGAGCTTCCGGTTGAAGCACATGATGTCCCCATGGACATGATAATAACGCAAGATAACACGATTGTTATCAGAGAATACAAAAGAAAGAAGTAAATTCGTTGTTTCTATACGGATATATAATTATGTTGCTTACAAAAGACTCAAGGTTGAGTGAAGGGATATTTTTTGATTCATCGCTGATACCGGTCATCTATCGTTTTGGGATATCTCTCGGAGTAGGCGATAAAAGCATTGAGGAACTTTGTGAGGAAAAAGGTTTACCTACAAGCTTTTTCCTCGCCATACTGAATACTTTTATAAATCCCACCTATTCCCCCGAAGATGTAGAAAATATTTTTGACACAAACATTCTTCTGGATTATCTTGAAAAGACTAACGATTATTATTCCAGGATACAGTTGCCCAATATTGAGCGGCATTTCCGATTATTGATCGAACGAAGTGACGGCGACAATAATCTTGAACATATATTTTCTTTCTTTAATGAACTTAAACAGGAGTTGGAAAGCAGCATAAATTCTGACCATTCTCAATGGTTTCCCATGATAAGACATCAGGTTGAAGACACGATTTATGTTGCCAATTCCTCTCTGCCTGAAGGTGATTATATAAATCTTCTGCCTGACGGTCTGGGGAATTCATTTGGAGCCTGCAATAATGTGGAAGAAAAGTTGAATGACCTTGCCTCCATCTTTGTTGTTCACTTGAAAGGTGAGTATGACAAGAATCTGTGCATGGCGGTTGTCAATGCAATATTCACTCTTAGAAAAGATATCAATCAAAACAACAGGATTCGAAATAGGATTCTACTACCTGCTGTAATCCGTCTTTTCGGGCTAAATATATGATTGTAAAAGTTATTAATCAGTTCCTTCCGTATAAATACACATAAAACAAAAGCCCACGAATTATCCCTATTTTAAATGCTGAAAATAGCACTCATTGGTTTGTCATCTCTTGAAAACATCGCTTTCAGAGAAATTTCGGCCGGTTTAACTTCAATGAATCTGGAGTTTTTTGCCGGATTTGAAAACCTGCGTCCCATAGCTGATAAATATAATGCCTATATTGTAAAATCAGAATTATTCCTCTTGAATTCTGACTTTTTTCTCCCGCGGAAAAATCAGACTATTGTCATATTCAACTCTCTTAGTCATAACTGTTCAACTCCTCTTTCAATTTTTCATAATACAGATCAAGCCGAAATTGAATCAATGTTGGCTTCCCTGGAAAATACAAAGTCTGATAAAGAAGTTCCGACAGCAGATTTATCTGTCCGTGAAAAAGAAGTATTGAAAGAAGTGGCCGGAGGTCTCACTAATAAGGAAATTGCTGAAAAACTTAATATCTCCGTAAATACAGTAATAACACATAGAAAAAATCTAAGTGGGAAATTGGGAATTCGTTCAGCCTCAGGCCTATCATTATATGCGTTGATGAATGGTTTGATTTAGTATCCAATGGTAAAATATAAGATGTTTAATAGCATCATCTTCATGAAACAAGTATTATTTATTGTTAAACCATAAATAGATTTTTGTTTTTACAAAATAAAATTATAATTTTGTAGATGATAGTTCATATAGACAAAAGATGACCTACATAATTTAACCATAGAAAAAACAACCCAAATAATAATATAGTATGAAACAACTTTTTAGTTTAGTATTGCTGCTTATGGCTGTCTTTACACTGAAAGCGCAAGGACCCCAGCCTCAGCAATTACCGCTGGATCCGGCAGTGAAGCATGGAGTGCTTCCGAATGGTCTGACTTACTACATTCTACACAATGAAGAACCGAAGAACCGTGCAAACTTTTATATTGCACAGAAAGTAGGTTCCACACTGGAAACTCCCGATCAGCTCGGTCTTGCTCATTTTCTTGAGCACATGGCCTTCAATGGGACAACCACTTACCCCGGTAAGGATCTATTAAATTATCTTCAGTCAAAAGGTATACGTTTCGGAGCGGACATTAATGCTTACACAAGCTTTGATGAGACAGTCTATAACATAGATAATGTTCCCACCAATGATGTTCAGCTCATGGACAGCGTTCTACTTGCCCTTCGCGATTGGAGCTCGAGCATCCTTCTTGAGGAGAGTGAAATCAATGCGGAGCGTGGTGTGATTCGTGAAGAATGGCGTTCAAGAAACAGCGCCCAGGTGAGAATGTATGAAGCGATGCTTCCGCAAATCTTCCAGGAATATCAATATCAGCAGATGCCCATCGGAAAAATTGATATAATCATGAATTTCAAGCCTGAAGTTCTTCGTGCATATTATAAGAAATGGTATCGTCCCGATCAACAGGGAATCATCATTGTGGGAGATTTTGATGCTGCTGAAATGGAGAAAAAAGTAGTAGATTTATTCTCCAAAATCCCTATGCCGGAAAATGCGGCAGAAAGAACTTATCCTGTGATCAGCGACAACGAGAAACCTATCTACTATGCATTCTCCGACAAGGAACTTCCCAATTCCATGATAACGGTATCTTTCAAAAGTGAAAAGTTCCCGTTGGAACTGAGAAACACAGATCAGGGTTATCTTTTCGCAGATTTGGTGCCAGTGATGCTTTCCTCAATGATTAACGAGCGTCTTTCAGACTACGCTCAGGAAGCTGATTGCCCCTACGCTTATGCCGGTGTTCGCATTGGAAACTTCTATGTTGCGAAAACTAAAGATTCATTCAATATCTACATTATTCCCAAAGATAACGTTTCTCCTGAAAAAGCTTACTCCGCTGCTCTCGCAGTTGTAGCACGAGCTTGCAAAACCGGTTTCCTCACTTCTGAGGCAGAGCGTGCTCGCGACAAAATCCTCGCCAATCTTGAGAAAGCGTACAATGAGCGAAATAAGACTCAGAATTCTGCATTAGCACAGGAGTTTATTAATAACTTCATCGATAGCAAACCGGCACCCGGCATTGAAAATAAGAGAATGTTGGCTACAATGTTCCTTAATTCAATCCCTGTTGATTTATACAATCAGATAGCCGGCACGCTCATGACACCCAACAATCAGGTTATTGTTGTTTCTGTTCCCGAGGGTAAGGAGATTCTAAGCGAGGCTGCTTCCGTTCAGCTTTTGACTGATGCTATGAATGCACAATATGAAGCATATCAGGAAGAAGCAATTACAGCGCCGCTGATTGCAAAACAGCCTGTTGCAGGCACAATTAAATCTGAAAAGTATACCGCTGAATTCGG
>CAMWXI010000042.1 GCA_947178175.1 uncultured Porphyromonadaceae bacterium | reverse complement strand
ATCATGAATCGAATTTTAACATTAGTTTTTGTTTCTGCATTGGCAATCTCGACATTATATGCCGGAGATAATGCCGATACAAAGGTATTTACTTATGCTACTGATGAGAACGCAACAGTTTCTTCTATCGGTTGGGGAAGATATGTTGATCATGATGTGGCAATCCTTCTCAATAATCCTGCTTTTGTAGGATATGAAATTACGGGTATCAGCGTAGATATTCCGACAAAGGATAAGTGTGAGTGTGCCCCTGAGGCAAAAGGTTTTATAACATCGGAACTTGTCGTTGATCAGGATACTTATAAAAATGTTCCGGATATTATGTCTGCTGATGGAATCATCGCAAATATCGGTACTGATGAAAATCCTGTCTATCGCCTTGATATAAATTTTGCGGAGCCTTATAAAATCCCTGAAGAAGGAGTATATGTGGGTTATACTGTAAAAGTGACCAAACTTCCTTCATGGTCTCAGGCATATCCTGTGAATATAGCAGCGTCAGCTTCCCCGCAAGGTGGTTTGTTTATGCGCATGGGTTATAACATAGGGAGTGTGAATCAGCCTCTTGAAAAAAATCTAAGATGGCATGACTATTCAGCACAGCAGATGGGTGTAAGTACAATGAGGGTAATTCTGAAAGGAGAGAAATCCCTATATGCCGGATCGATTGTTCCCACCCGCAATGTCTATGCCATAACAGGAGAGGAACATAATATCGAAGCAAAACTCAGCAATTACGGAAGCAATAGTATCACTTCTGTGGATTACACAGTGAGTATCAGAGATACTGAGCTGACTTCGGAAGGCACAATAGTTCTCGACACTCCCTTGAAAGAGGATGAATCGGTTGTTATTTCAATGCCGATGATGGTCCCGGATGAAAGAGGTGATTACAGCGCAGTGATTACAACTGATGGATTTAATGGTACTCAGGAAAATGCCTTTGAAGACAAAACCACGGAATTTCCTGTACTGGTTCGTCCCTGGCTTCCCCGTAAACGGGTTTTAGTGGAAGAATATACCGGAACATGGTGCGGATGGTGTCCCGAAGTTTTTGTCAATGTCAGTCAGCTTAAGGATAGTCGGCCGGATGATTTTGTCACAATTGTATTTCATTGTAATGATTCTCTTGAAACTGTGTTCTACGACAATCGGCCGAATTCAGAGGCTGGATGTCCTTCATTATATTTTGACCGGGATACTCGTATAACGGCTTTCGGTAATAAAGAAAATACCCTTGATAATCTTCTTGACGCGCTCCCCCCGGCAGATATAGATGTGGAGCTTTTCTGGAAGGATAATTCTCATTCTGAACTTATACCATCTATCAATCTCCATTTCCTTGATGGCGCAGACCCTGATCAGTATCGTGTGGTATATGCCTTGGTTGCGGATGGCCTGACAGGATATAAACAGCGTAACTTCTATACTACTTCAAGCTCTTATACGAGCGATTACTATAAGGGTAAATACTGGGATCTTTTTATTGGTCAGCCATTCGAGGTTTCAGATCTGATTTTTGACGATATTGCTCTGATTTTTGACGATGCCCGTGGCAATGCTCTGACAATTCCCGATCCTGTATCGGAGAATGAAACTTATACTTTCAGGGGTAGTCTGCCTATGAGCCGTGTTTCCATCGAACTTGCTAAGGATACGAAGAGCGCTGTAAGGAATGATGGTAATTTCAGAGTTGTGGCGGCCCTGCTGGATGCAAAGACAAAGGAGGTTCTGAACGCTAATACCTCAGCATATTCAGCCGATGCACCTCTTTGGGGAACCGGAGTAGAGGATCTGAAAGATACTGTTGAAACAGCCCTCCTGTATACAGAATACTATTCTATGAACGGAATTAGGTTGGGTGATAAGCCTGAAACAGGGGCGTTTATCGAAGTTAAACATTTTGAGGGTGGTGAGATAAGATCTGAAAAGAAGTTGCAGTGACTGCATGAATAATGCAGTGTTGGCCGAGATTTAAGAATGTTTAAGTACTGAACGGGTAATTTAATCGGTCTTAAATTATGAAAATGCCGAATGTGGATGTATCTTTGCAACAAAATAAATATTAAGAAAAATGGCAAAGAAAAAAACGGTTAAGTCTCCCCAGACTCGAATCAGCGACCGGGAGGAGAAGTTGAAAGCACTAGATATGACTATGGCTCATCTGGAGAAGGATTTCGGTACGGGTGCGATTATGCGTCTTGGAGATGATGTGGTGCAGGATGTCGAGGTCATTTCCACAGGTTCTATAGGTCTTGACTTCGCACTTGGTGTTGGAGGTCTGCCGCGCGGACGTGTCACTGAAATATATGGGCCGGAATCTTCCGGTAAGACCACACTTGCTATTCATGTGATAGCGGAGGCTCAGAAGCAGGGAGGAATTTGTGCTATAATAGATGCGGAACACGCCTTCGACCGATTCTACGCCGAGAAGTTGGGAGTAGACATCAATAATCTTTGGATAGCTCAGCCTGATAATGGTGAACAGGCTCTTGATATTGCGGAGCAGCTTATCAATTCAGGTGCTATTGATGTTTTGGTTATAGACTCGGTTGCTGCGCTTACTCCTAAGGCTGAACTTGAGGGAGAGATGGGAGATAAGAATGTTGGTCTCCACGCTCGCCTGATGAGTCAGGCAATGAGAAAGCTGACCGGTACAATCTCACGTACCCGCACATGCTGTATCTTCATTAATCAGATTCGTGAGAAGATTGGTCTGATGTTCGGTAATCCGGAGACTACTACCGGTGGTAATGCACTTAAGTTTTACGCTTCAGTGCGTCTGGATATTCGCCCCAGCACTGTCATAAAGGATGGAGAGAAGGCTATCGGCCGTCTCGCCAAGGTTAAAGTTGTCAAGAATAAGGTCGCTCCACCGTTTATGAAAGCGGAATTTGATATAATGTTCGGTGAAGGTATTTCCAAGGTAGGCGAGATTATAGATATCGGCACCGATCTTGGAATCGTCAAGAAGTCCGGAGCCTGGTTCTCCTATAATGGCACCAAGTTAGGACAGGGACGAGATGCTGTGAAGAAGATTCTCCTGGACAATGTGGAGCTTGCAGACGAAATAGAGGTGGCTATCAGGGAAAAGCTTGAGGAGTCCCGTTCCGGAGGTCGTCCGGGTTTCACTCCCACTTCTTCTTCTGCAGAGACCGATGAAAAACCGACAATGGAAAATGATGATATACCCGAAGATCTTTTCGGAGATGACTTCGACGTTGAGGTTGAAGATTGATACTCCGGTAGTGTGACGGTTCAGTGATAAAAGACAGCCTGAGTATTTGTTTAATGCTCAGGCTGTCTTATATATATTAATTATTTGTCGCGCATGAAGATCTGAATAGGTGTCCCGTGAAAATCCCATTTTTCACGAATTTTATTCTCCAGGAATCTTCTGTAGGGTTCTTTTACCCATTGTGGAAGATTGCAGAAGAATACAAAGGTTGGAATAATGGAATCCTTAAGCATCGTGACATATTTTATCTTGACGAATTTTCCCTTGTTGGAGGGAGGAGGTGTGATTGCTATCTGTTCGAGCATATAGCTGTTGAGCTGGGAGGTCGGAACTATTCGTCTGCGATTTTCATACACCTTTATGGCAGTCTCCAACACCTTGAAGATTCTTTGTTTGGTAAGGGCAGAGGTAAATAAAATGGGAAAATCCGTGAAGGGTGCGAAACGGTCGCGTATCGCCCGTTCGAACATCTTTTGCGCTTCAAGCGATTTGTTTTCCACAAGATCCCATTTGTTGACACAGACCACCAGTCCTTTTCTGTTCCTTTGGATAAGTCCGAAAATATTCGCATCCTGGCTTTCTATCCCTCGGGTGGCATCTATCATCAGAATGCATACATCACTCGCCTCTATAGCGCGTATGGAACGAATCACGGAGTAGTATTCTATATCTTCGTTCACTTTCTGCTTTCTGCGGATGCCGGCGGTGTCCACCAGATAGAAGTCAAACCCAAACTTGTTATAACGATGATAGATAGAATCGCGTGTGGTGCCTGCTATGTCGGTCACTATATGGCGTTCTTCTCCAATGAAGGCATTGATGAGAGAGGATTTCCCTGCGTTAGGTCTTCCGACAATCGCAAATTTTGCTATGTCCTCTTCCGGAGCTTCTTCCTCCACCCGATCAGGCATATCTTTTACTATCTCATCAAGCAGATCGCCCGTGCCGCTACCGTTGGCTGACGACACTTCAATAGGGTCGCCCAACCCGAGGGAATAGAATTCCGGAACATTATATTGTGCCCCGCTTTTATCCTCCTTGTTGGCTACTATTATAACAGGCTTTTTCGACCTTCTTAAGATTGAGGCAACCTTGTCGTCAAGGTCGGTTACCCCTACTGAGGAGTCTACAACGAAGAGTATCACATCTGCCTCTTCGATGGCAATATGCACCTGCTTGTTGATTTCTTCCTCGAATATATCATCCGAATTTACTACCCAGCCACCTGTGTCTACTATGGAAAATTCCTGACCGTTCCAGTCTACTTTCCCATATTGGCGGTCGCGGGTGGTGCCGGCGGTGTCGTCTACTATCGCCGACCGGGTCTGCGTCAAACGGTTGAACAATGTGGATTTACCCACATTCGGCCGTCCTACTATTGCAATTAATTTGCTCATTGTGTTTTATTATTCTATATACCCGAAGGCTTTTAGTTTGTTTTCTCTGTTTCGCCAGTCTTTTTCCACTTTCACAAACAGTTCGAGATAGACACTTTTGTCAAAGAATTTCTCGATGTCTTTGCGTGCTTCTATTCCAACTCTCTTTATTTTCTCACCACCTTTGCCGATGATGATTCCCTTCTGGGAGTCGCGCTCTACATAGACTACCGCCATGATATGGATGGAGTTGTCTTTCTCCTCAAATTTCTCTACCAGCACTTCTGCACTATAGGGTATCTCTTTATCATAGTTGAGCAACAGCTTTTCGCGGATTATTTCCGTGACAAAAAAGCGTGCCGGCTTGTCGGTCATCGCATCCTTTCCAAAGAAGGGGGGAGAGGGTGGCAGCAATTCCGTGATTCGGTTTTTCAGATTTTCTACATTGAAATGCTCTTTGGCACTCAGCGGATATATCTCTGCCTTGGGAAGACGCTCGTGCCATTTTGCTATAAGATTGTCAAGCTCGTCGTTCCCCTTCAAAAGATCGATTTTATTTATTACCAACAGCACCGGAATTGTCTCTTTGGCTACTCTGTCAAGAAATTCCTTGTTTTTCTCCGGATCTTCCACGACGTCTGTGACATAGAGCAGTATATCGGCATCTGTGAGAGCCCCTTCCGAAAATTCAAGCATTGATTCCTGCAGCTTATATTTCGGTTTTAATACTCCCGGTGTATCGGAATAGACTATCTGCAATTCAGGAGTGTTGACTATTCCCATGATTCTATGGCGTGTGGTCTGGGCCTTATTGGTGATAATTGAAATTCTTTCCCCTACAAGGTCATTCATCAGTGTTGACTTTCCTACATTCGGATTACCGACGATGTTTACAAATCCGGCTTTGTGAGGAGTGGCGTTATTCTGTTCTTCTTTCATTTTGTTTTTATTTTTGATTATTGATGAGTTATACTCTCTTTGTTTATAACGCCCCACGCATGGCGGTAGTTTTATTTCATGTCATAAAAAAGACATCCACACCCCTTTAAAATGGGGAAGGATGTCTTTGATATTTTTTGAGTTGGTGTTATTATTTGGGGTCAATAGCCCAGATGAGATACATGGCTCCCCAGGTGAAGCCGGCTCCGAAAGCTGTCATGATAATCTTATCTCCTTTGTGCAGCTGTTTTTTATATTCATCAAGACATAAGGGGATTGAGGCAGCTGAAGTGTTGCCATAGTGCTGTATATTAATCAACACTTTTTCTGCGGGCACCTTTATGCGGCTGCTGACAGCCTCTATGATTCGGAGGTTGGCCTGATGGGGTACGAGCCAGTTGATTTCATCTACCGACAGATTGTTGCGTTTCATCACTGATTGGGTGGATGAGAGCATATCGCGCACTGCATTCTTGTAGACTACGCGTCCTTCCTGATAGATGAAATGTTCATGATTGCGAACGGTATCTTCTGTTGCCGGTTTCACTGAGCCACCGGCTTTCATCAGCAGGTGAGGGAGCCCGGTGCCGTCAATGTGAAATTCTCCGTCTATTATGCCGACTGCTTCCTCCGTTGGCTCCACCAGAACTGCTGCTGCGGCATCGCCAAACAACGGACATGTGGAACGGTCCGTATAGTCGGTCATGCTTGACATCTTTTCGGCACACACCACTACTATCTTTTTGTAAAGGCCCGACTGGATGTAGGCTCTCGCGGTTTGCATCGTTACGATAAACCCGGCACACGCTGCCTGGATGTCGAAGGCATACGCATTCTTTAGACCGCAGGCATGGGCGATAACTGAGGCTGTTGAGGGAAAACGATAGTCCGGATTTGATGTGGCGCACATCAGAAGATCTATCTCTTCCGGGGATGTTGAAGTCTCGGCAAGCAGACGTTTAACTGCCTGTTCTCCCATATACCCGGAACCTTTACCTTCTTCATGAAGGATGCGGCGTTCCTTGATACCTACGCGGGTGGTGATCCATTCGTCGTTGGTGTCTACCATCTGCGAGAGCATCTCGTTGTCTAATATGTCATCCGGCACGTAAGAGGCGATGCCGCTTATCTTTGCATTGACCATAATTTATTGATTTGCCGGGCAGATTGTCTCCTTTTGCTCGGACTTGTCTTCTGTTCTGTTGATAGCAGTATACGTTCACGCAGGCACCTCGGTCTTTCCTGGTTGCCTTGCGCGAGCGTTGCTGGATGGTTCTCGGGGATCTCTCCGAACCCCGGAGATTAGTTCATCTCCTTTTCTATTACCTGCTTGCCACGATAGTAGCCACATTCACCACATACTGTGTGGTAGATATGCCATGCGCCACAATTCGGACAAATTGCAAGTGTAGGAATCAATGCCTTGTCGTGCGTACGTCTTTTCGCTGTACGGGTGTGTGATTGTCTGCGTTTAGGATGTGCCATTGCTTTATTCTTTTTTTATTTTGTTATTATTCTTCTCTTGGTTATCCCTGCTCTTCTGAGTCAAGATAACTTTCATCTATCTCTTCTTCGTCACCGTCGTCTATGCCTCCTTTGTGCTTGTTGAGCACTGATGCCATCGCCCGGTTGCATTTCCCCAGAGGATGAACATGGCGCAGGGGGATGCTTAGCATAATCGTGTCGTAGAGCATGTAGGCTACATTCAGATATGTATCGCTGTAAGGTATCACCAATACTTCATCACTCTCATCGTTGTAGCTCTCGCCATATTTTACCGTTAAGGAGTATTCGCTCTCCACCGGCAGCTCCATCGGGTCAAGACAGCGATCACACGGTATCGTTATCTCTCCATAAAAACTGAAATGAAGATAATATGCATCGCGCTTCTTCTCCAAATCTAAATGGACGTGTACGTCAGAACTCAATACCTCAGTATTCTCCATGTTGCGGAAGAATTCGGTGTTACACTCAAATTCCTGCTCATGCTTACCTTCCTGTAGGTTTGATAACTGAACCTTGTATTGACTGAACTTTCCCACGGATCGTTGCTTTTTTGACGGTTTGAAATGCAAAGTTACAATTTTTTGAGCGTTAATCATAACTTTACATTTGCTTTAATGATATTTCATCATTCAACGAGCCGACTCCGGATTATCCCCCAAGCCGACCGTCGCTATATTTTGTTGTACCTCCGAGGAGAATCGAACTCCTATCTAAAGTTTAGGAAACTTCTATTCTATCCGTTGAACTACAGAGGCTTATATCTTTAAATCCTAATTCCCCACATCTTCGTTGTCGCTCTGACAGGGCCATAGGATTTGCAAAGTTATACTTTTTTTCTCACTAAAGAAAATTTTTTTCTACTGAAGTTGTATAAACTTCTTTTTGTGGTAAGATTTTGAAGGGTGTTGGGATGTATGCTGACCGAGACTCCCGAATGATTAATGAAGATTGCCATATGGATCAATATCTATAGACGTAGCCGTGTGCCGGGCTCGTCTTTTATCCCGGGATTCTTTCTCTGTAATGACTCCATCTTCACTCCAAAGCGCTGCGCAACTGTCCTTAAGGTTTCGTCTTCACCTATGGTTGCCCATTTTATTCCTGACGGGCCGTCGGTATGTTTCTCCTGTAGATACACTTCTTCCCATGCCCTGACCTGTCCGTCGGTGGGGCAGTCGTTATAGCGCAACAGGTCGTCAAGAGGGATCCGGAATTCTCTCGCGATGCTCCCGTAGGTGTCTTCAGGGGTGGCTATGATATAATGCAGTCCACGCCCTTTCCTGACTATGTGGCTTCTTTGCAGACTCTCCAGTATGAAGTCTGCACCATTTTCGACATGTCCTCCGTCTTTGTCGTATAAATATAGGGAATAACGCTCTATTATGGTTATCAATCTATCGGCATAGTTGGGGTCTGTGGCATATCCGCACCTGCTCAGCCCTCGCGCCCAGGAGGCGTAGTCTGTCACTTCATACTCGAATAATGGTTGATAGCGGCGACGTGTCAGAAATATCGAGTGATCTCTGAAACTCTCTTCAGCATTTTCATATACCCTGAAACATTCGTCCGGTGCATCATCGTCTCTGAGCATACTCGCTCCCTGCCAGTCGGCATGACATTTTATACCGAAATGATTATTCCCTTCCCTTGCAAGTGTCGATCGGCCGGCCGCACTCTCCAGGAGTCCCTGGGCAAGGGTGATGGACGCGGGTATGCCATATTCTTCCTGCTGGCTCATGGCCATCTCGCTATAGGAGGCAATGTAGTCGCTGTAGGCATCTCCCCGCATGGATTGCCATGTTGCGGGTAGGAGCAGAATGGTTGTTATCAGCTGAATTCGTCTAATCTTATTGCCGGGGTAATATTTATGATTCGGGAATATGTTTAGACGACTTCGTTTTATGGATTTCCTAAGCATACGCAAATTTACCATTTTTTTGCTAATTTTGCCTTGATTCCGGTTGGCTTATTTTGGTCAGATTGGGACTGTTTTTTAATTTATTGCTAAAAATGAAAAGCTGCATTTCCCATTTATCAATGGGTATAAAGTCTTTTATCCTTGAAAATTTCTTGCCCTCTCGCTCTGACTCTCGCACTCCGTCCGGCAAACCTCGTCTACAATATATTGACCTCGCCAAGGGGATATGTATCATTCTTGTGGTGCTACTCCATTCTGAAGTTTATGTCTCTGCCAATATGTTGCGCCCGTTGCGTATGCCTCTCTTCTTTATGCTCTCGGGTATTTTCTTCTCTAATTATAATTCCCTGACCGTTCTGTTGCGAAAGAAATTCAACCGTTTGATTGTCCCTTTCCTCTTCTTTTCTTTACTGAGCATCCCCTTTGCATGGATGGACAGCGGCCGGTTTAATTGGGAATGGTTATGCCTCTGGGATATTTACTCTAATTTCAATTTCGTCTTATGGTTTCTCCTCTCTCTATTCTTTGATAACATTATCTTCGGAGCCGTCACACTTTTCGTCCCTTTCAGGATCGCTCAGGCTCTCATCGTTCTCTCTCTCTCTGCAATCGGTTGGATACTCGCACTTAATGACATACTCCTCCCTTTCGCTCTCACTCAATCCCTTTTAGGACTCTTCTTTTTCTTTATCGGCTCTTTGCTCCGACGCTCCGGCCTGCTCCGCCCAAACCTTAAATTCGACATACCTATCGCCATTCTCGGCGCGGCAGTTTTCATATTTTTTATGCTTCGTAAGGATCCCAACTTCTACTTGCTCGATTTCTTCTATCTTAAGATCAATGGCTCTCCATGGGGGATAGTATTCCTCTATTCTGTCGTCCCTGTAGCAACCCTGTTTGTCTGTAAAATCATACGGTGGCTTCCTGTTATCTCATATTGCGGAAGATATTCCATCATCATACTCGGCTCCCATGTGCTCTGGACTTGTGTGGTATGGCTGTTTTTTGAATACATTGCTATTCCGCGTCCCCAGGTGGTTTCTTTTCTCATTGTGCTCTTTTTGTCGTGGATTTTCATTCCTGTGGCAAGGAAGCTCTTTCCCGCCCTTTGCGCACAAAAAGACCTGTTCTGACTGCGTACTACCCGGAAAATTTGAGCTTACAAAGAATGATTCAAAAACTGTCAATCATAGTTTGTTGTTTAAGTGTTATGCAGTGAAAACCTCATTTTTTATCTTTCAGTGAGATAGTGAGGAGATAATCAATATCAGTGTTGACTCATGAAAACCATTAATTTTAACATAACAGCTCTTGAGGCTGAATATCATGAACTCTCCGAGCAGGATAAAGCGCTTGTGGATGCGGCAAAAAATGCTACAAGGAATTCCTACGCCCCCTATTCCGGATTTCGAGTCGGTGCGGCTATCCTGCTGGATAACGGAACGGTAATCACCGGATCTAATCAGGAAAACGCAGCTTTCCCCTCGGGGACATGTGCTGAACGTTCTGCTTGCTTCTATGCTGCAGCTCAGCACCCGGGTGTGCCTTTCAAGAAAATTGCCATCGCTGCCTGGCCCTCCGGGAAGGAACCCTCTCAATGCACTCCGCAGGAATGGGAATCCCTGTTCCAGGCTTTACCTATCAGTCCCTGTGGCGCATGCCGACAGGCCCTCCTTGAATATGAGAATAAATACTCGGATATTCAGGTCATTCTATTCGGAAGAGAAAAAGTTTATATTTTCCCATCTATCAAATCCCTCCTCCCGTTCTCTTTTGTGGAATTTTAATCACCTCTCCATTATACGCTGTAAACTGTCAAAAAATTATCCACTACTTAAACCTTTATTATATTTAAGGTGTCTTATTTGCAGATTCCCTCTTATTTATAATTAAAAATTCAAGGTTATGAAAAACTTCTTTACCAAGCGCTCTCTTTTCTCCCTCCTCTCTGCCATGCTTGTGCTCCTCTCGCTCACTTCTTGCGAAGTAGAACCGTGGAATCCTTATCCGCCAAATCAGTGGACAAATAATTTCTATGATTCTCGGCTTAACGGTTATTGGATGCTTGAGAGTATTAATAATGTGCCGGTGTCAAGATATGATGCCAACTATCTATTCTTTAATGGGAGCGGACGTGGCGTGTATTATTACTATCTGAACAATCATCCCTATTCGGAAACACTTGCCTATTGGTGTCAGAACTCCGGAATGGGTGTTTCCCGTTATCAAATCAATATCCAGTATGCAGGCAACGGGCAAGCTTCAACTATGAGCTACTGGTTTGATGGCGGCTACTATCTATATATGCAATGGACAAACCAAAGCGGTCGCCAAACCTACATATATCGCTCTTACCCCAGAGCTCCCTGGTATTAATCTCCCGTACGAAAGCAAAGCCCCGTTTTTATAAATATAATAGGAATAAAACTAGACACATTCCATCTTCATCCCTATCAGATGAAAAGAAGCCAATTAAAGCCGTCGCACCGCGACGGTTTTTTTTATAAACAGGGTCCGTGAGCTGAGGCACTGTCAAATCCCACAAGACATAAAACTTG